>CAKOQD010000024.1 GCA_934101185.1 uncultured Bacilli bacterium | reverse complement strand
AATCTTTTAAATACTGTCTTAAAAAATATACTTTATCTAAATTATTATCGAACACTAAATCAACAAACTCTAAAACTCTCTTTAAATCAATAACATTATACAAACATTCATCTGTTTTAAACAAAATAAATTCATTACTCAATTTATAATCTAAAAAGTCCTCATCCAAATTCCCTTGCTTTGCTGTTAACAACATTTTTGTAAAAGTATTTATATTGTTTTGCCAAATAATTGCATTTGTTGTGGCATTAGGATTTCTAAACTCAATCGTATTTTTCTTGTGATTATCTTTCGGATTTCTAAAATCAACATTGCAAAAATTTATTGCGTAACGTCTATCTTCTTGCACATCTATCAGAATATCCCTTAAATGATGTACCGAAGTTAATTTATCTATATCATCAAAACAATAATACAAAATATCTGCAATTGGTCTTGCATAATGCATTTGCATTTTTCGTCCATTAATTTTATCTCCATAAGCAAATCTAAATATTACACTTTCATACAATGCATACATTTTTAAAAATTGTCGCCACGTCTCGATTTTTTGACCCAAAATACATGTCCCAACATGAATATGTCCACCAGCATAATGAACAGTATCAGCACCTTTTTTAGATAAATATTTACAAACATTACGCAACTCTCTCCAGTACTTAATATCATCCGTCATAACTGGTGATTTCACTTCACCACCTGAATCTAACGAATAGTCAATATCAGATGACCAATCATGTAATTCTCTTCTAATATACTTATCAGTTTTTTCCTTAGACAATCCTTCATACTCTATCTCACAACCAAAGGTTACATTCTTAGGTAAGTTCAGCGTATCTCTATACTCCAATAAATATTGTTCTACTTCTGTTAACATTTTTTGTAAGTCAATTCCTCTTAAACTAGAAAACATATCATTCTTTTTTGAATCAATAAATTCATATTTCATAGACGTCTCCCTATCTCTTTCTTACTCTGCTTAAGCTTTTACCTTTATCCTGCGTCTTATCTTGTAACATATCTAAATTGTTACACTTTATCTCAAGAATCTTTCTTAAATCTTTCAACTCATCCTCACGTATATATTTATAAATAGTAAGATATTCTTCTAATGTATCTTCAACTACATTTTTAATAAAAAACTTTTTGATTTTCATAATCCATATTGCATATAACCATACTGAAAAAACATATAAAGAAGAATGTCGAAAATTTTCTTTACCTGTTTCCTGCCTTAATATTTTATCATCCTTTGATTTAATATACTGTGTAACTATTACAACATCTTCATTATATAATTGATCTTCTTCTGTTAAATATTCTTTAGTAACTACATTAACATCAATAATCTTTAATAAATCATTTAATTCTTCTTCCGTCATACTTAATATTTCATCAATGTTTTTTAAATTAATTTTATTATTAACCTTATATGTAACTACTGTTCTCTCATATAATCCAGTATTATTTATCATCCAAGCACTTGAATACTCAACTATATTATCACCACCAACAGCACGTATATTTTCTTCAAAAATTCCATTAGAAGTATTAATAGTTTGAATATATGCTGGTTTAGATACTATATCTCTTTTAAACGCTTTATCATTTTTAAAAGAATTAGAATTAAACACTAATACAGTTGATAAGAAAAAAGGAAAACTTTTATCTAAAATAATACAACTTTTTACCCAAAATCTTACAAAAGCTATAAAAGTATTATATAACTTACGATGTTCTATTTGAAACTGTAAATGATTTACATCTTTAGTAATTTTTTTTAATATTTTATCATTTGACATTCGTTATCACCTTCACCAATAATCAACATTTCTTATAATATCACAATGCTCAAAAAAATCAAGCAAAAAGAAGCAAATCGCTTCTCTTACTTTTCTGCTTCTTCTAACATATTAGTAATTAATATTCCATATCCTTTGGTAGGTTCATTTACAAC
>CAKOQD010000023.1 GCA_934101185.1 uncultured Bacilli bacterium | reverse complement strand
TTATTAAAAATTTACAACCTGATAATAGATTATATATAAATGAAACTTTATGTAATGAAGCACCTTTACAGAATGGTGATGTTATATTTATTGGAGGATTAAATATATATTACTTTGGCTCAATATTATTAGTAAATAATAGTAATAATGTTGCTATAACAACGCCAACAATTAGCCAAGTATCTATCAAAGAAAATCCCATAACAGACTATTCAGGGTATGTTGATAAAGAAGTTTTAGTTTTTGAAAAAAAAGATTACTTCCAACGCCCACCAAGATTCAAAAGAAAACTAGATAAAAAAATCTTTAATATAGATCCACCTACTCAAAAAGAAGGTGAAGAAGATACTCCATTAATCTTTGTAATAGCGCCAATGATAACTATGGGAATGATGAGTATGGTAACGGGAGTAACAGCTGTTCAAAAAGTTTTAAACCATGAATCAACTGTAAAAGAACAATTCCCATCAATACTTATGACTGCATGTATGATAGTGGCAACAATATTTTTTCCACTAATTCAAAGAGCATATGATAAAAGAAAAAGAAAAAATAGAGATAAACAAAGAACTGAAAAATATAAAAAATATATTGAACAAAAACGTCAAGAAATATTTAATGAAATAAATTATCAAAAAGGAGTATTATTTGAAAACAACTTACCAATAGAAAATGTTAGAGATATTATTCTAAATAAATCTCGTACATTATGGGAAAGAAAACCAGAACATTCAGACTTTCTAGAACTTAGACTAGGAATTGGAGATAAAAATCCTGACATAGAAATAAAATACCCAGAAGAACATTTTACTATGGAAGAAGATGATTTAAAAAGTTTAATAACAGATATTCTAAAAGAAACTAAAACAATGCAAAATGTACCTATTACATTAAACTTTAGAGATCATAACAAGATAGGTATTATAGGTAAAGATTCTATTATTAATAACTTCTTAGATAGTATAATGTTACAAGTTATGGCTTGTCATGGATATGATGACTTAAGAATAATTATCTTAACCAGTGATAAAAGAAAAAAATATTGGGAAAAATATAAAAGTATACCATATATTTGGAATAATGAAAAAAGTGTTAGATATTATGGTACTAATAAAGATGATATAAATAGATTAACTGGATTCTTAATGGATGAATATAACTATCGAAAAGAAGTTAGTAGTGAAAATAATAGTAAAGTACAATTTACTCCATATTATCTAGTAATAACTGATGATATAAAATCATTAAAAAATAACTCCTTTATTAGTGAAATATTAGATAGTGAAGTAAACTTAGGTTATAGTTTAATAATAAGTGATGATAAACTTAATAGAATACCTAATGAATGTAATATGTTTATAAATGTATCTAATGGATTAAGTAGTATATTTACTAATCAAATGGCTTCAGATAGTCAAATATTATTTAACCCTGATAAAGTAAATTTTTCAATAAAAGATTGTATTACTCAAATCAGTAATATTCCATTAGATATTAATAGTGGTAAATTTGTTCTACCAAAGAAATATGGTTTCCTAGAAATGTATGATGTAGGTAACGTAAATCAATTAGATATTATTAATAGATGGAAAAATAATAATATAACTAAATCATTAGAAGTTCCTGTCGGAATAGATGAAGAAGGTGGACTATTCAAATTAGATTTACACGAAAAAGCTCATGGCCCCCATGGATTAGTAGCCGGAATGACAGGAAGTGGAAAATCAGAATGGATTATTACTTATATACTTTCAATGGCCATAAATTATAGCCCAGAAGAAGTACAATTTGTATTAATAGACTATAAAGGTGGAGGTTTAGCACTTACATTTGATAATAGAGAAACAGGAGTAAAACTTCCACATATCGTAGGAACATTAACTAACCTAGATATAATTGAAATGAAAAGAAGTCTTGCAAGTATTAATAGTGAATTAAAAAGACGTCAAAATATGTTTAAACAAGCCCGTGAAAAACTAAACGAAAGTAGTATGGATATATATAAATATCAAAAATTTTATAGAGAAGGAAAACTAGAAGAACCTATGAGTCATTTATTTATTATAAGTGATGAATTTGCTGAATTAAAAAGCCAACAACCAGAGTTCATGGATGAATTAATATCAACAGCTCGTATAGGACGTTCATTAGGAGTTCACTTAATACTAGCAACCCAAAAA
This sequence comes from uncultured Bacilli bacterium, assembly GCA_934101185.1. Lineage (GTDB taxonomy): Bacteria > Bacillota_I > Bacilli_A > RF39 > UBA660 > JAEDJI01. The sequence goes on along the minus strand of CAKOQD010000023.1, from coordinate 2,282 downwards.
CCAAGTGGTGTAGTAGATGATCAAATATGGTCTAACTCCAAATTTAGAGTATGTTTAAAAGTACAAGATAAGTCAGATTCTATAGATATGTTAAAAAGACCAGAAGCCGCTATGTTAAAAGATACTGGTAGATTTTACTTACAAGTAGGATATAATGAATTATTTGCTTTAGGACAAAGTGCTTATGCTGGAGTACCATATTATGAAAGTGAAAAGAAAATTACTATGGTTGATTCTACAATAGATTTTGTTGATGATATAGGAGCTACAATAAAACAAGGAGATATTACAAAGAACAATAATCAATATGTTCATAAAGGAGAAGAATTACCAAATATTCTTAACTATATAATTAATACAGCTAAAACAATAGATTTAAAAATAAAACCATTATGGTTAAGTAATATTCCAGCAGTTGTTTATGTAGATAAGTTAAAAAATAAATATAATTATAGTAAAGAAAACTTCGTATTAAATCCAATAGTAGGAGAATATGATGAACCATCAAAACAACAACAAAATCTGTTAACAGTACCAATTAGTAAAGATGGCAACTTCTTACTATATGGAGCAAGTGGCAGTGGTAAAGAATTATTTTTAACAACACTACTATATTCCCTAGTAACAACATATACTCCAGAAGAAGTAGGTATTTATATTCTAGACTTTGGGTCTGAAGTCTTAAATAACTTTAGCGATTGTGCTCATGTAGGAGATGTAGTTCATTCTGGAGAAGATGAAAAAATAGAAAACTTATTTAAGTATATAAAAACAGAATTAGATTTGAGAAGAAAAAAGTTCTTACAATATAATGGTAACTATGAAGATTATATTGCTAAATCAGAAGAAAAAATACCTAATTTAGTAATAGTTATCAATCAATATGATATATTCTCTGAAATATATAACAATCTAGCAGAAAGAATATATGAATTAACTAGAGAATGTAATAAATTTGGAATATTCTTTATACTAACATCAAGTTCAGTAAATGGTGTAAAAAGTAAATTATTACAAACATTTAAAACAATATATACATTACAACTTAATAATGAATTTGATTATCGAAGTATATATGGTAATACTAATGGTCTTACACCATCTAAAATATATGGTCGAGGATTATTTAAAAGGGATAGTGTATTAGAATTCCAAACAGCATATGCATATGACAAAGATGAACTATATAAGAATATCTTAAATATGTCAATTCAAACATTTATGACTTATAAAACAAAAATGCGTTCAATACCAGTTTTACCAAAAGAAGTTGAATTTAACGCTGTAAATAGAACAGAGATAAATCTAAACTTTATTCCTGTTGGTATGGTAAAAGAAGACTTAGCAATAGCTAATATAAGAATAAAAGATGAACTAAGTTATTTAGTAAGTTTTAGAGAACTAGATGAAAGTATATCATTCGTTGATAAATTATTACGAGTTTTAGATAAAGGAAATATAAAAACATTTGTATTTGATTCTAAATATATTTATGATAATAGTAATTTTACAAAGATTAATTATTTAAATAGTAACTATACAGAAACAATTGATTCACTAAATAAATATATTAATGATGTAGATGAATTATATAAGAAAAATAATAATAACATAAGATCAATAAAAAATGTTGAAGATGTTTTATGTGTTATCATAGGCTTTGATAAATTCATAAGTTCTTTAGAAAAAGAAACTAAAGATAAGTTTATTAACATTTTGACAAAAGCTAAAGAAAACTTGAAAGTTCACTTTATATTTATAGATATTCCAGCCGGTTTCAAACCTTATGAATATGAATCATGGTATAAATCAACAATCAATCCAAGCACAGGATTGTGGATAGGTGATGGTTTTGCTGAACAATATCTAATTAAACCTACTAAGGTATTACAAGAATACTATGATCTTATAGGCAATAACTATGGTTATTTAGTAGAAAATGGCCAAGTAAAATTTATTAAGGTAATAGAAAAAATGTAGTAAATATTTATGACTTATTACTCATAAAACAAGTAATAAGTCTTTTATTTTTTTAAATAATAGTGTATAATTTAATAGTAAACATATAGGATGTGATATATATTATGAATACTAATAATTTAAAATTATCTTATCAAGAACTATTAAAAGAAATAAACTCTATCAGGAGGTCTCTTTGACTTAGATAATAAAAAGAATAGACTAGAAGAATTATCTATTATTATGAATAAACCTGATTTTTGGAATGACAGAAAATATTCTGAACAAGTAATAAATGAAAGTAATAACTTAAAAAATACTAT
>CAKOQD010000022.1 GCA_934101185.1 uncultured Bacilli bacterium | reverse complement strand
AAAATGTATTATGACTACATTTTTAATAACGAATATTTTTTGAAATGTCTGTTTTATATAAAATTGCACTTTTTTTATTTTTTTTACTTTCTTATTTCAAAGTAATTACCTGAATCCAGATATAAAGTTCCTTTTTTACCTTCAACCTTGGTTATTGCTTCATTGTATTTATTTAAAAGATTCATTTTAGTTAGTGTTACATATACATAGTTGTCATCATTCATATATAATAAGAATCTATCTTCATCATATTTGTTTGGATCATATTTTATTTCTGATATTTTATATAGTACTTCTTTATTTATTTTATTTAGTTTATCTATTAATGTATTATATTTAGTATCTGGTACATAGTTTATTAGGTATGGAACATTTAATAATTCTTTATCATAGTCTATTTCTTTTTTATTTTCAAATACTATTTTTTTAGTATCCAGTCTTATAAAAAGTATTTTATTTTCTGTTATATCTATTGTTATTTTATTGAATAGTCCTTTGTATACTTTGCAATCTTTTATATAAGGATTGTTCATTAAGTCTTTTTTTATTTTAAAAGTATTTGTCTTATAATAGTTAGGATAATCCTTTAAGTTTGCTATTTCTATTATTTGTTTATCAGTTAAAATGTTATTGTTTTTTATATAGATATTTTTTATTCTTATATCTAGTATATAGCATGGAAAAATATACAGTATAAATACTAATACTAATATTATGAATAATGTTTTAAATATTTTATTAACCCTTCTTTTTTTCTTTTTTACCATATATTACTCCCAATTAAATAGTTCTTGTTCAATAAGTAAGTCTATTTTGTATTGTTTTTTCACTTTATTTTTAGCCAGATCCATAAGGTATTTTATATCTTTACTTTTAGCTTGATCTTTATTTACTATGAAGTTGGCATGTTTATCGCTTATTTGAGCATCTCCTCGTTTTTTACCCTTTAGCCCACAGTTTTCTATTAAAGCACCAGCATACATTTTTTCTGGATTTCTAAATACAGAGCCTGCAGATGGATATTCAAGAGGTTGCGTACTTGCACGTCTTCTCATTCTATCTGATAAAAGGTCTATTATTTCTTCTTTGTTTCCTTTTTTTAATACTAGTTTAGCACTTAGTATTACCCAAGGTTTTTCTTTAAATATTGATGTCCTATACCCTAATTTCATGTCTTCTTTTTTTATTGTTTCTACATTGTTTCCTTCATCTAGGTATGTAACTTCTTGTAATGAATCACCAATAGCTTCAAGATAAGCACCAGCATTCATGTATATTGCTCCCCCAAGTGTTCCTGGTATACCACAAGCAAAGTCTAGGCCATAGTAGCCCATTTTTGAGTATTTATTAGCAACCTGAATCATATTACATCCTGCTTCAACATAAAGGTTTCCATCATCAAAGTTTTGATTATTTAGTTTATTTAGTTTTATTATTACCCCATCATAATCATCATCACTTGCAAGAATATTTGAGCCATTTCCAAATATTTTGAAGGATATATTTTTTAATTTTAAATAATCAAGCAATTTTTTTAAATGTTCCACATCATCTGGAAATACTACATATTTAGCAGTACCTCCGGTTTTATATGTAGTAAGTACTTTAAAAGATATGTCCTCTTTGAAGTCATAATTATTGTCTATTAAAAATTGTTTAACATTTTGCATGTTATCACCTACTTAACTAATTTTTCTATTTGTTTATAGATTCTAGTAGCAGAATCAGTAACTCCCATTTTTTTGCAATTAGTTTTTATTTTTTCTATTTTTTTATCATCGTTTAATAATTCATCCATCATACTAATAAATCTATCTTCGTCAAAATCTTTTTCTCTTATTACATATGCTGCATTATTTTTTTCTAAGTCTTGAGCATTTATTTCTTGATGATTATTTGCAACATAAGGAGATGGAATAAGTATAGATGCTAGTCCTAGTGATGTAATTTCAGATATTATAGTAGCTCCCGCTCTAGAGACTATTAAGTCTGTTACTTTTAATAGTTCATTCATATTATCTATATATGGTTTTAGTATAACATTTTTAGGCATTTGTTCTTTTTGTAATTCTTCGTAGTTATTTTTTCCTGTTATGAATAAAACTTCATAGTCTTTATCTTTTATTTTTGGTAATAGTTTTACTATTTTATTATTTATTATAGTTGACCCTAGTGATCCTGTTGTTATGACTACTAACTTCTTATTTTTGGTAAGACCTAGTTTTGTCTTGTCCAATTTATTTCCTTTTAGAATTTCTTCTCCTCGTGGATTACCAGTAAATACAACGTTTTTATGATTAAAGTATTTTTCTGATGATTTCATTGATATACATATAGTATCTGCATATTTAGATAGTGTTAGATTGGCTTTCCCTGGTATACTATTTTGTTCATGAATAAGTATTTTTATTTTAAGAGAATGTGCTGCCATTAATACTGGTGTTGTAACATATCCTCCGACTCCGATTACTATATCTGGTTTAAATTCTTTCATTATTTTTTTACATTTATTATAAGATATAAAAGTATTGGTTACAAACTTAGTTAGTTTTACAATGTTTTTAGATACTCCATTTGTTTTTATTCCAATATATTTTATGCCTAAACTAGGTATAATGTCACGTTCCATTCTATCTGTTGTACCAATATATAGTATTTCACTTGATTGGTCCATTTCTTTTATTTTATTTATAATTGAGATGGCAGGATATATATGACCTCCTGTACCACCAGCACTAATAATTACTCTCATATTCGTTCCTCCTTAATCATTATATCAAATATCTACTGTTTATTAAAGATTTATTCGTCTATTTTTCTAATTGAGTACTTACATCCACAGTAATCTTGTCTATAAAGATCATATTTTTTAGATAGTTCAATTGATTTTTTATACCCATCTTTTTTCTTAAAGTCAGAGTATAAATACTTAACATTGTATTGTTCTTCTAGTGACTTACCTATTTCATTTAATACTTTACTATTTTTATATGGGCTTACTGATAGTGTTGTTGTAAAGTAGTCATAGTTATTTTCTTTGGCATAAATACAAGTTTTTTCCATTCGATAGAAATAGCATAAATGGCATCTTGTACCTCCTTCTAAATCATTTTCATGTCCTTTTATATAGGTATAATAGTCTTTATCATCATAAGGAGTTTCTACTATGTCTATTTTATTATTATTCATTTCATTTATTAGTTTTATTTGTTCTTTTTGTCTTTTATTATATTCTTCATTTGGATAAATATTAGGATTATAAAAGTATACTGTTATATCAAAATAATCTGTTAAAGCACTTAATACATAACTACTACAAGGACCACAGCAACTATGTAGTAATAGTTTTGGTCTATAGCTTAAGTTTTTAATTATTTTTTCCATTTCTAATTGGTAATTCATAGTATTTCTCCTTTCATAACAAATAGCACCAAAAGTGCTATTTTTCTTTATAATAGTTTGCTATTTCGAATAGTTTAACTCCATTTGATGCTTTAATAAGTACTGTATCATTCTTATTTATCAGAGAGTTTATTTCTTTTAATAATTCATCTTTATCATTATAGTGATATGAATTGTTTTTATCAAATCCATGTCTAATAGCAGATTCATTTATTATATTTGATATATGACCCACGGTTATTAAGATATCTATGTTTTTTTCTTTTAGATATTTTCCTACTTCTTTGTGGGTATTTTCTTCTTCTTTTCCTAGTTCATACATGTCACCAAGAATAGCTACTTTTCTTGTTTCGTATGAAGATAAAACATCAATCATTGCCATCATTGAGTCATAGTTAGCATTATAGGAATCATTTATAAATGTAATATCATTTTTTTTAAATATATCCATTCTATTTTTAGATGATTCATAGTTTGCTAAACCTCTTTTAATATCAAGATAATCTATATCTAGTATAAATCCTGTCATAATAGCAGCCATAGCATTTAATATGTTATGTTTAGCAGGTGTTGGAATAGTGAATTCGTATTCTTTATTTTGATATACAATAGTAAAGTTTGCTACATCACTTATTGAGTATTTTTTACAATACATATCATTTGAGTTATCAAATCCATAAGTAAGTAGTTTATATTTTAAGTTCTTAGTTTTTAGAGTTTTTAAGTATTCATCATCACCATTTACTATTAGGGTATTTTTATCATCAAATGTACTTGCTACTTCCATTTTAGCTTCGAATATTCCTTGTTTACCATTTTCAAAGAATTCTATATGAGCCATACCTATTTTAGTTATTATGGCAATTCTAGGGTTTGCTATATTTTTTAGGTAGTCTATTTCTCCTTTATGTTGCATTCCCATTTCAACGATTATTTTTTCATATGTTTCATCTAAGTTAAGGAGTGTTTTTGGTACTCCGATTTCATTGTTTAAGTTTTCTAGATTTTTTAGGGTTTTATATTTTGTATTAACGACACTATAAGTCATATCTTTAGTGGTAGTTTTACCAGTGCTACCGGTAACTGCGATACAGTCTACATCAAATAAGTTACGATAGTATTTAGAAATGTCTCCAAACGCAATGGTTGTATCTTTTACTTGGATTAGATTGATATCTTCTTTATCAAAAGTATGGTTTTCATCTATTAGAAATGTCCTGCAACCAGATTGGTAAGAGCTTTCCATGAATTTATGAGCATCATGTATCTCTCCGATTATTGGTATAAATAGACTATTATCGTTTACTTCTCTTGAGTCTATTACTATGTTATCTATTAAAACTTCTTCATCACCACGTAAAAGGCATCCGTTTGTTGCAATTACTAATTCTTTAACACTTAATTTCTTCATTTAACATCCCTTCTTTATTATTAATATATTCTTTTACTATGTTCATGTCACCTTGATAATCATCATAACCTACTTCGGCCATTTGGTATACTTCAGAACCTTTTCCTATTATTACAAGAACATCATTAGGTTGTCTTTCTTCGAGTGCTTTTATAATCGCGGTTTTTCTATCTTCGATTATTTCGTATGGTTTGTTGTATGGTTTAATGAATGTAATTATATCGTTACAAATATCAGTAACACTCTTACCACATGGATCATCAGCAGTTAAGTAAATATAGTCAGCATGTTCTCCAGCACATGTTCCCATATCTCTTCTTCTGTGCATTCCACGACCTCCAGGACAACCAAATACTGATACTATTCTTTTTCCTTTGTATGTATCTTCGATTGATTTATAAAATGCTTCTGCACTTATTCTATTATGGGCAAAGTCTACAACAATTGGACCGACAGAGTCTTCGATTACTTCCATTCTTCCTTCAACATGGGTTTCACTTAGTCCTTTTTGAATGCTTTCTGGTGTTGCTCCGAGTAGTTTTGCTATTATCATTGCACATGTTGCATTTAAGCAGTTAAAGGTTCCTTTCATTGTTATGTAGTAGCTTTCTTCTTCGTTATTGTGTACTACATTAAATGTTATTTTATCATTATATGGTGTTACATCTTTTACATAATAATCACAGTCACTAGTTATCCCATATGTAATTATTTCTTTGTCTTTTACTTTTTCTATTATTTCATCATAATAATCTGTTTGTTTATAGATTATTACTTTATCACACATAGTTAAAAATTCTATTTTGCAGTTTAAATAGTCATTAAAATCATCATGTTCAATCGGAGATATATGGTCTTCACCAATGTTTAGGAATGCTCCGATATCATAATGCATTCCAAATACCCTGTCAAGTTTTGTTGCTTGACTTGCAACTTCCATGGTTACATATTTTAGATTGTTTTTAGACATAGTATTTAAGAATCTATGTAGATCTAGACTTTCTGGTGTAGTATTATGTGTTTCACCTTCTTCATTTCCATCATAAAAGTATTGAGTTGCAAGTATACCTGGTTGATATCCTAAATGATGTTTTAAGATATTATGAATATAGAAGTTAGTAGTAGTCTTACCCTTTGTACCTGTTATACCTATTTTAAATAAGTCATCTTTATAAAAGTTTAAAGATATTATAGCAAGAGCTTTTCTAACGTCTGTTACTATTATTTTAGGAATATCTTTGTTATAGTCTTTTTCACTCATATAGCATATTGCTTTATTATTTATTGCCTCTGTTAGATATTCATCTTTAAATCTAAACCCTTTACATATGAATAAAGTATTTTCTTTTATATCTCTTGAGTCGTATGAGATATTTTCTATATTTAGATTTGTTTCTGTGTAATCCTTTACTAAATCATATTTTTTTAATTCATTAATTATTTCATTATATTTCATTTTATTATTGCTCCTTTTAAATAGTTTTTTACTATATTTATATCTTGTTCATATGGTTCATAGCCGTTTTTTGTTATTTGGTAGTCTTCATCTCCTTTTCCTAGGATTACTAAAACATCATTTTCTTTTCTTTCTTTTAATGCTTTTTCAATAGCGGTTTTTCTATCTTCGATTATTTCATATGGTTTATTAAATGGTTTTATATATTTTATTATATCACTACATATATCTATAACATCTTTAGTACCAGGATCCTCGGATGTTAAGTATATATAATCAGCATATTTCCCTGCGCATGTTCCCATATCTTTTCTCCGATTTATTCCTTTGTTGCCAGGACAACCAAATACTGATATTACTCTTTTTCCTTTATATGTATCTTTTACTGATTTATATAATGCTTCCGCACTAAGTTTATTATGAGCATAATCAATTATTATTGGTCCGAGTTGGTCTTCAACTTTTTCCATTCTTCCTTCGACATGGGTTTTACTTAGTCCTTTTTGAATATTTTTATATGATACCCCGATTAGTTTTGCTATTACAATGGCACATGTTGCATTTATAACATTAAATGTACCTTCCATAGTTATGTAGTAGTTTTCTATGGTATTATCATGTACTACATCAAATACTACTTTGTCATTATAGGCATTAACATTTTTTATATAGTAGTCACAATCACTTGTTATTCCATATGTAATTATTTCTTTGTCTTTTACTTTTTCTATTATTTCATTATAGTAATCTGTTTGTTTATAGATTATTACTTTATCACACATAGTTAAGAATTCTATCTTACAATTTAAATAGTCTTCGAATGAGGAATGCTCTAAAGGCGAGATGTGATCCTCACCAATATTTAGGAAACATCCAATATCATAATGCATTCCAAATACTCTATTTAGTTTTGTTGCTTGACTGGATACTTCCATGGTTACATATTTTAGATTATTTTTAGTCATAGTATTTAATAATTTATGTAGATCTAGGCTTTCTGGTGTTGTATTATGATTTTCTCCTTCGATATTGCCATCATAGAAATAATGAGTTGCAAGTATACCTGGTTTGTAGCCTAAATGGTATTTTAAGATATTATGAATATAATAATTAGTTGTTGTCTTTCCTTTAGTACCTGTTATACCTATTTTAAATAAGTCATCTTTATAAAAGTTTAAAGATATTATAGCAAGAGCTTTTCTAACGTCTGTTACTATTATTTTAGGAATTTCTTTATCGTAATCTATTTCACTCATATAACATATTGTTTTTCTTTTTATTGCATCGTTTAAATATTCTTCTTTAAAAGTAAAACCTTTACATACAAATAGAGTATTTTCTTTTATATCATTTGAGTCATATGAGATATTTTCTATATTTAAATCTATATTGGTATTATCTTTTAATAAGTTATTATCTTTTAATATATTTATTATCTTGTTATATTTCATAAACTTACTCCTTTATATTTCTAGGATGACTGTTCTCATATACTTGTTTTAACTTTTCATTAGTTACATGAGTATATACTTGAGTTGCCCTTAATGACTCATGTCCTAAGAGTTCTTGAACTGTGGTAATATCACACCCTTCATTTAGTAAATTAGTAGCAAAAGTATGTCTAATAACATGGGGTGATATTTTTTCATTTATTGTACTTTTTTTCATTATATTATCTATTATTAATCTAACACCACGATCGGTAAGAGATGTACCATTTTTATTTAATAATAAGTAATTAGTGTCTTCTTTATCCTTTAATAATTGATATCTTTTAGATAAATACATATTTAAGTATTCTAAAGTATAATCATCAAAATAAACTATTCTTTCTTTGTTTCCTTTTCCTAAGACTTTAATACTCATATCATCATAATTGAAATCATTTACTTTTAAGCTTACTAGTTCACTAACACGTACTCCAGTTGAGTATAAAAGTTCTAATATTAATCTATCTCTTATACCTAAAGCAGTATTAAGGTCTGGTATAGAGAATAACTCTTCGAGTTGATCTTCATACAAGAATTTAGGTAATAGTTTATCTTTTTTAGGATTAGTTGCATATTTAAAGATATTACTCTTTACATAGCCATTTCTTGATAAGTATTTATAAAAACTTCTTATAGAACTTAAAATACGACATATTGTGCTTTTATTATAGTTTTTAGAGTCCATATAACTATAGAATAGTCTAATATCTTGATATTCTAAATCATTAAATGATAAAGATTCTTTTTCTAAATATTCATTAAACAATAATAAATCTCTTTGATAGTTAGTTATAGTATTTATTGAATAATTTTTTTGTACTTTTAAATAATTAAGAAACTCTTCGATTAAAACTTGCATATTCCCTCCGTATTAATTATATCATTAATTGAAAAATATTACTATAAATGCGTAAAGTATGATGTAAACTATCTAGCTAGAAATAAATAGACTGCAGTTTCTTTATCCATTAAACCATTTTTTATTTTATAATCTAAGTCTGCTAGAAAGGAAAGAATATTTTCTAGATCTTTATTAGTATAATTATACCCTTTACTTCTTAAAACACTTATTCTTTTAGGATTAGAAATACCTAATATTTCTTTTATTTCATTATCAGTCTTAGTATAAGTAAGATTTTTTATTTGATAAATTAATCTATAGTTATTAGCAAGCATAGATAGTATTTTCATATCTTCTTCATTTTGTTCTTTTAGTTCTTTGTATATATCAAAAGATCTATTTTTAGTACCTTTTTCTACTGAATTAATTAGATCAAATATAGTTTTATCAAGATCTTTTTTCACAAGAGATTCAATATCATCTCTAGTTATTTGCTTTTCATCAAATCTATATAGTTTTAACTTTTCTATCTCATTTTTAATTCTTAATAAGTCATTACTACAGTAAGTTTTTAATAGTTCTATATCATTATTAGATATCTTATAACCATTCAATAACTCATTAATACAGGAATTAATATCAAAATTAGTTGCCTCAATTTTAGTAGAAAAAGAATCAAAAGAAGTTATTAGTTTCTTTCTATTAGGTAGTGATTTACCAGTTATAATTAAGATATTATCACTTTGATTATTTAAATATTTAATTAACTCTGATACATATAATTCATTATTCTTATCATCTTTTTTTATTAATGATTCTATATTATAGACAATAACTAATTTTTTATCACTAAAAATACTTAATGTATTTATATCCTCAAGAGCACTCATTATATTATCAGTTTCTAAGTCATATGATGATATTGATTCTCTATTAATATTATTTTCTTTAATTATTTTATTTATATGTTCTTTAATTATTTCATTATTACCTAAGATTAAATATGTCATTTAAACCACCTGTAAATATTATATAACTTTTTTAGATAAAAAAAAAGGACTTAGAGTCCTAATTGCTAATCTTATTTTCTACTGTTCGCCGCAAGATTTTACCTTGTAGGCTCGTTCATGTTACTCAACTGATACTAAGCATATACGGTTTTTGAGAAGTCCCTTCTCCACCTGAAATCTTTACGTTAGATGAAAGATAAAGGACTGGGCGCACGGCATTCTCGTTTTCGCTGACGCTGCTGGTAATGACATAGCCACTTGGGACCACATCGAAAGCGCCGAGAGAATGGTCTGAAAACTGCGGAAGCAACCATGTATGTGCACTTTTATCTAACCAATTATTTGTTGTTTTGCAATTTGCACCATTATAATCAGATAAGTTACTTGTACATTCTTTTGATGCTGCATATCCATAATCACTTGCATACATTATTGCTATCTTTTTTGATGCATCATTTTGCATTACTGGATTTGTTCCATAATAATATCCTGTTCTATTTGCTTCATTCTTTCTTTCATATTGCCACATTACATCTGATGTTATTTTTGAATCTTTGTATCCTCCAAGATAGTATTTTGCTGTTCCAATCATGTTTTTTGCATCAGTAGTTAATGTATTATAATAATCATTATTTAAGTATGTATTTAATGTTCCTGTTACCCAATTATTATATGAGTTAGTTGTTGTATCTTTTGTAGTATTCCAATACTTATTTCCTATTGAGGTATCTCTTATTATTTTAATTCTATTTTCTACGTTACCATTTGTGTCTTCAGTAGGTATTATTCCTATTATTCTCCATGTTTCATTATTAAATGTTACATAGTTCTTTACTGTTGAGTCTCCTCCACGATATCTATACTCTGTTGCAAACTTACTATCTACTTGTAATGTATTATCTATTGT
>CAKOQD010000021.1 GCA_934101185.1 uncultured Bacilli bacterium | reverse complement strand
TAATTTAGTTTTCTTTGTGTATCATCATTTGCTCTTGTTTTAATATATGATAATACTTGAAAGTCAAAGTAATTAGTTAATACTTTACCTTCACTATCTTTTATAGGTAATGCATTAGTCATACCTATTTCATTAGACTCACTATAACTCATTTTTACTTGTCCTGATTGTATTGTGTTTGCTCCTGTTAATAGATCATTTGCAGATGTCCATATTGCATATGTTCCTAAAGATACTAGTGCTATACTGAATAATGATAAAGATATCATTAATAGCACTTTCTTTTTATTACTTCCCATGTTTAACACTCCTTTACTATAATAATAGTACAATATTTTTAAGCGTTTTTCAATAATTTATTTAAAACTTTATATCTTTTAGATTTAAACTGGCATTATAAATATCTTTCTTTTTATAGTTTGTTTTTTCATTTAAAATATTTATTGCTTCTTTTAGTGAAGTTTTATTTTTTATTATTATATCTATTAACTGAGCTTCGATTGAAAGATTTATTTCTTCTTTGGGAGTGTTTTTTGTTTCTATTATAAAAGTATATTCTCCTTTTGTTGCGTTTTCATTTTCTTTTAACTCTTTTATTACTTTGTCTATTTGTCCATAGTAGTTTTTTTCATGTAGTTTAGTTAAGTCACTTGATACACTTATATTGATATTTTCTAATTTCTCTCTTAAGTATTCTAGTGTCTTTATAATACGATTAGGACTTTCATAAAAGATAAAAGTATTTATATTACTATCTTTTATATTTTTAATTAATTCTTTTTTATCTTTTTGTTCTCTTGGAAAGAATCCATAAAAAGTAAAGTTATCAGATTTTAGTCCACTTACTGATAGAGCTGTTATTAATGCTGATATACCTCCGATTGGGGTAATGTTTATATTGTTTAGTCTTGCTTCTTTAATTAGAATGTATCCTGGATCTGATATACATGGTGTTCCTGCATCTGTTATTATTGCTATTTGTTTACCTTCTTTTAGATAGTTTATTATACTTTGTGTTCTTTCTTTTTCATTGAATTTATGGTATGAAATTAATTTATTTTTGATTTCATAATGATTTAGTAATTTTAGACTATGTCTTGTATCTTCGCATAGAATAATATCTACGTCTTTTAGTGTTTGTATTGCTCTTTTAGTCATGTCATTTAAATTACCTATTGGGGTTGCTACAACGTATAGTGTTCCCATTTAATCACCTACTTTTCTTTTAATTCTTTTTTTAATTCATCTAGAATGTTTAAGGCTTCTAGTGGGGTTATTTCTAGAGGGTTTATTTCTTTTAATCTTTTTTCTATTTTAGATTCTTCTTGAGGATTAAAGTCTAAGTTTAATGTTGTTTGTTCATATATTTCTTTTTTAGGTTTTTTATTTTCATATACATCTAGTATTTCTTTTGCTCTTGTTATTATTTCATCTGGAAGGTTTACTAATGATGCAACGTGTATACCATAACTTTTATCAACTGGTCCTTGTTTTATTTTGTGTAAGAATGTTATTGATCCTTGTTCTTCGATAGCGCTTACGTGAATATTTTTTAGATTTCTTAGTTTTTTATCAAGGGTTGTTAATTCATGGTAATGGGTTGAGAATAATGTTTTTGCTTTTACATGATCATGGATGTATTCAAGTATTGCTTGAGCAAGACTCATTCCATCGTATGTTGCTGTTCCTCTTCCTAGTTCATCAAATAGTATTAAACTATTTTTTGTGGCATTTGATACAGCATTATTAGCTTCTTTCATTTCTACCATGAATGTTGATTCTCCGCTTACTAGGTCATCACTTGCACCGATTCTTGTAAATATTTTATCAAATATTGGTAATCTTGCTTCTTTAGCAGGTACAAAAGATCCTATTTGAGCCATTATTACTATTATGGCAAACATTCTCATATAAGTTGATTTACCACTCATGTTAGGTCCTGTTATTAAGAGGATGTTTGTTTTTTCATCCATTATTATATCGTTTGGAACGTATTCTTTTTTGGATACTACCTCAACAACTGGGTGTCTTGCTTCTTTTATATAAACGTTTCTTTGTTCTGTTAGGGTTGGTTTTGTAAAGTTATTTTGTTCTGCGACATTGGCAAGGGATACTAAGACATCTATTTCACTTATTACTTTTGCTGCTTGTTGTATTTTGGTAATATATTTTCTTACTTCATCTCTTATTTCTATGAATAGTTTATATTCCATAGCTATACTTTTTTCTTCAGAGTTTAGTATTATGTCTTCTTTTTCTTTTAGTTCTCTAGTTATGTATCTTTCTCCAGTTGTAAGGGTTTGTTTTCTTACATAGCCATATTCTTCTTTTATTTGATCTATATTTGATTTAGATACTTCGATGTAGTATCCAAATACTTTATTAAATCCTACTTTTAGGTTTTTAATACCTGTACGTTCTTTTTCTTGTTGTTCTAGTTTTAGGATAAAATCTTTTCCTCCGCTTGAGAGACTTTTTAGATTATCTAGTTCTTCATTATAGCCTGGTTTTATAATATTTCCTTCTTTTATGGTTATTGGTGCATCTTCATTTATTGATTTTTCTAGTAAGTCTTTTAAGTCATCAAGAGTATCAAATGTATCTTCATAGTTTATTTCTTTTAATATTTTTTTAATTTCTGGGAATGTTTTGATTGAGTTTTTTAATTGGATTAAGTCTCTAGCATTTAAGTTACCATATGCTATTCTTCCTGATAGCCTTTCTAAGTCATAGACATTGTTTAGTAAGTCTCTTAGTTCTTCTTTTAGGATAAATTCTGTAAGTAGTGTTGATATTAGTTCATATCTTTTTTCTATTTTTTGTCTATTTACTAAAGGGCTTTCTATCCATTTTTTAAGTAGTCTAGATCCCATTGCTGTTTTTGTTTTATCAAGCATCCACAAAAGTGAATATGTTCTTTCTTTTAGTCTTAGAGTTTCTACTAATTCAAGGTTTCTTTTAGAATGGATATCTATTTCTAATGAGTCATTTTTATCTATAATAATGCTTTTTTGAAGATGGTTTAAGTTTCCTTTTTTCATTTCTTGAAGATAGAATAGTAAATGTTTTATAGAGTTTGTAATTCTAATATCTTGAATGTTTTCATAGGTATGTTCATATTTATTTTCAAGAAAGTTATTACTTATAGTTATTAAGATATTATATTTTTCTCTTAATGTATTAATTATCTTACGATTTATTTTATCATTTACAATTAGTTCTTTTATGTCTATTCTTATTATTTCATTAATTAGTTTTTCTTCATCATAGTCTATTAGAACTGAGTACATAACTCCGGTTGATATATCAGCATAGCTTATAGCATAGCAATGATTATAGTCATAGATACTTCCTATGTAGTTATTAGTTTTTTCATCTAATGCAGAGGAGTCCATAAGGGTACCTCTGGTTACTATTTGCACTACTCCTCGCTCTACTACTCCTTTTTTATCAGGTGGTGTTAATTGTTCACATATTGCTACTTTATATCCTAAACTAACTAGTTTTTCTAAGTATCCTAAATAGGCATGGTATGGTATACCACACATTGGTACTCTTTCTTCTAAACCACAATTTTTCCCTGTTAGAGTTAGTTCTAAAAGACGAGATACTAATTCTGCGTCTTCGAAAAACATTTCATAAAAGTCTCCAAGTCTAAAAAAGATGATTGCATCTTCGTTTTGTTCTTTTATGTTTAAATATTGTAACATCATTGGAGAAAGTTTATTTTTATCTACTTCACATCTTTTCATACTGCTTCACCACTTAATATTATACAAAAAAAACAGATTAATTTCATCTGTTTTTAGTTAATTTCTATTACTTTTACTTCGTAACTTCCATTTGGACTTTCTACTGAAACAACATCTCCGACTTTGTGTCCCATTAGGGCTTTAGCTATTGGAGATTCATTTGATATTTTGCTTTCAAATGGGTCTGCTTCTTGAGAACCAACTATCTTGTATTGATCAACATCATCTTCATCGTCAATATAAGCTATTTTTACTGTTGTTCCTACTCCTACTTCGTCAGTACTAACTGATTCAATTATTTGAACGTTTTCTAAAATAGTTTCTAATTTTTTAATTTTTGCTTCTATTTCAGCTTGTTCATTTCTTGCGGCATCATAATCGGCATTTTCAGAAAGGTCTCCAAGTGCTCTTGCTTCTTTTATTGCTTCAATATTCTCAGGTCTTTTAACATTTATCAAATCATTTAATTCTTCTTTTATTTCTTCATATCCTTCTTTTGTTAAAAGGATTGGTTTTTTATTGTTCATTTTAAATTCACCTCTAAATTAATAAGTTCTCTAAAAGGATACTATTTTTTTTGCATTTTGTCAAGTTTTTTGGGTACTTTTCTAAAACTTTACCCGTAAAATAGAGTCTTTTTCTAGTTCTTGATCGACTTTTATTTTAAGTATTTGTCTAGGATGCCTAGCGGCATCAAGTTCATTAAAATCTTCATCATATATTTTATCTATCTTAATATCAAAGTCTATGTTATTTGGTCCAAATATATTAATAGTTTGTTGGGGTTTAAAGTAGTTTCTTTGTTCAACGGTTGCATATTTTGTTTTTTTATCATAGTCTAGTATTATTCCTAAAAAGTCTTGGTTTGATACTTCTTCTCTTCCAATGTAGTATTGATCATTATAATCTGCTTGATGATCAAAGTATTGAGTAGTTGATTCTCTATTGGCCACTCTTGATAATATTTTTTGTTCATGGTGTAATAAGTCTTCGGTCAGGTTATTATTATAATATGCATCTATTAGTTTTCGATAACTATTAATTACTGTTGCAACGTAATAAGTACTACGCATTCTTCCTTCGATTTTTAAAGACATAATTCCTGTTTCTATTAGGTCTTTAATTTTACTTGAAAGATTTAAGTCTTTGGTTGCAATTGAGTATTTTGTTTTTCTTTTTTTATCTAAATCAAAGACAAATCTACATACTTGGGCACATCCTCCGCGATTGGAGTCTCTATTGGTAAAGTAATTTGATAAAACACATCTTCCAGAATAGCATGTACACATTGCACCATGTAGAAAGACTTCTAAATCCATATGGGTTTTATCATATATTTCTTTCATGTCTTCTTGTGATACTTCTCTTGCTAAAACGACACGTTCTACTCCCATTTCTTTAAAGTAGTTTACTGTTTCACCATTTGTAGTACAGGCCTGAGTACTTATATGTATTCTTAAGGTTGGTGTGTACTTTTTTACTATATCTATTAATAAGGGATCGCTTAAGATGATGGCATCAACATTTATGTCTTCTAAAGATTTTAGATACTTTATTATTCCATTTAAGTTTTCATTATGAAAAACAATATTAGTAGTTACATATAATTTTTTATTTAGTTTATGGGCATAGTCTACTGCTTGTTTTATTTCTTCAAGAGAAAAGTTATTAGCATTTGCTCTTAAGCTAAATTCTTTTCCTCCGATGTAGCAAGCATCTGCTCCATAAAGATAAGCAATTTTTAATTTTTCTAGGTCTCCTGCTGGAGAAAGTAGTTCTACTCTTTTCATCTTTTCACCTTATATATTGTTTTTTTATCTAGGAATAAAGTATCTGTATTAGGAATAATATTATTTATATCTTTATTATTTTTTATAGCTTGTAATACTTTTTTAAAGTCTTTATCTTTTATCATTGTTTGATCTAATATTAAGTAATCTATTTTAGAGTTTTCTAACTCATTCTTATATTTTAATCCATTTAATATTTTATCTGATAGGATCATTGTTCCTTCTTTTGTTTCTTTTATTAAGAATTTTTTATCTTTTTCAATTATATAGTTATTTCTTTTGTAGTTTTTCTTTTTTAAGTATTTAAAGTAATTAGTAATTAGTTTTCTTTTAGAAAATGCCATCATTTGATAACCAAATATATTAACAAATAGTTTAAAGTTAGTATTTTTTCTTATTTCTAGGATTTCTTGTAGTGTTATTTCAGATGAGGTTACTGCTCCATAGACTCCTTGAGCTTCATAGTGATTGCAGGTTTTATAATTCGTTACAAAGAAGTTTTGATTCCATATTAATGGTGTTTTTAAGTTCAGTTTTTTTGATAATGATAGTACTGAAAGATCATAAAAGAAGATTCCATTTATATTTAGTTTGTCTATTTCTAGTAGAGTTTTTTTTAAGTTTTCTATATCTTTATTAAAAATGTTTTTATCTATCTTTACAAATATTTCTTTATCTGTTTTTTGTTTTATTTTTTTTAGATCTTTTAATGTTATGGATATAGGTGTTGTGTATGAGAAGTCTTTTAAACCAAAAAGGAATGCAGAGGCATTCTCATATTTTTTAATATTTATAGATGTTGGTATGACTAATAGTTTCATATTGTATCACATCCTTTTTTCTGTAACTGATAAACCATCTCCGATTTCATAGAATGTTGTTTTATATTTAAGATTGTTTTCTAAAAAGTCTATGTAGTTTCTTATTTTTCTAACTAAGGCTCTTATGTTTCTATTTTTTATTTGTGATGGTTCTTGTTCTACGTAACCATGAAAGCTTAAGTTATCTGTTATTATTGTTCCATTTGGTTCTAGATTTTTTTCAAATTTGTTGAAGAAATCTAGGTTTTTACTTTTAGCAGCGTCAATTAAAATAAGGTCGTATTTTTCTTTTAGTGATACTTCAAGGGCGTCATTATATATTAGAGTTATCCTATCTTCAAGATTAAACTTTTTAATATTTTTTACTGCTTCAAGGTATCTATCTTTATCTTTTTCTATTGATGTTATTGTAAGATTTGGTGATGATAGTGCCATCATAATTGCAGAGTATCCGATTGCAGTACCTATTTCAAGTACTTTTCTTGCTCTTTTTTGATGTATTTTGGATATTATAAAGTCAATGCTATCATCTACCATAATTGGTACTTTATTTACTAATGCGTACTCTTTTATTGTTTTAATTTCGTTGTATGTTTTTTCTACCATTGTAACCACAATCCTTCTTGTTCTAATTTGTTTATTGTTTGTTCATGTTCTTTTAATGTTTTTGTAAAATATAATTTATGATTTTTGTCTGAAACAAAGTAATAGTAATTTGTTTTAATTGGTTTTACTACTGCTTCGATTGCTTTCTTACCTGGAGCGGATATTGGTCCAATTGGAAATAATGCTGGATTGTCACCGCGTGTGTTGTAAGCATTTTGATTATTAATGTCTGAATTAGTTAGTGCTTCAGTCATTTCTTTTTTAACTCCATAGTATGATGTTACACAACTTTCTAATGGTATATTATTTTTCATTCTATTATAAAAAACACTTGCTATATTTTTAAAGTCGTCTTCATTATAACCTTCGCTTTGTGTAACTGATGCTAAAGTAAGTAGTTTGTGAATGCTGTAGTTAGATTTTTCAATATCTTTCTTATATTCACTTAATACTTGGTCCATTTGGTTTAATAGGACTTCAAAAACTTTTTCGATATCAGTTTCTTCTTTATCTATTTGATATGTGTCTGGAAATAAATACCCTTCAAGATTATAGTAAAGATTACTATTTTTTATATCTTTTTCAATAAACCAATACTTATCAATTAATTTATCTAAGTATTTTTGATCTTTTGTTTTTTTAATTATATCATCATATTTAATACTAGTATTTTCTGATATTAGTTTAGCAATTTGTCTCATGTTTTGTCCTTCTTTTATAGTTATTGTAACTTCATTGATATTAGTACCAGTTGTTTGTAATTTATTTATAATTTCATTAAGTGACATATTAGGACTTATTTCATATGATGCTGCATAGTAATTTGCTTTTTTTATTTTAGAGTATATTGTAAATAATGTTTTACTTTTAATAAGTTTTTTATTCTTTAGAAGTGTTGCAATTTCTTTAGTTGATGTACCACTTTCAATTGTTATTATTTCTTTTTTTGTACTACTTGATACTGGTGTTAGTAAGTATATAGTGGTTGATAATATGATGATTATAATTGAAGAGACTAAGACTCCGATTTTGAAGCCTTTTTTAAACTTTACTTTTTTCTTTTTGATTTTACTATTCATTTTTATCTGTCACTTCTTCTTGTAAAACTTTAAGAGCCATTTCAATTACTTTCCATTCTTTTTCAGTTGTAATTGGTTCAAGTTTTGTGTGATCTCCTTCTTCGATCACTATTGAACCATATGCTTTTAAGTTTCCTTCTTCATCTGTTTCATTGTCAGTGTAAGCAAGATAGTGTTTACCTGTTTCATTTGAATCAAATTCTAAAAGTTTGTAAAATGTTTTTTGTTCTCCTTTTTCATTGAATCCTATAAACATATCATCTCTTAATTCTTCATTTTTGTTTTCTTCCATATTATTTTCCTCCCTTATCTAAAAACGATTGCAGTATCACTACGGCGGATACTCCATCAATTACTTTTTTTCTTTTTTTTCTTGACATATCGGCGTTTATTAGTACTTGTTGCGCTACTTTAGTAGTTAGTCTTTCGTCTTCAAGATGAACTTTTTTATTTGTTTTTTGTTCTAATTTTTCTTTAAACTCTATTGTTTCATCGCAACGAAATCCTAAAGAACCATTCATGTTTTTAGGTAGTCCTAGTACTATTTCATCAACATGTTCTTTTTCAATTATTTTTAGTATTTCTTCGATTAACTCTTCTTCATCATCACTTTTAATATTTTTATAAAATGATGCAATTAAACCAAGTTTATCAGATAAAGATATTCCTAATGATTTTTTGCCTAAGTCTAGTCCTAAATATCTCATAAGTCTCTTAGATAGTTTTTAACAAGTGTCTTTATGATTATTTCACGTTCTATACTTTGTATTTTTTTTCTTGAGTCTTTATAATTAGAAATATATGTTTCATCTCCCGTAAGAAGATAGCCTACTATTTGGTCTATTCCTTTGTATCCTTTTTCTTCAAGATTGTTTTTTACATTAAGTAATGTTTCAGTGACCATGTAGTTATTTAAATCATCAATATTAAAAACCATAGTCTTGTCTTCCATACTATCACTCCTTTAGAAATATCTATAAGATATTTTATCATTTATAAGATATTTTATCAATAATAGTTGGAAGATTTTAAAATAAAAGTATCATCATAATGTAAATCAGATGATACTTTTGTCTTTTATTGTTTTATTTATTAATACAGAATACTGCATATAATGGTACTGATTTTATATTGTTCTCAAAACCAAAGTTTTTGGAAGATATTCTAATACTATATTTAGGGTTGTATTTTTTTACATATTCATTTAAGCTCTTACTATTTGTTCTTCTTCCACTTTTTACTTCGATTGGAATTATATCACCATTTATTTTTATTAAGAAGTCTATTTCATATTTATCAAAATTGTAATAATATAATTCTTTAGTTTTTGGATATAATTCACATGCTATATAGTTTTCAGTAAGCACTCCTTTAAACATTTCATTTTTATCCATTAATATTTCACTATAGTCTAAGTTTGAAAGGGATCTAAGCAATCCTATATCACTTAAATATATCTTAAACTTATCAGAGTTAACAAATGCTTTTAATGGTGATTCATTTTTTTCAGTTAAATCGCATCTTAGAATCATATTACTAGCAAGTAACCAATCTAAACTACTTTCATATCTTATTTTTCTTGCTTCTTTTGATACAATACTATATTTGAATGTATTATTTTCTCTTGCTAGTTCTTTTGGAATAGCATTGTATATTTGACTATTTTTTATTCCTTCATTTTTTTCTGTGTACTTATTCATATCTGCTAAATAGGATGTAATAATTTGTTCTTGTAATTCGAAATTGACATGTGCTATATTACAATCATTAGATATGAAATTATTTATCATCGTAGGCATTCCTCCGAGTACTAAATACTTTTTATATAAGTCAAGTGCTTTTTCATGAATTGGATGAATTAATGATTCATTACTTTCATAATGTTTTTTAATTTCTTCGATTAGAGGGAGTTCTCCTAGTGCGATTAAGTATTCTTCAAAGTCCATAGGATATAAATACTTAATATTTACTTTTCCAACTGGAAATGATGATTTGAATCTATTTATTTTTACTCCAAGTAAAGAACCAGCACATACTATTTTATATGGTTTTTCACTTTCACAAAAATATTTTAAAGATGTAATTGCCCTTTCACTTACTTGTATTTCATCAAAGAATATTACTGTGTCTTCAGGGTTTATAATAACATTTTTAATAATTTCTATTTTTTCAATTATTACCTTTGGATCTATAGAGTTTTCAAATACTTCACAAATATTTTCTTCTTTGTCAAGATTGATATAAATATAATTATTAAAATTATTTTTACAGAACTCTTCAAGAATATATGTTTTTCCTGTTTGTCTTGTTCCGACAAGCATAAGTGGCATTTTATAATCATTTTTCTACTTTATAGCTAATATTGATCTAGAAGTTTTATCATTACCATCACCACTATTGAATGCAAAAATACCAGCTTTACTGTTACTAACATAACTTTCTCCTCGAATAAACCATGAATTTGTATAATATGGAAAATTAGCATAATCTGAATACCAGTTGCCGCTTGTTCCTGTTGGTGCCATTTCAACTGTTGCATCCCCTAATTTTCCACGTTGATAAGTATTATCTGAGTATCCATTTGAATAATTATCGTAGTATTTTGCTGAAGGATAGGTTGTTGTATTCCAATTTCCTGCTTTTGATGTTTGAAACTGATTTGATGAATTCATTACATTACTCATTACGAGTGTATCGCTACCACTCATATCATATATTCCATATATATTTCCTGTAGTACTTGCTTTTTTTCCTTTTGAACCATTGTATTTATTTTCAGTGGTTGTACACGCTGATGAACTGTAGTTTGCATCAACTGTATTACCACCAATACCAGTTATAGCTTCAGTGCAATTATTAATTGTTATTTCTTCACAAATACTATTTGTACATCTACCATATTTAGAATGCGAAAAATATGCTACTGCTCCCCATTCCATATTTTTCATCATGTGTGTATCTATGTTGTTCGAATCATATGAAAGTTCCCCATTCCAATTAAACATGGTATCATTTTTTTGATTAAACTTATACATATTATTTGTTTTTTCCATTGTCCTTATTGTTTTAAATGCTTCTGATGCACTTAGTTTTAAAAATGTTTTATTTGGTTTTATTATTATATTGTTTTCTACCATTTCATTTGACTTTTCTATTATGTAACTACTATTAGTAAATTTGCCTACCCATATTCCTGTTAATTCATCTTCTCCAAATGTAAATGCTGGATGAGTATAAGTTGAAGTTCCCGCTTTTAAGTTTCCATTTATTGTATCTGTACATGTTTCTGAAGTTGTACCAGTACCTGTTACGTTGCTGACACATTTTATTGTACCACTACTTGTTGTCCCCTTTTCAAACTTTATTTTGATTTCTTCTGGTGTATTTGTATTTAAATATGTATAAGTGTATCTTGGTATCCATACCCACATTGTGCTTATTTTATCTAGTGGTATTTCTTCACCAATTTCTTTTTTTGAAAATTCATTTTCTATATTTTTAGATGTATATGATACATAGCTATTTATTGTTGCATCAGTTACCTCTGCAGACCACATGTATCCATAAGTTATATCAATTATTTTATATATTTCATCACAAATATTTGAAGTAGTATTGGGACATATATAACTGTCTTTCAAGTATTCTGATGATGTACTTACTAGATTTAATACGTATTTACCAGTAACTTGATCGAGTGCGTATGAGCGACTATGATAATAACTCACTGTAAATTTTGAACCACTATTTTCATATGAAAAATCCGTATATTCATTAGTTAATTTTATATTTGACACTTTAATACTATTATCTGCACTTGCATTAGATGATGTAACTTCTGCATTTATGATAACCGTATATTTCTTATTTGCTTCAAGATTTTTAGTGAATGAATCGGTATAAGTTCCTTCAAAAACAGAATCAGTATAGTTACCTGAAAAGTCTTTGTTTACTTCAGTAGTATCATTTATTGTTACTTGAAATTTTGATATTTTCGTACCTTTTAGCATACTGTAATCAAAAGAAAAGGTACTAGCTTTAGTTGTAGTAAATGACATTTTATATTGGGAGTTTACCGATGTGTTAACATTACTACTTGACTCAGATGTGAGTGAGCATGGCATTACATTAATATTCTTTTTAATAGTGTCAGTAACTTTTTCTTCATAAGGAAAAGTAGTGACCGCATTTGCCCACATCTTGTTATTATAATCATACCATTTGTATTGTTCTTTGCTATTTTTAACGTCTGCTTTTCTCCATACACTATTTGTTTCATCATAATATACCGGTATCATGTTTGATGTTATTTTAGGTTCATTTGCCCCACTTTCATCTAAATTAGATT
>CAKOQD010000020.1 GCA_934101185.1 uncultured Bacilli bacterium | reverse complement strand
TGTTTCATCATAATATACCGGTATCATGTTTGATGTTATTTTAGGTTCATTTGCCCCACTTTCATCTAAATTAGATTTAGCATGCAATTTAATAATATTTTTAGATTCTACACTGCTACTCCATTTTGCATATGATATATTTGTATAATTATAAGAAATAATTCCTGAAAGTAATAGCACAAAAATACCTATTAATGATAATAGATATTTATTATATTCTTTTATATCTTTAAATAAAGGATTTATCTTTCTAGTATTTGCCCCCCCCCCCAATCGAATATTTGTTCATGATAACATCTCCTTTATTCATCTTTATACACATTTAACATCTTCTTATAGATGTCAGGTTCTACTATATTTATTGCCGCAATAGCAGTCTCTAAAGATTTTTTGTAATTACCTTTAAAGAATAATTGTCCTGCTACATCAAGACCACGTTCTATATCATCATCCATAGGTTTATATCTATTTCCATAAACAATAGTCATTTCAGCAAGCTTAGCAGTTTTAATCATTTCATTAGTAGTACTATATAATTTAAGTGATAAATCTCTAGCAGTGTCTACTCTTATATTAAGTGTTTTAATAGTAATCGGAGTCTTTTCTAACTCTTTAACTATCTCATAAATAGCATCATTAGCTTCACTTAATTCTACAAAATAATTATTTGATATAATTGGTAATTTATAATTTCTAATCTTACTACGGCACTTCTTTAATAACTCAGTAATTTCTTCAAGTTGTTCTCTTGCTCTTATTTCATCATCATGCATACTTCCTAAAGATTTTAAACAATCATTTAAATCTTCTTCAATATGTTCAAACCTCATAGAAAGATTAAGTATCCTATCCTTTAATACTGAATATGGCTCCTTCTTATCCTTTAAATCTTTAATCATTTTATTGAACTCATTATTAGCATCAAATAAATTTCTATTAACTGTTTCTAAATCATTTAAATCATCTTGATTTAGGTTATACATACTCTTTATATCATCAAGTTGTGAATATATATCTGCCACTATCTTATTAACTTTTTCTATCTTATATTTAAATGTTTTAGCAGTCTCATCAAATATCTTACGACTTCTTTTTTCATTATCAAAATCATTCATTAAATTATCTAAATAACTAAGAAAAGTCTTTAACTCAAACATACTATCAGTAAGATTTAGCATCTTAAGTCTATCATATGTTTCTTTTATTTTTTCTTCAATAGTATTAAGATTATACTCTACTTGCAAATACCCAAGAGGATATCCCTTAGAAACCATTTTAGAATATGCATCTCTTATTTCTTTTATCCTAGTTGGAATAATCTTATTAATAAGTAAAATAAGATCAGGAGTCTCTTCAACTACTACTCCAATATGAGCAATCATCTCATCTAAAACACGCACTACTTTTACAACTTCATCATACTCATTATTTTCCATTACATCTTCAAAATCTTGAAACTTCTTCTCAATATTTTCAAACTGTAATTCAACATTATTATATATTTCTTGATAAGCATTAGAATTATTATTAAAAGTTCTTTCTAAATCTCTATATCTAGATTTTAACTTAGTTACAATAGCACGATTTCTTTCTTCACTCATAGTAACTTCACGTATTTCATCAAGTAAGTTATCAGTAGTAACACGAAGCTTATATATTTCCATTTCTAAATCTACTGCTTTTTCTTTGGCTTCTTTAATGTTTTTATCTTCAATCAAACCATCTAATTCTAATAATTTATCAGTAATAACATTATATCTTTCATTTTTTATTACTTCGTATCTTTCTTGCCATTGTTTTAGTTTTTCTTCTAATTTTTCATTTTTTAAAATGACTTCGATTTTAGCAAGTTCAGACATAATCGGAGTACTAACAATAAGATTTCTTTGTTTTTCTAACTCCATTTCTTTATTCTTTAGTCTTTTTAAACTACTAAGTCTATATACAATAAAAAATATAAATATTAAAACTATCAAAGCAATTGCACTAATAATATAAATTGTACTCTTACTCATAAGACCACCTACTATAAATATTTTATCATAATATATTATCTTATTCAATAGAAAAATAAAATCTCTAGACTGCTAATCTAAAGATTTATAAGTAAATAAAATTAATAATTTATTATTTAACGAAAAAAAGAGCATTCGCTCTCTCCTTCCTCCGATATACCAAATATATCGGAATCATCTCAATATAAATTATAGCAAAAAATATCATTTTTGTCTATAATCAAAATCTAACTAATTTCTTCTCAGTATCCTCATGATCAACAAGATCTTCATATAACTCTAACTCTTCATCTATTTTAGAAAGAATATTTTGTCTTTCTAACTCATTAAGGCACTGAAGCATTAAATAAAACTCCATTGCTTCATTAAAATCAAAATCAAATAATACGTTAGAAACCATATATGATGATGAAAACAATACTATTGCCTTTAACACCATATAAAACTTATTCTTATACTTTTTCTTTAATTCTAATAAATATAAAACTACATCATTATTATTTTCCATCATACACTCTCCTTTTACTTTTTATATCTTGATAATTATATAAAAGTTCATAAGACAAATAAACCATTTCCTTAGATACATCAGTCCTTAAATACTTAGTATTAAGACCCCATCCACAACCACGCACTCTATCAAGTCCATCAGAATCTTTCAAAATATTACAAAGCATTCTTAACCTTTCTAAATCATTAACATCATATATCCTAGCAACTTCTAAAAATAATTCATCATCAACACTATGATATGTCACCATAGCAGATAGTATCTTCATATCATTTTTATTAATTTTTTCAAATGATTCAAGTTTTTGAGCACTCCTAAAACCATGAAGATCATCCTCATTATCATTTACTCTTCCAATATCATGATACTTACAAGCTTCAAGAAGTAACTTCATATCACATTTATCTAATTTATATCTTAATCCCATATAATATCCATATAAACTAACTCTTATATTATGATCAATTCCATGAATATCACTATTATAAATATATTGTTTTTTTATTCTATCTAGACTTTTAATAAGCATTCTTTTATTACTATTTATCTCATCAATAAATAAATCTAAAGTAATTTGATCAGATAAATCTTTACTCTTTTCATTCATATATTCAAAATAAGACATAAAAGATGGATCAATCTCTTTAAAACTTTCTTCATTTAATAATTGTTCATAAATCTCTAGTTCTTTTTTCATAATCTTATTATAAAACAAATAAGTAATAAATTACAAGAAAAAAAGATATTAGTTCTTAGATTGAACTCTATATCTTTCCTTTTCATCTAATATTTTCTTTCTTAGTCTTATAGCATCCGGAGTTATTTCAACATACTCATCATCTTCGATAAACTCTAATGCTTCTTCAAGAGTAAACTTCTTAGGATTTATTAATGTTAAAGCTTCATCACTACCAGCTGCTCTTGTATTAGTAAGTTGTTTATTCTTACATGGGTTAACATTTAAATCATTATCTCTATTATGAATACCAATTATCATGCCTTCATATACATCAACAGATGGACCAACGATCATTGTACCACGATCACTTAAATTAAATAATGAATATGCCATAGTAGTACCATTTTCACATGAGACAAGTACACCATTTTTTCTACCTTTAATTACACCAGCATATGGTTTATAATCATCAAAACTTCTTACCATAATACCTTCACCCTTAGTATTAGTAATAAAGTTACTACGATATCCAATTAAACCACGAGTAGGAACAGAGAACACTATTCTAGTATAATTTTCATTATTAGATAATTCTTCCATAATTCCTTTTCTTTCATTTAAATCATTTATAACAGTACCACTGTAATCATTAGGAACATTTATTATTACCTTTTCATATGGTTCCATCTTAACACCATCTATTTCTTTATATAAAACTTCTGGTTTAGAAACAGATAACTCATAACCTTCTCTTCTCATTCTTTCAAGTAAAATAGATAAATGAAGTTCACCACGTCCTGATACTTTATAACCATCAGAATTAGTAAGAGGTTCTACCTTTAACCCAACATTAGTTTCAAGTTCTCTATCTAATCTTTCTTTAATATGTCTATTAGTCAAGAACTTACCACTTCTTCCTGCGAATGGACTTGAATTAACTACAAAGTTCATTGATAAAGTTGGTTCTTCTATTTCAATAGGATCAAGTGGATTAACATTATTTACATCACAAATAGTATCTCCTACATGAATATCTGGGCTTGTTTGTACAGTAACTATTTCACCGTATTTAGCAGAACTAACTTCTTTTTTCTTAATTCCTTCATTTACAAATATCTTACCAACACGATTATTTATAATAGTACCATCATTCTTACTAATAGCAACCATGCTACCACTTTTTAAAACACCCTTTGTTATACGACCAATACCCATTCTTCCTAAATAATCATCATATTCTAGTGATGATATTTGAAGTTGTAATGGATCAGTATCATTACCTGTGTAAACATCAGTATGAGAGATAATAGTATCTAAAAGTGGAGTTATATCATTAGATTCATCTTCTAGATTAAGTTTAGCTATACCAGAACGTGCTATACCATATACAATTGGAAAATCTAATTGTTTATCATTTGCATCTAACTCAACAAATAAATCAAATGTCATATTTACTACGTCATCAATTCTAGCATCTTTCTTATCAATTTTATTAATAAATAAAATTGGGTTTAGGTTTTGTTTTAATGCTTGATGAAGTACAAATCTAGTCTGAGGCATAACTCCCTCAGCAGAATCTACAAGTAAGATAACTGTATCAACAGTTTTTATAATACGTTCTACTTCACTTGAAAAATCAGCATGTCCTGGAGTATCCACTATGTTAATTTTATAGTCTTTATATCTAATAGAACAGTTTTTAGAATAGATAGTAATTCCTCTTTCTTTTTCTAAGTCATTGCTATCCATTATTTGTTGATCAGATGCGTTTTTGTCTAAGGCACCACATTGTGATAATAAAGCATCTACTAATGTACTTTTTCCTACATCTACATGGGCTACTACCGCGATATTAATAATTTTTTCTTCTTTATTCATTTTACCACCTCTTATATGCGACTTGTAAATTATACCATAAAATAGTATAAAATACAATAAAATTACAGAAAAAAACACCCGTTAAGGTGCTTTTCAAAAATCATTCTATTTATTTAGAAGTCCTAGTATAAGTATTACTTTGACTATGGCAACTACCATCCTCTACTATAACAGACCATTCATATTTATTACCTTTAACAGTAGATAATGTATAACTATAATAATATAAACCACTACTACTTCCTTTACTAGTCATCTTCTTAGTATATGTTGTACCCTTAGTTAAATTTGTAACTCTAACACTAACACTCTTAGCTTCTTTTGTAATATAAGCATTAAATGTTATAGAACCCCTGTTGGTTGTAGAATTAACTCTATTAATTTTAGGACAACCACTTGTACTAGTTGATCCTCCAGTTGAAGGTTTAGTACTAGGTTTAGTACTAGGTTTAGTTGATGGAGTACTTGGTGTTGTACTAGTACCATCACCCACTATTGTAATAGAACTTGTAAACTTATAAGATACTCCAGATGTATCAGTAGCAGTAACAGTAAGAATATGATTTCCTTTTTTACTATTATTCTTATTATTAATAACACCATATTTCAAAAATCTTTTAGTACTAAATCTATCTTCTCTAACACTAGAACTATCCATTGCACTAGTATCAGTCTTAAATAGAACATTTGATATATTAGTATTTTTTCCAATACATTCTACTTCAATTGAAATCTTAGAAGTATTAATACTATTAGTATTTGTTATCTTCTTATTATTAGCATCTTTAAATATAGTAGTACATGAAATAGATTTATTTAAACTAGTACTACTAGAACCAGTACTTGAACCCTTTACACGAACAGTAACCTTCTTATAAAGCTTACTATCAGCATCAGAAGAAACCTTTATAACAGCAGTACCAGCTCCAACAGCTTTTACAGTACCATATTTATTAACAGTAGCCACTTTAGTATTACTACTACTATATAAAATCTTATTATTCGAAGCATTTTCTGGTAAAACAACCGCATCTATATATCCAGTAGAGCCCACTGATAAATTCATTGATCTTGGATAAACATTTATAGTTTTTACACCAACACTAGTCGAAGGCTTAGTAGCACTACCACTTGATTTAACAACAACATTCATATTAGCAGTAGCAGAACCATCAGCAGTAGATACAGATATTTTAGCTTTACCTGCTTTTACACCAGTAACTTGACCTTTACTATTAACTTTAGCAATTGTATTATCTGAACTATCCCACTTTAAATTCTTAACACTAGCATTCTTTGGTGCAACAGTAGCACTAATGCTTTTAGTAACACCAACATTTATAGTAAATGAACTTGGACTAAGTGTAATCTTATTTGCTTTAACTGAATCACGTTTTATAGCATTAATTTCAATTCTTTCATACGCTTTGTTATTACATGATACGTTAACATATGCTTTTCCTGTACCAATAGCAAGAACATTACCTTTTCTATCTACTTTAACAATAGTTGGATCACTTGAAGACCATGTAATTAAGTCTTTCACTAAAGAATCATTAAAATATTTTACATTAATTGCTTGTAAAAATGTTAAAGTATAACTTTTCTTTGAAGAACCTTTTTCTAAAGTACTCTTACAAACACTATCCAAATTATTGACTTTTTTAGTAACTGTAACATTTACATTAGCACTCTTATTACCATCTTGAGTAGTAACAGTAACAACAGCATTACCTACTCCAATTGCTTCAACTACGCCTTTGCTTGAAACAACAGCAACTTTTTCATTACTAGATTTCCAATCAACAGATTTATTAGTAGCGTTACTTGGTAATACATCTACTTTTATTTTACTAGTTTTTCCTTCTTCTAAACTAATTGAAGTCTTATCTACTTTAACATCAGTGACTAAAACTGTATCAGATGATGAAACAACTTCAACATTTGTAGAAATAGTTTTAGTACCATTACTAACCTCAATAGTAGTAACTCCTTCTTTTAATGCAGTAACAATACCTTCTTTTGAAACAGTTGCTACATCATTATTAGTACTAGTATAAGTAAGATTAGCATAGCATTCTTTATACTTACTTAAATCAACATTTAAATCAATAGTCTTTCCAACAGATACTTTGTAATCTGAATTAGAAAACATACTATTATCAAAAGAAGAACAAACAGTAACTTCTTTTTCATAAACACTAATTTCAGTGCCATTACTAGTAGCAATAACCTTAACTTTAGCCTTACCATTCTTTTTAGCGATTATAGTATTAGATGAATCATTTGATGATAATGTTTCATATTCAAACTGAGCAACTTCATTGTTATCACTTATAAACTCATAAACTGTATCATCTTTCTTGTTTTCAATCGGTAAAAATTCAACCTCATTCCCTGCATAAACAACATTTGGAATATCCAAACTAAGTAAATTTTCTTTTTTATCTTTCTTAAAATAGATAAAAAGAAACATAGAAATAACTAAAAGTGCAATTATCATTAAAATAACTGGTACCACTATTTTAGTTCTTCTTTCATTGTCATTATAATTCATAAAACTCCTCCTTATTATTACTATTTAAGTATAAAACATAACTCGATAAAAAGCAATAATTAAAACAAAAGATATGTAAACTAATCTACATATCTTTTACGACATTAACTTAAAACAAATAACTATGACTACCTGCATTAACCAATAAAAGCAATAATTCTTGATCATTATATTGATAAATTAATAACCAATCTGGTTTTAAAGTACTTTTTAATTCTTAAACTCAAATTTAACACTAGTATCTTTTTTTATAGCAGTATTCTTACTAACAGATTGACTACTTACATAACCATATCCTTTAAATGTACACTTAATATTTAAAAGATTACATACTGCTCTTACTTGTTTCTTAGAATACCCTTTTAAATCAGGCATTTTATATTCACTATCATTAGTAAGTAGTATTATAGTATCATTTACATTTACTATGCTTTCCTTTTCTGGATATTGATTAATAACCTTATTACCATTACCCAATACTAAATAATTTATTTTATTTTTCTTTAATGTTTGTTTTACTTTAGATAAATCTCTATTAATATAATTCTCTACTTTATAATTATTTATAGTCTTATCTTCTGCTGTATCATATATTTCTAAATACTTACTAACATTTTTTACTATTGGTTTTACAGTATTATATAAAGGAGCAGAACTACCATACAAAGAATCCTTTACCGATATAAACACAATTACTTCAGGATCATCTTTTGGCCACATACCTGCGAATGACTTAATAGCATGAGTTTCATCACCATAATATCTACCAGTTTTAGCATTAACATATTGAGCAGTACCAGTCTTACCAATCAAATCATATCCTTTTAAATAATAACCAGTACCAGTAGCATAAGGAGATGATGAATGAACAACATCATACATTAAATCTTTCATCTTTTCTACCGTTTTATGAGATGCAACAGTACCAAGTTCTTCCTTTTGTCCCTTAAAAACTACCTTTTTATTCTCATCTACTACTTTATCAATAATATAAGGTTTTAACATTACTCCATCATTAGCAATCGAAGTAAGTGCCTGTATCTGTTGCATTTGAGTAGTCATAATACCTTGTCCAAAACCAGCATTAAATACTTCAGTCTCATACTTAAAAGAAACCTTCCCCTTTGCCTCATTAGCAAGTGTAATACCAGTCTTTTTACCAAATCCTAACTTTTCAAAATAATCTAAAAGAATAGTCTTATTCATATGCTTATCAATCAAATTAATAATTCCAACATTAGATGAATAAGCAAACCCCTCATCATATGTAATTTCTCCAAAACCACTCTTTAACCAGTCATAAATTCTAGTACCATCAGAAGTAGTATACTTACCAGATTTAAACTTTTCATCACCCTTATAAGTACCAGCTTCCATCGCAGCCATATATGTATATGTTTTCATAACAGAACCAGGTTCATAAGCATAAGAAACATTATAATTATTCCAATCACTAACATTCATCTTATTAGGATCATAACTAGGTACCTGAGAAAGAGCAAGAATCTTTCCTGTTTTAGCATCCGCTAAAGTAATAGCCATCCAATCAAAACTATACTTATCTTTTGAATTAGCAATAGCTTCTTCAACAAAAAACTGAATATTAGAATCAACTGTTAAATAAACATCATTCCCATCAACTGCTTTTTTTGTCTTTTCCTTAGTACCCGCAATTTTATAACCATTTAAATCAGTCTGATAAGTTGTATACCCATCAGTACCAGATAATACATCATTAAGCAATAACTCTAAACCATACTCCCCATTTACTTTACCATTTTCATCTCTTTTAGCATAACCAAGTGTATATGATAAAAAGTTCCCATTTGGATAATATCTTTGTTCATCTGCGATGAAATCAATACCAGGTAAATTAAGCTCTTTAATAGCATCCTTTTCAAGTTCAGTAAGTCCCTTACCAGCAGTACCAAACTCTACTTGATATAAATCTTGTTCTAATATTTTTAATATATCTTCATAAGACATCTTAATAACTTTAGATAATGCCTTAGCAGTAGCCTTCTTATCCTTTACATGATATAACTTACTTTCATTCTCACTACGAGACTCATCTAAATATGCAATCAAAGTATAAGATGAAACATTAAGAGCTAAACTATCTCCTTTAGAATCATATATACTACCTCTTTTAGCATTAATAGATTTCTTTACAACACTACGAGAATCTGCAAACTCTTTTAGATTTGTACCCTCATAACTATCTTTAAATATCATATTAGAAAGTACAAATAAAAAAACAAAAAAACAAAAAAGAACAAAAATCAAAAAGAAATTTATCATTTTTATATTTTTGTTCTTATTCATTTATAATCACCTACTCTATTGTTTTAACACTATTACTAGTATAACTCAATCCCACTTTTTTCGCAACCTTTTGTAAGTTCTCTAAAGATGCTAATTCATTGATCTTCATTTGTAAACTTTCATTAGACTTTTCTTGAGTAGAAACTTCTTCTTTAGTTACTTCAACATCATAATTAGCCTTAGAAAGTAGTGATGAAGCACACACTGATGCAAATGGTGAAAATATCAATAATGCAATAGTTAAAGTAAGTAACTTTTTCTCAAAACTAGATAACTTACTCTTCTTTTTTCTACTCATCTAAATCCCTCCTTATTTTACTCTTTCAATTACTCTTAACTTAGCACTTTTAGCACGACTATTATATTCTAATTCACTTGACGTTGGTAATATTGGTTTTTTTGTAATTAACTTAAAATCTGGTAAATGATCATCCTCAATAAAAGGATTACCCTTCACTAATTCATCAACATCACTAACTTCTTTAAATATTCTTTTACATATCTTATCCTCAAGAGAATGAAATGTAATAACACATATTCTTCCTCCAACATTAAGTAAAGAAAGACTATCTCTTAAAGATGTTTCAAACTCTTCAAGTTCATTATTTACTTCAATTCTTATTGCTTGAAATACTTTTTTAGCAGGATGTCCATTCCTTTTTTCTTTATATGGAATACATCTATCTATAATATCTACAAGCTCTAAAGTAGTAGTAATCTCTTTTATACTTCTTTGTTTTTCTATTTCTTTAGCGATACGAAGTGCATGCTTTTCTTCTCCATATTCTCTAAATATTCTAGTAAGATCCTCCACTTTATAATTATTTACGACCTCATAAGCAGATAACTCACTATCCTGTTTCATCCTCATATCAAGTCTAGCATCTCTCATATAACTAAAACCACGACTATCTTGATCTATTTCTGGTGATGAAATACCAAGATCATATAAGATTCCATCTACCTTATCTATTTTCTCATCTTGTAAACATTTTTTTATATTAATAAATCCGGTATTAAATATTTTGTAGTTATCTCCAATCTCATCTAACACTTTAGAACTATGATTAATTGCATCTATGTCTTTATCAAAGGCGAATAAAAACCCCTTTTTATTTCTTTTTAATATTTCCTTTGAATGACCAGCATAACCTAAAGTCATATCTACATATAATCCACCATCTTTTATATTTAGATTATAAATTGATTCATTTAGTAAAACACTTTTATGTAACATATTAATCACCAAAATCACTTTCAAATAGATGGTCCGCTAAATCTGATAGAACTTCTTTATTTACATCAAAGAAACTATCCCATTTATCTTTAGCCCATATTTCTAATCTGTCATTTACACCAAGAACAATACATTCTTTGTCAAGAGAAGCATAACTACAAAGTTGTGGTGCAAGTTTAATTCTTCCTTGTTTATCAAATTCACAAACAGTGGCACCGGATAAAAATATTCTAGTGAAGTTTCTAGCATCTTTCTTAGTAAATGGTAATGTTTGTAACTTAGAGACAATAACTTTCCATTGTTCTTCTGAGTATAAAAACAAACAATTATCTAAACCACGAGTTACAATTATTTTGTCTCCTAACTCATCACGTAGTTTCGAAGGAATTATTATTCTTCCTTTTTCATCAACATTATGATGAAATTCACCCATCAACATAGAAATCACCACTTTTCACCACTATTATCCACTGTCTACCACAATTTTACTATCTATTTCTTATAAATGTCTATATATTTTCCTTAAAAAAAATAAAAAATCAACAAATAAAAACAAGTGTTTGTCAACACTTGTATTACTTTACATAGTTTTTTGTAAATTTTTGTCTTTACTTAGCTTACTAATAGAATGATTATAAGATAAATCACAACCTCTAGCATACTCTAAATCACTAGATTCACCACTTATAAATACTTTATATCTAGGAAGTAAAACATCAACCCTTATATCATCATCATTAATCATATAAGATATCAAAGATAAAGCACCATTCTTATCACACATAAGAGTACAAAGAACACCTAAATCTTTAGCTTTTTCATAAGCAATTTCATTTACAATATAACCAGTACTCTTATTAGTATCATAATCAATTATCTCCTCATACGGATATCCAATATGAACATCAACTTCATCATCAGAAAGTGAAGAATTATATTTAACTATATCAGGAAAATTATCTCTAAAACTTTTAAGTTTAGAAACGTCATCTTGTTCTAACATAACACCAAGCACATTCTTAAGAGGTTCTTCTAGTTCGTAATTATTAAGAATTGCAATTAAAGAACTGTTGAAACCATCTTTATACATTTTACTAATTATATACTCTTTGTCAATTCCATCTATTTCTTCGAGTACTCTTATTAAAGTATCATAACTATTAAGTTCAATTAACTTATCAATTGCCTTTTTAGTAGAAAAAGAGTTTCTAAAAGATATTAGTTTAATAAGTTCAAATATATAATTAGAATTATTAAAATTAATAATGCAATCAGACAATTTATTTACTTGTTCACCAGTAAATAATTTTGTTTTTATAAAATACATTTCTATATTTAACAAGATAACCGAAGGTATAAAAGAACATAAATAATCCACTAATAAATCTTTCTTATCGGTATAATCAAACATAAAAACAATAAGTCTATCATAACAATTTTCTTTAGCAAAAGATGCAATCTTTTCTACTGGAAAGTTTTTTACACTCTTAATATAATCTTCTAAATCAATGCCACAATATAAATAATTATTTAGTAAATAATCTAAAACATAATCTAATGATCTTCTTTCTTCACCATCATAATCAGGTTTAGTATTCTTAATTTTTTTCATTATTTTACCAATATTATTATCAATATATTCGTTAAAATCAGTAGTAAACATATAATCACCTCAAATAATGACTATATTATATGACAAAATTTGGAAATAAGCAAGTTTTTAATATTAAAAAATGATATATATATAAACATAAATAAAAAAAAAGGACAAATATTGTTTTGTCCAATTATTCAACAGTTAATTGATATGGAACAGAACTTGTACCAAATCCTCCGGATATTTTGACATTTGATGATAATGATAAGGTTGGGCGTACGACCCAGTTGCCGTCGACGTTGCTGCTGCTACTGACATAACCAGTCCAGTTCACATGGAAAGCGTTGTTGTATGTGCCTGAATTCTGCGGAAGTAACCATGTATATGCGCTTTTGTCTAACCAATTATTTGTCGTTTTACAACTTGCTGAACTAGCATAATCATATAAGTTGCTTGTACATTCTTTTGATGCTGCATATCCATAATCACTTGCATACATTAGTGTTATCTTTTTAGATGCATCATTTTGCATTATAGGATTTGTTCCATAGTAATAACCTGTTTTGTTTGCTTCATTTTTTCTTTCATATTTCCACATTACATCAGTCGTAATATTTGGATTATTATTATATCCTCCAAGATAATACCTTGTTGTTCCTATCATGTTTTTTGCATCAGTTGTTAATGTATTATAATAATCATTATTTAAGTATGTGTTTAGTGTTCCTGTTACCCAATTATTATATGATCTAGTTGCAGTATCTTGTGTTGTATTCCATTTCATATTTCCTATTGAGGTATCTCTTATTATTTTTATCCTATTTTCTACATTGCTATCTGTATCTTCAGTTGGTATTATTCCAATTATTCTCCATGTTTCATTATTAAATGTTACATAATTATTTACGTTTCCTCCACGATATCTATATTCTGTTGCAAATTTACTATCTACTTGTAATGTATCATCTATCTCATGTGTTATTTGTTCTAATCCATCAGTACCAACTTTAGCTTGTGCAAACTCTAATGCATAATCTTTCTTTTTGACACTTAGTTTTAATATATTTTTTGATTCAACACTACTACTCCATTTTGCATATGATGTATTTGTGTAATTGTAAGATATTATTCCTGAAAGTAATAGCACAAAAATACCTATTAATGATAATAGATATTTATTATACTCTTTTATATCTTTAAATAA
>CAKOQD010000019.1 GCA_934101185.1 uncultured Bacilli bacterium | reverse complement strand
ACTTCCTTTATTTTATTGTATCAAAAAAGTAGACTGATTGTCTTTTTGACATTGTCTACTTTTATCATATCACTTCAGTTTGATAGTCTTTTAGTTTGTGCAATCTGTTACTGCTCCTTTTCCTTGACTAAGAATCTCTTCTTCTAATTTAAATGCATTTGCTTTTCCAATGCAGTATTTACCGTTTGATATATAAATTGAATACGTATATTTATTACTGCTATCATCTTTTAAAACTTGAACTTTTGATTGTCCATCATATGAATTATCACTTTCTATTAATTCTGATATTTCATATACTACTCCATTTGTTTTTTCTGGATCATTCATATCTTTTCTAAATTGGTATTTTGCTTTACTTATTGCAAGTTTTGCATCGCTTAGTATTTGATCTTGATTGCTTGATGTTATTAGTTTTATTACATTAGGTGTTGCAATTGCTCCGATTATTGCTATTATTGCTATTACTGCGAGTAGTTCTATTAAGGTGAATCCTTTTTTATTTGTTTTCTTCATATTTTCTCTCCTTTTATGGTCCTGGTGGTGTTCTAAACTTAATGCTTAATATTATATCTGTAATAAATATTAAGATAAATGTAGAACAGATTGCTAGTTTAGTATTTTGTTTCATTTTTAATACTATTTTTTCTAACAATGGGTCTACTATGTAGATTAGGATTAATCCCCCGATTGCAAATGATACAACACTTCTTAAACACACTAAACCTTGAATGTTTAAAAATAGTCCTGTGTAGTCCCATAGTTTTGTATGACTTACTTTTAAGCAGTATAGTCCAATTACATATTCTAGTATTCCTGTTGTTAACATTACTGATATAAAGAATAGTACCGGATGTTTTTTTAGTGGTTTTAGTAAGTATATAAGAACTGCTCCTGCGCCATAGATTGGCAAGTATGGGCCATATAATACTCCACGGTTTACTAGTTGATGATCTTGTATTAGGCAAAATATTACTTCATAGATGTATCCTACTACTGCTCCAACCATGAATATCAGGACTAGGTATAGTATCTTTTGGTTTACTTCTTTTGTCATTTTTTACTTCTCCTTCTTTATTATAAGATTAGTATACCAAATTTTGAATGTTTTTACTATATTTTTACTACAAAAAATGAGATGTTTTTATTGAACATCCCACTTAGTTAAAAAGTTCCCTTGTTTGTCAGTGTAGCTTCCGCATAGAATCATAATAAAATCTATTAATACTCCTATTCCGAATAAGCCAAATGTAAAAATGTAAAGTATTCCTGTTCCTACTTTTCCTACATAGAATCTATGTACTCCTAGTCCTCCGAAGAAGAAGCAAAGTAAGAATGCTATTAGTCTTGATTTATCTGATACGTGTTGCATAGTTTTTACTCCTTTCACAAAAATATTTATATTTTGATTATATTACATTTTTTGATTATAGTAAATGATTATTTATTAACTTTTTGTAAGTATTCTTGAAATATTTTTTAATTTTCAACATATTTTACGATTCAATTTTAAAATTTCGTCTTTCTTGGTAGTATCAATTTTTGAATTTGATGATTTGCATTTTATTTGGATGTTGTTTATATTTGTTTAGAGGTGATTATTTTGAGTGATTTAATATGTGGTTATGAACTAGATGATTTTCAAAAAGAAATAGTTTTAAATGATAGTAAACATGTACTAGTTGTCGCAGGAGCTGGTTCTGGAAAGACTTTGACAATTCTTGGTAAAATTAATTATTTGATAAAGTATCTTGATGTTAAGGAAGAAGAAATTATTTGTATTTCTTTTACTAATAAAGCTTGTGATAGTTTAATGAAAAAGTTAAATGATATGGGATATAATGTTAGTGTTTATACTTTTCATAAGTTGTCTCTTGAAATATTAAGTGTTAATAATTATCATTATGATATATGTGATGATAATTTGTTAGATAGTATTTGTAATGATTTTTTTAGTTATGATGTAGTTGATTACCCTCATTTTATGAAGTATGTTATGAATTACTTTAATTATAGTTATAATAAGAATATTAAAGATGATTATTTAGTATTTTTAAGGAAATATTATTATAAGTTAAATATTCTCAAGAGAAATATGGTTACTTTCTTAAAACTTTTTAAATGTAATGGATTTGTTCTTAGTGATTTTATTTCTTTTTATAACAGGCTTAAAACTGGTAAATATGGACGTTTTAGAA
Organism: uncultured Bacilli bacterium; assembly: GCA_934101185.1. Taxonomy (GTDB): domain Bacteria; phylum Bacillota_I; class Bacilli_A; order RF39; family UBA660; genus JAEDJI01. The sequence continues at coordinate 13,927 of CAKOQD010000019.1, read as the reverse complement.
AGGAAAAATTTTTTTTGATATTTTGTATTAATATTTATGTTAAGTATACAGATTATATGTCTTTGAATAATTTGATTGATTTTGATGATATGATTATTACTGCGACTGAATGTGTAGTGAAGAATGGTGTTAAGAATAGTATTAAATATATAATTATTGATGAATATCAAGATACTTCTTATATAAGATTTTGTTTGATCAATGAAATTATTAAGCGTACTTCTTGTAATTTATTAGTGGTTGGTGATGATTTTCAATCTATATATAAGTTTTCTGGTTGTTGTTTGGACTTGTTTTTAAACTTTGAAGACTATTTTAATGATTGTAAGGTTTTAAAACTTGAAAACACTTATAGAAATAGTCAGGAATTAATTGATTTAGCAGGTAGTTTTGTTATGAAGAATAAGAAGCAGATAAAGAAGAGGCTTGTTTCTAATAAAAGAATGGATGGTCCTATTAGGATTGTGTATTATAATGACGTTGTTAATGATTTTAAGAATCTTATTGAAGAAGTTTATGATGAGTTCAAGTCTCCGATTATGATATTAGGTAGGAATAATGGTGATATTAATATGGTTATTGATGAGAGTTTTTCATTTGATGGTGAGAGGATTATTTATTCTTACAATGTGGATATTGAAATGTATTATTTAACTGTTCATAAGGCTAAAGGATTAGAGGAGGATGTTGTTATTGTTATAAATCTTGATGATAGGTATTTAGGTTTTCCGAATAAAATAAATGAGGAGAAGATATTAGGACTTGTTTCTAATTCTAATGAGACTTACCCTTTTGCAGAGGAAAGAAGGCTTTTTTATGTTGCAGTTACTAGAACTCGTGGATGTTGTTATTTGTTTAGTAGTAAGAGAAAACCTTCGGTATTTGTTAAAGAGATAGAAAAAATGATAAAGATGGAGAAAAAGTATTATTTGAAGAAAAAATAAGTTTAAATATATCTATTTAAAAAATGAAAAAGACACTCAGAAATAGAGCGCTTTTATTATATTATTACATCGCAGTATGGAAAAATACGAAAAACCTTACAAAAGTATATCTAATTAATATTGGTTTATAAATTGTTAACCAATTCTAATATTACTCAAAATAACCAGGGTGCTCTAACTTATTTGAGATTGTGGCTACACAGGAGTATGTCTAACATTACTCAAAACAATCAGGGTACCCTAACTAACTTTATAAAACTTAATATTTTCATATGGTCTAACATTACTCAAAATAATCAGAGTACTCTAACCATAGTATTTATTATTTTCTATTGCAACAAGTCTAACATTACTCAAAATAATCAGGGTACTCTAACATCTGACGTTGGAACATATCCATCAAACTTGTCTAACATTACTCAAAATAATCAGGGTACTCTAACTAGATATTGGATCATCATTATCAGGAAGCCGTCTAACATTACTCAAAATAATCAGGGTACTCTAACCATAGTATTTATTATTTTCTATTGCAACAAGTCTAACATTACTCAAAATAATCAGGGTACTCTAACGTTGCTTTATTTCTTTGGTTATCAAAATAAGTCTAACATTACTCAAAATAATCAGGGTACTCTAACATTCGTAGAGTGTTACCCACATTTCTTCTTGTCTAACATTACTCAAAATAATCAGGGTACTCTAACATTTCATCAAAAGCATCAAAATTATCTAGGTCTAACATTACTCAAAATAATCAGGGTACTCTAACAAATAATAACTTTACTAATTCAAGTATTACGTCTAACATTACTCAAAATAATCAGGGTACTCTAACTAACTTCTTTAGGTCCTCCAGCACCACTTAGTCTAACATTACTCAAAATAATCAGGGTACTCTAACTAATAATAACGAGTGGTCTACGTTGTAAATGTCTAACATTACTCAAAATAATCAGGGTACTCTAACTCTTTGTCTTTTAGTACCATTGTGTAAGTGGTCTAACATTACTCAAAATAATCAGGGTACTCTAACGTAAATTTAATATAAGCTAATTTTGTATTAGTCTAACATTACTCAAAATAATCAGGGTACTCTAACGTTCACTTTGCTATAGTTTTGAATAATTATGTCTAACATTACTCAAAATAATCAGGGTACTCTAACGTTCACTTTGCTATAGTTTTGAATAATTATGTCTAACATTACTCAAAATAATCAGGGTACTCTAACCTCAAATTAATTATAGCATTTTTGTTTATTTTTTGCAATTTATTTGATATACTTGTTTCAAGTTGGTGGTATCATGAATATTTTGTTTGATTGTTTTAATAAAGAATTCAGTATTAACATTCAGAAAGTAAATATTTTTTTTGGTGAAAGTTGTTATAATAAAAACTTATTTTTCAACAAAATTAAATCTGGTTTTTCCGGAGAATATAACTCTTTTATTATTAATAATCTCAAAGTTAGTAAGGGAGAATTTGAAGTATTTGCTTTTGATGAAGATGATGATTTTTTAAATCAATTAAAGTTTACTAAAAGTAATTATTTTAAAAATAGTATTTTTTCACAGTTTAATGATGATTTTAAAAATGATATAGTTAAAAATGTGAATACGGAACTTGACAAGATTGGTATTCGATCTGATTCTTGTACTGATAATTATTTATCTGAACATTCTATTTCATTACAAGTAAAAATTAATGAATTTGATGATATTATTAATAAGTATACTGATATACTCATTGATGGATGCTCTTCTTCTGATAAATTTATAAATAAAGGAACTAAGAAAATAATTATGTTTAAGATGTTACTATCTATGATTGGTAATACTCCTACTATAATTATGATTAATTCTTTCGATGCTTATTTAAATGTATGTGAAATAATGGAGTTGTTAAATTATATTAATGATATTAAAAATGAAAATCTTTTCTTTATTTTCTTTTCAAATAATCCTATTATTTATAAATATGTTAAAGATAGCTATGGTATCTTTAAGTTTGTTGACACTTCTCTAATTAATTTTAATTTTCTTGATAATGTCATTTTTGATTATTGCATTAAGTTTTATAATGATTTTAATATTAGCAATAATGATATTAATTCTTTTTATTCGTTATATTTGAATAATATTAATGATAAAATAGGATTTTTGTTAAATACTAATTTCCTGTCTTTAAATGATAATAGGTACTATAATTTATCCATTGCTAATCCACATGAAGAAATTATTTTGAATGAAATTGCTTCTAAACTATTGACAGTAATTGATAAATAGATTACAATTTAATTGTATCAATTTGATACACATTACTCAAAGTAACTCAGGTTACTCTAATAAGGCATAATGCCTTAGGGTTTGATCAAGTCCCTTAACTTGATCTTTTTTTGTATATAAAAACCTAAATTTTTCAATTTAGGTTTTATTCTATTATTATCATTGGACTAACTGAATATGTTTCTTCCTCATGTTTTTCACCACACAACATTAACATGTTATCATATTGATTTTCTGTTATTTGTAAAAGACGTATATTTCCTTTTTTAGGTAAGTTTAATTTTAATCTTTTGATGTGTTTATCACAATCATCATTATTTTTACATATTCTTGAATAAACGGAATACTGCATCATAATATATCCATCTTTTAGTAAAAAATTTCTGAATTTTTGATATGTTTTTCTTTCTTTTTCAGTAATTACTGGTAAATCAAATAATACTAATAATCTCATGTATCTATTCATATGTTACTATTTTAGGAAAAGAAAGAAAAACTTTATTATTTTTAACGCTTTTTATATAACTCTTTACTAATAATTCAATGCTATATTCTATAGTACATTTTTTATTTTCACAAATTATTTCTTTGTTTAATAAATTAACAAGTTTAGTTCTAAACTCTGGTGATAATGGATATGTTATATCATTTTTGGATTCATAAATATACTCATCTATAATTGCTCTATAAGGTTCAATTAAATCATAACACAAATTAAAATTATTTGTCTTTGATTTATGTTTTATTCCTAAATATGTATTTAACCCATATACCGCCAATAGACGTGTTATTGCACTTTTTATTATTGCATATGCATAATTTAGCGCAGCGTTTATTGCGTCATCATAAAATCTAATAAATTCTGAACCATACAATGATCTAAAGTATATTTTAGCAGCCAAGCCTTCTCTATTTGTTTTATCATGTAGTTCTACCTCATCATAGTATTCATATAGTTTTTTTATCGTTTTTTCATCTTTTGTGGTTCTTTCCAATGTTATAATTTGATTTTTTATTTTTGATTTTACTATTTCTTGCCAAAGTTGTTCTTTTAATACTTCAGTCATAACTAATTGTTGTTCTAAAACTTCTAATTGTTTATAATGATGATTATATGGATACATTATTGTTGATGGTTCATGTTTGTCATTACATGTAATTAAGCATATTCCGAAGTTACCTAATTCTGATATTAATTTTCCTGTAATTGTACAAGTATTATCCTCAAGTAAGATATAATTTATATCTTCTAGTGGAACTTTTTTTATTTCTTTTTCTTTTTCTATTACTAATTGATTGTCCTTTGTTCTTAGTTTGTCACACTTTCTAATTACAACTTGCCTGTATCCCATTTATTTCCCCTAGGATTGTTATTGACAATTGCTCTATTTTTTCTATAGTTGATATTGTGATTTTAAATCTTCCTATATTTTCAAACAAATTATTTTCCCCAACGAGATCTAAGCCATCACCTAATGTACTGCCGATCTCAAGCGTTCCACTTGTAAATCCTACTAAATAGCCAATTCCACTTGTTTTATCTTTTTTTGTTATTCTTAATAATTGTGTCTTTTTTAGCTCTTGGCATAATATGTATTCCTTAAGCAACTGTTCATATGATATCATCTTGTTATTATTATCTCGTCCCCACCATAATTGTAAATTAAAATCTTTTGTTTTTCCTTTTTTATATTTTTTTATTTTGTCTATATCTATTAAATCTAAACCAATAAAGTATAATTTGTCATCTTGTTCTTCTTTTGATTTATATATTTGAACTCTATATATTTTATCTTTATCCACAATTGATTTATTATTTATAATATGACCTTTTCCATTATATTTTGATTGCAATTTCACTTTTTTTATTGGATTATTATTTAGTTTATTAACTGGATATCCAACTTTTTTGAATAGTTCTTCACCATTTGCTTTTTCTAAATTTTCTGAATTATTTTCAAACCATTCTTTTAATGTTTCATAAATTATTTTAGAACCTGTCTTATATTCAATTATGCTTTCTAAATCTTTGTATTTGAAATTTTTACCATTTACTGCAACACGTGTTGTTACATATGTTGTGTCATTTATTGTTTTTAATCCTTTATAAGTTTCTGCATGTAGTTGTCCAGATTCTTTATTTTTTGCAAATGATGGAATTATTGGAGTAATTTTTTCTAATTCTTCTTTTGTGTATTTTCTTGTTTCTTCGAGTAGTTTTTTTTGCTTAGCATTATCTCTTTCATAAACAAATAATTTTACTTCTTCACTAAAGTTTTTGAATGGTTCTGGAAATAACAAGTTATATCCTTTTTTAGTTTCTATTATTTCATTTGCTTGTTGCAATTCCATTATGTATTTTTTCATATCGATGGTTTTTATTTCTCCTGTTTCCAAATCGAAGTATTCATTGTCAACTTTTTCAACATCATTGTGATACATATATGATTCAATTTGATTTTTTGTTTTTCTATTTATGTATCTTTTGTATTTGTCGTATTTCATCATTCTTGTTTCTAATTTTTTATTTATTGAAGCTATTACTAAAGCATCCATTGCATGATGCAAATGATTTTCTCTGTTCTTTTTTATTTCTTCATATGTGTTTTTCTTTATGTAATAATCCTTTGATTCTAAACTGTGTGTTAGACCATTTAATCCCCATTTTGCTCTTAGTTTTCCAGTTATTGAACCAGAGTATGCTCCGACTTCTTCTACATTTAGATTGGCTTTTATTAATGATATTAATTTTTTGCTAATGTACTTTGTATCATTTAAGTTTTGATTTCTCATTTCATTCTCTATTTCTGGGGTTAGATTTTTTAATAAATAATTTTGTTTTTTTCTTTCTGATATTGGTAAGTTGTTAATAAATATTTGAAATTTGTCATATTTATTTTGTTTACTTAGCCATTCGTACGGAGTTAAATTTCCTTTTTCTTGATTGCATTTTGTAAATACTAATGTTTTATTTTGATAATTGTCATTGAAGGTTCTTGAATAAGGAAGAATATGATCTATTTGAGTAGTATTTTTATCAAATAAATCAGTTATTTTTATTTTTTCAAGACTATATGGACAAAATTCTTGTTGTTCTTTCCATAGTTTATATCTTAAAATATCTGTACTTTTTACTTTTTCTACACTTGAAAAAATGCTAGGAAATGTTTCTACTAATTCTTTTTTTATTTTTTGATTTTCTTCATAGTTATTCTGTTGTTCTTTTTCTATTGTTTTCCTTTCTTGCCACGTCTTTGCTAATTCTCTAGCTGTTTCTATATTTATTATTTTAGGCATTCCATATTTTTTGATAATTGCATTTAAAACTTTTCTTGATTGTGTTAATGATCTGATTACTCTTTGATTGGTAATATCTTTTTCTTGATTTACAGGAATTAGTAAATCACTTTTTAATAGATTTTCATTTGGATTAGCATGATCATAATTTAATTCTTTCATTGCTTCATCGTATCTTTTTCCTTCTTTCATTAAAGGAATAAGTTGTTTTATCAGTGTTGTTGAAATCATTAAGTGATCTTTAAAATTTGGTAAATTTGTTATTGTTTCTATGTATTTATTATCAACTTTATTGTTTTCTTGCACTTCTTTTACTATATCTTCATTTAGTTTACAATTTGTTAATATTCTTACTATTTCATCTAACATATCGTAGTTATTTTTTTCTTGTTCCCATACTTCTTTACCAAAGTTTTTTATAATTTCTTTCCTTATTTTAGTGTACCCAGTTAATTCTATTAATGTTTTGGAAAAAACTTTTTCTTTATACATTTCTGCATATTTTTCTTTTTCTTCATTTGTTAATTTTTGTAGTTCTACTCTTTCTTTAGTATCTAATTTTAGTACTTTTGTTTTAAACTCACTTATGAACTTTTTATATTGTTCATTATTTAAGTCTAGATCTTTAATAATTATTGTTTGATCGTTTAATATTTTTATTAAGTTTTTATATGTAACCTTATCTTGATTTTGTGCTAGTTCTAGTATTTCATTTATTTGTTCTTGTGATAGTCTTTTGTAATTTTTATCATCTAAGGTTTTATATCTTAAATTAACTAGTTTACCTAGAGCCACAAATATTTCTGATGTTGGTGCATATTTTGGTGCTCTTGGTTCTTTTGTGAACTTGCATATTCCAGTCATTTTTTCTATTTGATTTCCACCATATGGAGAATCAACTCTTATTATTTTTCCTAGTTCGTCTTTTATTATTTTTGCATATCCTGGACCTTTTGAATAGTGTCTTTGACTTCCCCATATTTTTATATATTCATTTTTAAATTCTTCATTTATAAGTCCAAACTTAATTTGTAAATCTAAGACTTTTTCTATTTCATCTTTGTACATTTCTCTTGTTATGATCATTTTGTAGTCACCTGTGGTATTTCTTATTTTTTCATTGAATCTATTACTTTTTGTAATCATTTCAGAGACTGTTTGATAATTTTTATCTTTCATTTCTTGTTCATTTATTTTTATTGAGTTTTTAACTTTACCGTTTTCTGAGTCTTTACTTGTTTCTTCTTCTCTATTTGAACTATATCCTCGATGTTTAGCGTAATGGACTAATATAATTGATAGCTCTTCATTTGTTAATTTTCTACTTAATGCGTCAACTTTTAATTTATATGGATTTGTCGGATTATTTTCATAGTATTTAGCTACTATATTGTTGAATTCATTTTTTAATTGTTCTTCTTTATCACTAACATTACTATTTTCGTCTAAATAACCTTCTAGATATCCATATTGATATAACAAGTTTTTAACACGGTCTAGTCGGTAATTTCTTCTCCTTATTATTCTTCTTGTTCCTCTTTTTATTCTCCTTGCTTCTGCTTTGCTTTCTCCTGTTTTTACATTTTCACCAGGAGTAAATATTCTTACACCAGCATCTGTAATTTTTATTGGGTTCTTGTTTTCGTCTAATTCAAGTATTCCCCACCCAACTGATGAAATACCAATATCTAATCCTAACGAGTAGTTTAATTTTTGCATTTTTTCCCTCCTTTTTTTTCATTATAGCATAACTTTTATTTTTTTGAGGCAATTGTTTAAAAAATGTCATGTTTTGTAAATAAAAAAAGACTTAGTTAATGTCTTTTAATACTTCTTTATATAAGTTTTTAGTGTTTTCATATGTTATTATGTCAAATGCCTTAGTTAAATCAACCCATTTTATATTTTTTATTTCTTCGTCTTGTTTTTTTATTTTATCTGATGTTTTCTTAGCTAGAAAGAATATTACTTTTTTATCTATCTCGTTATTTATTTTATAGTTAATTATGTATTTTTTATTACTTATTATTTCTACATCTAAGTTTGTTTCTTCTTTTGTTTCTCTAATTGCGGTTTCTTGTTCTTTCTCATTATTTTCTACATGTCCTTTAGGAAATCCCCATGCATTGTCTGTTTGTTGTATTAATAATACTTTGTTATTTTCTATTATGATTGTCCCACACGATTTTTCTTTTTTCATTGTTTTTCTCCTTAGAACATTTCTTTTGTGAAAAAATCACTTTTTGGATTGTATTTTTTAATTATCAAGTATAATACTAAAATTATTACTAATCCTGTCGCTGAGTATTTCATATAGTTTTGGGTACTGGTGTTGATAAGCAGGATTATGTATGATGTTATTGAACCAAATATTGTTGATATTATTATTGAAATGATGTCTACGATAGAATTTTCTTTTTTAAATATTATTATCATTGTATATTTTATCACATACATAATACAGCATGAAACAAATATATTAGTTATTAAGCTAACTAAAAATAATTTGTTAATACCTAGTATTGGTATTGAAATAAAGTTCCAAATTATTATAGGTAATACTGTTATGCTTGTTCTATTAAATGCCGTTTTTTTGCTTGGATTAAGATAATAACTTATTTTATTGCTTGGAAATATTACATCTAGGAAATTAATTATTATTGAAGATAGTGTTATGAATAAGATTCCTAGTATTGTTAAGTATAGATACATACTACCAACGCCCTTTCTATTATATATAAATTATAATCTAAAACTTGAGAATATTCAAACAAAATATTGAATAATTTGTTAAAATTTTATATACTATTAATGTAAAATGTATGAAAGGATGATATATATGACTAGTAATTATAGTTTTATTGATAGATATGGTGATAATTTTACTAAAAAGGAATATGTTACTAACCCTGCGATTGGTAGAGATGAAGAAATAAAAAAGTTAATATTAGTACTGCTTACACCAGATAAGTCTGCGATTTTAACAGGTAAACCTGGTATTGGTAAAACTGCGATTGTTGAAGGACTTGCTTATAAAATAATTCATAATGATGTACCTGATGCTTTAAAGGGTTATGAAATTGTCAAGATAGATACTCAAGCTTTGATGGGAATGGATCCTGAAACTGGTGATTCTAGAATTCAAAGACTAGTTGATGAGATAAAAGAAAGGGATAAGTTTATTTTATTTATCGATGAAATTCATACTCTTATTAGTACTTCAAATAATGGAAGTTCTCTTGATTTTGCTAATATGTTTAAAACAGGCCTTGGACGTGGTGATATAAAAGTTATTGGTGCTACTACTACTGATGAGTATGAAAGATATATATTAAGAGATAAAGCATTTACTAGAAGATTTCAAAAAATTGAAGTTGAAGAACCTAGTATTGATGAGACTGTTGATATACTTCTTGGTACTGTTCCTAAGATTGAGAAAAAAACTGGTACTGTTATGGCGTATACTCCTTTCGTGAGGGAAAGAATTATGCGTTTTATAGTTGAACTTAATAAAGAATATAATAGAGTATATGAAACTGCTGGTCGTTATCCAGATGTGGCTTTAGCTATGTTATCACAGGCTTTTTCTGAAGCGGTTTTTGATAATAAGAAGACTGTTACTATTGAACATGTTAGAAAGGCTATTGCTAATTCTACTGCTTTGTATCCTGATATCATAAAGAAGGGTTTAATGGATTTTGATCAACAATTTGGTGACTTATTAAAAAAAGAAGAGGATATGAGAAGGGATTTTTATGAATAATTTTAATTTTTTAAGTGTTTTAAATGTAATAAAGTATTTAACTGTTACTTTAGTTATGGGATGTATTCTTGTAATGTATAAGACTATTATTGATAATAATTTTGTTAGTTATTTATTTATAATTACTATGATCATTTATTTTGTTTATACTATTATTAAGTTTTTAATTAAGGATAAAAAAGATATTAATGATTGGTTTAAAAATACTATTGCTATTATGTTAAATGTATATATTTTTCTTATTCTTATTAAAGAATATTCATTGGCTAGTTCTATTGTTTATTCTATTAATGATACATATTTTATGATTAATTATGTTGTTATTGTCGTTGCTGCTATGATTTTAATGTTTAGTGATTTATTAAAACAAAAAAATATCAAAAATAAATGATATTTTTTTGTTTTTATTTATTTTGTTCTTTTGATTTATATTCGTCATATAATTGTTTAAATCTTGCGTAATGGACTATTTCTCTTTGTCTTAAGAATAATAATGGTGCAATTACATCAGGATCGTTTGTTAGGTTTATTAAGTTTTCATAAACTGCTCGTGCTTTTTCTTCTGCGGCCATGTCTTCTGCTAGGTCTGCTACTGGGTCTCCTGTTGTTGCAAAGTAACTTGCTGTAAATGGTACACCATTGGCGTCTGTTGGGAATAGTGCTTTTTTATGTTCTGCATAATGTTGATCGAATCCTGCTTTTATCATTTCTTCTTTTGTAGCATTTTTTGTTAATTGATATATCATTGCACAGATCATTTCTACGTGACCTAGTTCCTCTGTTCCTATATCTGTAAGTAAAGCTCTTCCTTTTTCATCTGGCATTGTATATCTTTGATTTAAATATCTTAATGCTGCTGCTAACTCACCGTTTGCACCACCATATTGTGTTACTATTAGATTGGCTAATTTAGGATCTGATTTTTTTATATTGACAGGATATTGTAATTTTTTATCATATTTCCACATTATTTATTTCCCTCCCATGGCCATTTTTTTGTATCCCATGCCCAAGGTATTGCGGCAAGGTTACTACTTGATAAATTTAATGCTTTATATTGTGATTCATATTCATTTAGTGCTTGTTTAGCTAAATTTGTGTATTCTGTTCTTAATCTTATTGCTTCTTGATCATTTGGGTTAACATCTAAGTATAATGTAAGTTCATGTGCACAAAAATCATATATTTGAACCATTAACAAAGCATATTCTTGTTCATCTTTTGGATTAAGTTTAGCTGGTTGGTAATTTTTATATTGGTCATACAGATTATTAAATAAATTTCCTTTTATAAAAGCTTCATATGGATCTTGTTCAATTATTGAGTTATTAACATTTTTTTGTTGATATTTTATATCATTTAAATATTTATAATATTCATCATAGTTATTCATCATTTTTTCCTCCTTGTTTATATTATGAATGTTTATTTTTTTAGAATGTGTTAATGCCCATAAATTAGTGAAAAACTATTGCAAATATCCACAAAAAATGATAGAATATATACATATTGATTTATATGGCGGCATTGGTGAAGTGGTTAACACGCTAGTTTGTGGCACTAGTATGCGTGGGTTCGATTCCCACATGCCGCCCCATTTGGTTTATTAACATCTTCGGATGTTTTTTTATTTTATAAAAAAAGAAAGATTATTTATCTTTCTAAAACGAAGTATTTTTTCTTTCCTTTTCTTATAATATTATATTTTTTATCATTATCTATCACATAATTTTCATCATTTATTATTTCACCATTTAGTGTGATTGCATTATTATTCAAGAATTCTCTTGCTTCTCTTCTTGATGACGCTATCTTAGCTTCGGTTAATATATCAATAATTGGTTTATTATTTTCTAACTTAAATGTTGGTACTCCTTTGAATGCTTGTGATATTTGTTCATCTGATAGATTTTTAATATCATTTTTAAATAAAGCATCTGATATTTGTTTAGCACTTTTATATTCTTCTTCACCATGTAAATCAGTGATAAACTCTTGTGCTAGTTTTTCTTGTGCCATTCTTAGATGTGGATTTTCATTATGTTGTTTCATAATATTATCTATTTCTTCTTTATTTAAGAATGTATATACTTTTAAATATTCTTCCACTTTTGTATCATCTGAGTTTATTAAGTATTGATATAGTTCATAACTAGATGTTTTATTTATATCTAACCATAATGCATTTCCTTCACTTTTACCAAATTTATTACCATTTGCATCTAGGATAAGAGGCATTGTAAAACCATATGCTTCTTTTCCTTCGATTTTTTTTATTAGTTCTATTCCTGTTGTTATGTTGCCCCATTGATCACTACCAGCGGCTTGTAATATACAGTTTTTTTCTCTATACAGATGTAGAAAATCATATCCTTGTAGTAGTGTATATGAGAATTCAGCATATGTTATACCTGTTTCAAGTCTTCTGCTGATGATATCTTTTGCTAACATGTAATTGACATTTATATATTTACCAATATCTCTTAAAAATTCTAAGTATGTGTAATCTTTCATCCAATCATAGTTATTAACTATTTCTGCTTTTCCTTCGAGTATTGTACTTACTTGTTTTTTTATACCCTCAAAATTTTTTTGAAGTTTTTCTTTTGAAATAATTTCTCTTTCTGCGGTTGGTCTTGGGTCTCCGATTAAACCTGTTGCTCCGCCCACTAGAAGGATAGGATGATGTCCTGCTTTGGCTAGTCTTTTTGCTGTTATTAAAGATGAATAGTGTCCAATATGTAGACTGTCTGCGGTTGGGTCTGTTCCCCAATAGAATGATATTTGTTCATTATTTAGTTTGTCTTCTAAATCTTCTCCTGCTACATCTTTAATTAAACCTCTCCATTTTAATTCTTCATATAGTGTCATAATTTTTCCTCCTTAAAATAAAAATTCATAAACTAAAGGACGAAAAACCGTGGTACCACCTTAATTTATGAATTAACATACACTTTATACTATAACGCGTTACCGTTTAAACTCATGATATGTAATTCGTAATATTTTTTGTTAATTTTCACCAAATACTAACTCTCTAATTAATAATATGAAATATTACTACTGGTTATCAATCAATGTTTAATACGTTATTAATTTATCACAACTTTTAGTAAAAGTCAAATATTTTTGCATAAAAAAATCTTAGCAACGTCCTATTTTCGCAAGATACTATCTTCGGCGCTGAAGAGCTTAACTTCTGGGTTCGGGATGGGACCAGGTGTACCCTCTTCGCTATCGTCACTAAGAAAATAATTTAGAGAAATAATTCTCTGAAAACTAAGATAATGTATGTCATCAAATTACTTGGTAAAAATATTCTTTATAATAACAATTTAGGATTAAATCCTCGATCTATTAGTATCAGTCAGCTCAACATATCACTATGCTTCCACCTCTGACCTATCAACCAGATAGTCTTTCTGGGATCTTACTTCATAAAGAATGGGAAAACTCATCTCGGAGGAGGCTTCCCGCTTAGATGCTTTCAGCGGTTATCCTTTCCATACATAGCTACTCTGCACTGCAACTGGCGTTACAACAGATACACCAGAGGTATGTTCATCCCGGTCCTCTCGTACTAAGGACAACTCTCCTCAATTTTCCTACGCCCACGACGGATAGGGACCGAACTG
>CAKOQD010000018.1 GCA_934101185.1 uncultured Bacilli bacterium | reverse complement strand
TCCAACTTCTTCTTCAGGTAGATAATTACTAAATCTTAATTGACCTACTAAATTACCAAATAAAGTAGGAGTTTTAATATCAATATAATACTACCATTTATAATAGTAGGTTTGATATGATAAAACTCACATATAAATTCTAATCGTTGTTTAAGATTACTTTCTATTTCTAACTCTTGTGTAATAATCTTAATCACTACAAACACCATCCTTTCTTTTAAGGATGGCTTTTTAACAAACAAAAAAATCATCTCAATATGAGATGATATCTATCGTAAATGTTCGAAAAGTTCGAACAGAAACGTCAATGGAGCAAATGACGGGAATCGAACCCGCATCCTAGCCTTGGCAAGGCCATGTTCTAACCATTGAACCACATCTGCACTAAATATATTGTATTATATTTTTATAAATATAGCAATATATTTGTTGTATTTTTCAATTATGCCCTTGAAACATACTTTCCATCTTTAGTAGAAATTAATATTTTTTCTCCTTCATTGATGAATAATGGTACTTTAATAGTATATCCAGTTTCAAGTGTTGCATCTTTCATAGCACTTGAAGTAGTATTTCCTTTTACACCAGGTTCAGTTGTTACTACTTCCATTTCTATCTTATCTGGAAGGGATAATCCTAACATTTCTCCTTCAAAGAATGTAATATCTACATCTAAGTTTTCTTTTAAATATTTAACATCATCGCCAAGATTAGATTTATTTATATCTATTTGCGAATAATCTTCCATATTCATGAAAGTGTAATCATCTCCAGTTGAATATAAATATTGCATTGGTTTTCTTTCAATTCTTGCTAATTCTACTTTAGTAGCAGAGTTAAAAGTATATTCAGTTGTTGAACCAGTTCTTAAGTTTTTTAACTTAGTTCTTACAAAAGCTGCTCCCTTACCAGGTTTAACGTGTTGGAATTCTAATATTGTATAGATATTTCCATCAAATTGAATAGTCATTCCTGTTTTAAAATCATTTACATTTATCATTTAAATCACCTACTTAATTATTTTTCTTCTTTATGTAATGTATGTTTTTGACATTTAGGACAATATTTATTTAGTTCTAAACGTGCTGTTGTGTTTTTTACATTTTTTTCTGTACGATAGTTTTGACTTTTGCATACAGTACAAGTAAGTGTTTTTCCTTGTCTATTTTCTAATTTTGCCATAATATCCCTCCTCATTTCCATAGATATTATATCAAATTTTTCAGAAAAAGCAAAACATTTTTACACATTTTTTCTTCTTTCTCCATTTTTAGTATAATATTTAAAGAAAATATTGCTACTTTTTTCCATTAATCGATAGTTTATATCTGATTTATATTCTCCTCTTTTAGGATTTTGAACATTGGGAGATGAAGTCATTATTGATACAATTGGTTTATTAAATGGTGCATATGTAATGAAGTTATTGCTTACTGTTTCATTGTCTACTACTCCATCATTATCTACATCAATCATACTTTCACTAGTACCGGTTTTACCTGCTGGGTCGTATTCATATTTTATATATCCTGCACCAGTACCATTTGTCATTACTAATCTAAATCCCTTTTGTATTCTTTTTATATATTTTTCTTTTGTTTCTACTTTATTAATTTTTACTGTTTCGTTTTCATATATAACTTTTTGATCTTTATCTAGAACACTTTTTAGAAATCTTGGTTTTATTCTTGTTCCATCATTTGCAACTGTACTTATATATTGACTTAACTGAAGTGGTGTATAGGTATCATATTGTCCTATTGCAAAGTTTATTAATAAGTCTCCTGCTTTACTTGTTCCTTTATAACCAGTCTCTTCTTTTGGATAATCTATTCCTGTTTTTGTTCCAAGTCCAAATTGATAATAAATACTTCGATACTTATTAAATGCATCTTCATCAATTTTTAATTTTTTATGAGGATAATATGTAAATCCTCCGACTCTCATCGCAGTAAGATATTGATATACATTAGACGAGTATTGTAATGCTTGTAAGTCATTTACATAACCAAGAGTCTTCCATGAACATTTTTCTGGTAAATTATATAAATAAATACAATTATCATAGAATGATGTACCAATATCTATTGCTTTATTATTATACCCAACAATCATACTAGCACCTTTTACTACTGATCCTGGTGTTATAGTCATCAACATATTTCCTTCTTCATAATTATATGTCTTATATTTATTTTTATCATAATAAACTTGTTCTCCAAGCATTGCATATATTTCTCCGGTTGAGGGTTTTTGCATTGTAATAAAACTACCTGTATAAAAATCAGTATTAGCTTCTTTCTTTGTTTTAATTACTTCTTTCTCTAACATTTTTTCTAATTCTAATTGTAAATCTATATCAATAGATAATACTATATCACTACCTCTAGATCCTTTTTCTACTAGTTTTAATGAGTTATCTTCCATAACTTTGTACTTATCTTTTGTACCCTTTAGAATGCTTTCATATTGTTTTTCTAGTCCTGTTAAGCCTACTCTATCATCTCTGGAGTATCCAAGTGATAAGTAATATTTTAAATCTTCTTCAGGTATTTTATTTGATTCAGATACTTTTCCAAATATATTTCTTAGAGTATCACCATATAAATATTTTCTTTCCCATTCTAACTTTGTTTTAAAGCCTTTTAAAGTACTTATGTTTTCTGATATATAAGCATATTCTTTATCACTAACATCTTTTTTAATAATTTTTTCATCATATGAATAACCTTTGTTCATTAAATAATACAAATAAGCTGACTTTTTATCTCTAGTGTTAAATAGTTTTAAATCATCTTTAGTTATTCTTTTAATTTTAAGTTCATATATATCATCATCTGTTAGTTTTCTGTTTTTTAAATCTTCAAGTTCACTTGTTTTAATTTTTTTATTTGATATATCTGGATGTTTAAGTATAAAGAATTCTTTTAATACTCTATCTGTTACATTGTTGTAATCAAGATTTATTTTACTACTCATAAAGTATGCTAATTCTGTTTCCTCATTAACAGTTATATTTTTTTCTTTTTTATAATATATACTTTTTACTGCTTTATTGTCTACGAGTAATTTCATGTTTCTATCGTATATTCTTCCTCTTGGTGTACTATCACCATATACATAAACATTAGTCATATTAGTAAGTAACATTTTATAATAGTCACCACGTATAATATTTAGATAACATATTCTTCCAAGCATGACAATAAATATAGAAACAATTAATATTTCTAGTATTGTTATTCTTTTATTAATATTATATTTTTTATTATTCTTATATTTTCTCATATTATTATTTTGGTTAAATTTTCTAAAAACTTACATATAAATTACTAGGTGATTAAAATATGTATGAAAGTATTATTAAAAATTATGTAAATAAACTTACAAAAGATCATATAAGAAATTTTTGTATAAAAGAAAATGTTACTATTTCTAATGAAGAGGTTGATACTATTTACTATTATATTAAGAATAACTGGAAAGATATTATGTATGATCCGAATCCTTATTTAAAGATTGCTAAGGAAAAGTTAAGTAAAGATGTTTATGAAAAAGTATTATTTTTAAAAGATAAGTATCTAAAATAAAAAGGATACTATTTTTTGTATCCAAAACTATTAAGTGGGAATAGTACTAAATTAGCACTTCCTAAAATGTCTTCTTTTTTAAAACAACCAAAGATTCTACTGTCAAGGGAGTCGCCTCTATTGTCTCCGAGTGCAAAGTAACAATCTTCTGGTATTTTATCGTATCCTAAATCTGTTATATTAAAATCCTCGGTTGATTGGTTTTTAAAGTATTCTTCTTGTTCTTTATCATTAATATATAGTTTATCGTCTACATATTTTAATGTTTCTCCAGGAAGACCAATGACTCTTTTAATGAGATAGGAATCATCTTTTTTTATTACTACAATATCAAATCTTTCTATGTTGTTAAACTTATAATTGATTTTATTTAGGATCATGATTTCTTTGTCTTGTAAGGTTGTATCCATACTTGTTCCATTTACTCTTATTGGGGTAATAATAAAGGTTCTTATTAAAATTATTGCCAATATTATGGAACCATAGATTATTATTTCTTTTGTTTTATCTTTCATAAATAAAGAAAAATAAGGTCAGTGCCTTATTTTATTCCTCTTTCTTTAATTCTGTATTGACCTACATAATCTCTTAGGAAGTTTAACTTAGCACGTCTTACTTTACCACGTCTTACAACAGTAATATTTGCTAATTTTGGAGAATGTACAGGGAAAATTCTGTTTACTCCAACACCATAAGAAATCTTTCTAACTGTGAAAGTTTCACTTAGTCCAGAACCTTTACGACTAGTGACTACTCCTTCATAAGCTTGGATACGTTCTTTTTTACCTTCGATGATTTTTACATCTACACGAACTGTATCTCCTACTCTGAATTCAGGAATATCACTTTTAATTTGTTTAGCGGCCATTTTGTCTACTAAATTCATATTAACACTCCTTTTCTAATACAATCATGATCCTATAGTCAGCGGATTGCTTGATAACGTATATGATTTTACCATAAAAAATGATTGTTGTCTAGTGTTTTACATAATTAATTTATGCTTTATGAAAAGAATTATGCTATTTATACTATGATGATAACTGATATGGATAGTATTTGTTCCAAATCTAGTAAAATTTTTTCAATTTTATGTATTTTTATATAAACAAGACTTTTGATACAAGTTTTCTTATTCAAAAATAAAAATTGCCCTAAGGCAAATCTTATTTTTGTAATCATTTTCTCTTTCAAAACTTAAAATTGGTCGTTTGACAAGTATTTTTCTTTAGTTTATAGTGATATCAGCACGTATCTTTGGGCGCCGACTTCATTATCTTTTTAAAAGAAATGAGGTGATAGTTATGAGTAAAAAAGATTTCTTAATTTTAGCATTACTTATAATTATTTATTTATTATTAAAGTAATTTAAAATAAATGCGACGTCTCTCTGATATAGGGAAACGTCGCAACTTTTGTCAAAACAAGAAGTCGGCGTTCAAAGAACGTGCTTCTTTATATATAATATACTACTTTTTATGTTTTTATACAAGTCTTTTTCACTTAATATAACAGCATCAACTATTTTTACATTTTATTTTATAGATTTTGTTTTAATAGTTGATTAAGTTCAACAGCATATTCCATAGGAAGTTCTTGTTTAAATCTATCAGTGAAACCTAATATAATAAGTTCAATGGCTTTTTCTTTAGAAAGACCTCTACTCATCATATAGAATAGTTTTTCTTCACTAATTTTTGATACTGTTGCTTCATGTTCTATAAAACTAGTTTTATTACTAACAACATTATTTGGATATGTATCACTACTAGATTCTTTGTCTAGTATCAATGTATCGCATTTTACTAATGATGTTGAATTAGTGGCATTTTTCTTTATTTCAACTTTTCCTCTATAGTCAGCACTGCCACCTGATGTTGCAATACTTTTTGCAATAATATTACTATTGGTATTTTTACCAATATGAATCATTTTTGCACCACTATCTTGTTCTTGATTATTTTTAGCAACACTAATAGTAATGCATGTACCAGTTGAATTGTCTCCTTTTAATACACAACATGGATATTTCATTGTTTTATGTGATCCAATGTTACCATCTATCCATTCCATAGTACCTGATTCTTCAACTAGAGCTCTTTTTGTTACTAAATTGTATACATTAGTAGCCCAGTTTTGAATGGTGCTGTAACGACATTTACTATTTTTACCAACATATATTTCTACTACTGCGGCATGTAGATTACTTGTTGAATAATTTCTAGCAGTACACCCTTCAACATAGTGAAGTTCACTGTTATCATCCACTATTATAAGAGTCCTTTCAAATTGTCCTAAGTCTTTACTACTTATTCTAAAGTAACTTTGAAGTGGTCTATCTAATTTAGTATTTTTTGGTATGTATATAAAACTTCCTCCAGAAAAGACTGCACCATTTAAAGCTGTAAACTTATTTTCACTTGGTGATACTATTTTAGAAAAATATTTATTAACTAAATCAGGATATTTCTTAAAAGCATCTTCAATTGAAGTAAATATTACATTTTTATCGTTTAGTTCTTTAATCATATTATGATATATTACTTCGCTTTGATATTGTACTCCTATCCCATCTAAATATTTTTCTGAATCAGGTACTTTTAATTTATCAAACTCATCTTTTATATTTTTATTTATATTTATCCAGTCATCTTTTATAGTTAGGTCTGAATCATTTTTATAGTATTTTATCTTATCGAAGTCTATATCTATTTTTGGTCCAAACTTAGGTAAATCTATTTTTTTAAACATATCATAACATTTTAATCTATATTCTAAAACATCTTCACTTTCATTTTTCATTTTAGATATTTCTTTTATTTTTTCTTTATCTAATCCAATTATTTCCATAATTGTTCTACTCCTTACTAATCATTTTACTCTTTATAAAATTATTATTTTTTTTAAATAGAATAACATTTTTCATATCATTAACACTTTCTTCATAGTTTAATACTGAATATTTTAAATCAACAAGTAAAGGACTAATGCCTCTTAATTCATAGTAATAACAAACTTTATCTAAGTTATAACAATATCTATTTAGTACTTGTCTAAATGAATTATCATCAATTAGTAAGTCTAAGACTTCAATAACACTAGTAATATCTTTTAAGTTTGTTCTTTTTATTGTAAGACATTTTCCCATATCTAAGGAATTGTTACTTTCAATTAATTTTTTATAAAGCATTGCACTAACTAACTTAGAATCACTTTCATTTAAGTTTTTATCAATTAAGAAAGCATATCCATCATCATTAAACATATCAGTATCTTTTTTATTTACAATGATTCCAATAACATCATTATCATCTTTAAAATCATATTTGTTTATAGAACAGCCAAGTTCTAAAATCTTTTCTAATATATCCATAAAAACCCCCATAGTAATTAAATAATATTTAATATAATACCACTTATTACTCCGATTATATATATTGTTATTAATATCATAATGTTTTCTTTAATATTTTTATTTTGTTTGAATAGTACTAATAAAGCTACTCCACTTCCTGAAAGAAGTCCTGAAATAGTAGTACCAAAGCTTATTATATTATCAATATATAGTTGTGTTATTAAGACACTGGCACTACAATTTGGAATTAGTCCAATAAGTGATGAGACAATTGGTCCAAGAATGCTGTTGGAATAAAATAAATTCTTTAATGTTTCCTCGGACACAAAGGTCATTGCATAGTTTAGTATAAAAGTAATTATGATTATGAATATTAATATACTAAAAGTATGTTTTAGTGATGATTTAATAATGCTATGTTCACAGTCACAATGATCATGTTCACATATTTCATAGTGTTCATATTTAGTTTCTTTTTTTGGTTTTATTATTAAATCTATAAGTATTCCACATATTATACCAATTATTATTTTTACTAGTAATATTTTTATAATCAATGAAAAACTAGCATGATTAGCAATTAATACTGGTAACATTTCATCACTAGTGGATAAGAATATAGCTATAAGTGTCCCAAGTGATATAATTCTTGTTATATATAGATTAACTGCTGAAGCACCAAAACCACACTGAGGAAATGCTCCGAGAAGTGAACCTATTATTACTCCGAATTTACTATTTTTTAGTTTTTCTTTAGATTTATTTCCTAGTTTATGTTCAATAAGTTCAATGATTATAAATGTTATAAATAAAAATGGAAACAATTTAATAGAATCTATTAATGTGTCTTTTACTATATCTAACATAATATCTCTCCTTTTTATACATGAATATTATATCATTATTATATTTTAAAATAAAGAAAAAAATGATGACTAATAAGTCACCATTTAAGTATTTTATGCATTTAATCAGGTGTTTTAATTTACTATGCAAACAATTTTATATATCTTTTAATTTCTTTATCGGTTAAAATCTTACCATTACTGATAATTTTTTCATTTATTATAAAAATAGGTTTATTAATACTTTTATACATTTCTAGAGTTTTTTCATCATCTAGAATATTTATTTCTATCTTGTTTTTTATATCTTTAGTTGCTTTATTTAAGTTTTTTAGGAGTTTTATTCTGTTACTTGAATTATCACCGATAATCTTTATATTCACTTTCCACCACCTTTCATAAACAATAATTTTGTTTACATTTTAAGTATAGTGAGTAAAACTTAAATGAAACTGAATTTATTAAATATTTTTTTATTTTTATTTAAAATGTAAAGTCTATATAAATAATTTGATGCTCAAACAAGTATTTGTTATCATTACTTTAGGAGATATGTTAATTGTTGGTACTTTCCTGTTCTACTGTTTCTCAGGGGACAAAATAGGATATTTTTATGTACGATTTAATTGCCTTTTGTGTAGTTTTATTGTTATTAATTTTATCAATAAAGCATTGGAAATAGACGAAAAGTACCAACTTAGCATGAGTAGGTACTTTCCTTCAGACTTTAGATATATCATTCTAGAACAGAGAAAGTACTAACCGCTAAATTAGCATATTTCTTTTTTACATACTAAATGTGTTCCTCGAATAAATTGTATCAATACTTTTATATAACTGCAATAATTATACAAATAATTCCTCTAAAGTTTTGAATGAATATCCTCTTTGTTTTATGTATTTTATCATTGTATCTAATTCATTTACTATATAATTATTAGTATCTAGACTGTATATATTACCTTTCTTTAAGTCTTTTTTTATATTATCATATAAATAATTATCATATACATACTTAGGTTTAATAGTATTCATTTTATTATTTTTACACGTGTTTAATGTATCATAGTTTATTTCATTAGTATAACAATATTTTATATCATAATTAGAATATTTTTTTAATATTTTATTGGTCTTATTAAGATCAACATCATTATACTTCTTATCATATCCATAGTTTCCTATATAATGTCCTTGTTTTATTATGGAATTAACTATATATGGAGATAATTCTATTATTTTACCATCTATGAAAAAAGTTGCTTTTATATTATTATCACTTAATATATTTAATATTTTATCTATATTATTAGTATTAGATACTCTAAATACTAATGATATATCTTGTTTATCAGTATTTATTCCAATTATAAACTTATCCAAGTTATCACTTATTAAATCATTAGGAAGTTCATCTTTGTAAACATATAGATTCTCATTATATTTACCTAAGTTTTTCATTTTTATATAGCTTTCTTTTATATTAACTACTTTTCCTTTAGTACCTGATAGTATATAATCATCATATATAACTGATTCCATTGCATAGGTATTAAAATCATCTTGTTTGCTTACTATCTCTATCATTAAAGGATCTTTGTTTTTAGATAGTTCAACCATTTTATCGGTATAATAAAAACTAAAACAAGTAAGAAATGCTATTCCTATAATCTGAAACATCTTTTTCATGATATCACCACTTAATTATATGAAAAAAGAACAAGGTTTTAGACCTTATTCTTGAGTTATTTCAGCACTTTCTATTATGTAATTATTATTCATATATTTTTCTTTACTATTTTTTATAGTTATAGTTGCACTTTTATTATTATCTAATGTAAACTTTATTCCACCTTCATTACAATTATTACTTGGTATAACTGTCATATCTTTCACTTTTCTATCTGATTTAACTTCGATGAAATCCATTTCATAGTTTATAGAATTATCTATTTTAAAAGATGGATATTTGTTTATAAAGACTTTTCCTTTTTTATTAATAACATATAAATTAAACATTGAGTTATCACTACAAGTTCTAGTAGCAGAAATCTTGGCAACACCATATGAAAATGATTTACCCAGTTGTACTGCGGAGACTTCATTAACATATTTTAAAGTAGAGTCTTCAATTTTAAAATATACATTTTTATTAAAGTAAACTATATTTTCATCTTCTTTTATATCTATATTATTAGTATTATCTGTTTCTTCTTTTTGCATATCACTTCTTACATATAAAATACCATATGTAATTAAGAATATTCCACTTAATAAAAGGAATAATGCAAAGTATCTTAAGTTACTTCTTTTTTTCATATCATCACTACCCTATATTAATGATAATATTTATTTTAAAAAAAAGCAAGAAAAAAAGAATATTTCTATTCTTCAACTTTCTTAATAACTTCTTTTCCTTTATATTCTCCACATGATTTACATACACGGTGAGATCTAACTACTGCACCACAACTAGGACATTTTGTTACTCCTTTTGCAGTAAGAGCCATATGTGCTCTTCTTGTTCTAGCTCTTGTCTTAGAAACTTTTCTTGCTGGAACTGCCATTTATATCACTCCTTCTTCATCCTATTTGACTAATTTGTCATTGCTTTATAAATTATACACTATTGTTTGAAAAAATACAAGTTTTTTTTAATTATTTACAGGTATATCCTTCTTTTTCAAGATCTTTTTTAGAATCATCGTAAGTATCATAACCGCCTTCAACGTTTAATTCTTTCTTATCAGCATCTGTCATTTTATCAAGTTCCATTTTGATTGATACTCCAACTTCTGAAGATGTGGTATTGACTTTATAGTCTACTCCTTTTTTATTTCCATATTCTTTATCAAATGATTCTTTTAATGAATCTTCTAAAGTTTTAGCAAATCCATCTTGTTGTCCAGTTATATCAAATGATATATTCATATCGATATTAGTAACTTTGTTTCCGTTGAATTCTGCTTTTATTAGTTCATTCATTTTCATACCTTCACTATCACTAGTTTTTGTACATTCTAATGTTTTTACTTCTCCTGCACAACCTGATAAAGTTGCAATTGATAGAGCTAATACTCCAATCATAAAATATTTTTTCTTTGTCATAATTAAAACTCCTTTTCTTTTTATATATTAAGTATAACACTTAAACTTAATAAAAGAAACCTTATCTTATAGATTTTAAAAAATCTTTTGATTTTAAGTAAAGTCCTGTATATCTTTCGTAGTATCCCTCAAGAAATTTATTAATTTCATACTTGTTTTTATCCAGTATATTTAATTCTTTTATTTTTGATATATCTACATAATAAAACATTCTAAGTAGTTTTATTGTTTTTATATCAGTTACATATTCATTAGTATAACAATTCTTACAAACATATCCTCCAGAGTCACTACTTATGGTCATTATTTCATTTTTAGAACCACATATACTACAGTGATCTAGTATTGGTTTTACACCAAGGTATTCTAAGAATTTAAGTTCAACGATATTAGTAATAATCATTGGATCAAATAAATCGTTTATCTTTATGATAGCTGATTCCATTATATCAAATAAATCGTAGTTATTTGTTTCTTTTATTACTTGATTTGTTAGGTCCACTAAGTACGCTAAATACCCTATTCTAGAAAAATCTGTTTTAATATTTTTTAACTCATCTATTATGTCCGCTTCGATTAAGGTAGATAGTCCATCTTCTTTATATGATATATAAAAATAACCATAAGTTAGTTTTAGTGAAACACTTCTTAGTTTACTTTTGATATTTCTACATCCTTTAGAAATGACTCCGATTGTTGCATATTCTTTTGTTAAGATATGTAATACTTTACTAGATTCTTTATAATTTATATCTTTAATTATTATTCCTTTTACTTTCTCTATCTTCATCTTTTTCTATTTCTTTCATAAAAAGATAGTATTTTAAATCTCCAGTATTTTTAAATAATTTCCAAAGTATATCATTCATTATTATCACCTAATAATATAGTGATACTTTTTTAATCATTTAATTCAGTAATACCTAAATATTCAAAAATATTTTCTTTTTCTCTCCAGTTTTTTATAGTTTTTACATATAGTTCTAAAAATACTTTTTTTCCTAGTAATTCTTCAATCTCTACTCGTGATGCGCTTCCAATCTTTTTTAACATAGAACCTTGTTTTCCTATAATAATCTTTTTTAGATTATCTCTATCCACAATAATTAAAGCATTTATATAAGCACTATCTTTCTTATATGAAATATTTTCTATAAGACATGTAATAGCATGAGGTACTTCTTCCTTTGTTAACATAAGGACTTTTTCTCTAATGATTTCACTTATCATAAAATTCTCTGATACATTAGTAATAATATCATCTTCAAAATATTTTATATCATCTTTTAAATGAGTCTTAATCACTTTAATAAGTTCTTTAATATTATCTCCTTTTAAAGAGGATGTTGGAACTATATCAAGAAAATTATACATATCTTTTAAATTGACTATTTCAGTAATTAATTTTTCTTTCTTTATTTTATCAGTTTTATTAAGTACTAAAATTACTTCTTTTTCTTCTTGTTTTAGTTTATTTAAGATTTTTTCATCACCTTTACCAAATCCTGATGCTATATCTACGATAAATAAAACAATATCATTTTCCATTGCTTCATAGGCTTTTTTATTAAGAACTGTTCCAAGTTTATTTGATGCTTTAGCAATACCTGGAGTGTCTACGAATACAATTTGAGTATCAGTATCGTTGTATATTCCATAAATGTTGTTTCTAGTAGTTCCTACTTTATCACTAGTTATTGCAAGTTTTTTATTCATTATTTTATTGAGTAGTGTTGATTTACCTACATTAGGTCTTCCTACGATTGAAACGAATCCACTTTTCATGATATACCTCTGAATTCATTAATGCAAAAGTCAGTATATTTATATTCTGTTACTTTATCTTTGTCATAGATAAATATTTTTGTGTCTTTAGTAAAGAATTCTGTAAATACTTGTCTACACAACATACAAGGAAAAGGATGTATTCCGGATGATGCAATATGTAATTCTTTAAAATCATTTTTCCCATAACCAGAAGATATAGCATTAAATATAGCAACACGTTCTGCACATACAGTAGCACCATATGAAACATTTTCAATATTTACTCCAGAAAACTCTTTATTATCATTAGTAACAACAATTGCACAAACTTTATAGTTAGAATAAGGACTATAAGAATTATTTAATAATTTATTTAATTTTTCTCTCATAATTAACCTCTAAAAAATTCTATTAATTTTGGTAAATAAATTAATATACCAAGAATAAATGCAAATATTGATGCAATTCCTACTGCTCCACTGGCACAATCTTTAGCAACTTTAGCAAGTGGTTTTTTTTCAGTAGTAACTAAATTAACTACTGCTTCGATTGCAGTGTTAATCATTTCAAGTGATAGAATCATTCCAATAAGCAGAATGACTACTAATCTTTCAGTGTATGATATACCAAGAATAATTCCAAGTATCATAGCTATAATTCCCATTACTAACATGACTATTATGTTTTGTTCATGATAAAATGCATATCTAATTCCTTCATAACAGTATTTAAAAGATAGTGTAAATCTCTTAAAACTTTTTTTATTTTCCTTGAATATTTGTGAATCTTTTTCCATTTAAAATCAACTCCTGTTTCTCAAACATTATTTTTTCATCTTCTTTTTCCATATGATCATACCCTAGTAAATGAAGTAGACCATGTACACTTAAAAAGCATAATTCTCTAATTAAAGTGTGACCATAATCTTTACTTTGTTCTATTGCTTTATCTACTGATATATAGATGTCTCCAAGAACAGTTTTTGAAGAGTAGTTTTCTTCTTCTTTTTCATCAAGTAGTGCAAAACTAATTACATCTGTTTCTCTATCGATATTACGATATTCTTTATTCAAATCATGAATAGTAGGATTGTCCACTAAAATGACATTGAAATATATATCTTTTAGTCCTTCTACTTTAATTGCATGATTTAAGATTTTTTTGATACATCTAATTTCTTTTTTTAGGTTGTACTGTGTATTATTATAAATATTGTAATTTTTTATACCATTAAAAACCATATTACACCTCCGACTAGTACTATTACTAATATATCAATTAACCACTCTTTTTTCAACCAATCTGGTAAAATATCTTCAAATCTATCAAATAATCTATATATAAAGTATCCAAGTAAGGCTCCCAGTACGTTTAATATGATATCATCTACATCAAACACTCTACCTATAATTGACTGGATAAGTTCAATTGATAAAGATACAATAAAGGCATATCCCATTACTGAAAGTGGTTTTTTTAAATCTAAATAATATGTTATATAAAGTCCATAAGGTAAGAAAAGTAATAAATTACCAAATATATTTCTATAAAACAGATTACTTCCAAAGTCATATCTTAATATCTCTTTAAAGGGAATTAAATTAGCACTAGCCCATGATACATCTTGATATGTAACAGCATGAAATAAACATAGTATATAAAGTATAAATAGTAAATTAAATATTTCTTTATATAGAATAGCTTTTTCATTATTTTTTCTAAGATAACCTACTCTTACTGTAATTGCTACGATAACTGCCATAGCAATCATTGGCCAAGAATACTCTAATATTAATAATACTTGTTCTTTTAGTTCTACTAGCATATTTGCTCCTTAATCTTGTTTATTTTCTTCAATTATTTCTGATTCTTTTTCCAAAGAAATATCTTCATAAGTTTTAATAAAAACCTCTATAAACATTTTACCATTTTCTTTATAATTTTTCAAAACTTTTTCATAAATAATATATTCTTTATCTTCAAGCGATTTATTCATACTAGAAATAACATTGTCATGTAGTATAGTTATCATCTCTTTATCAGTATATTTTTTCTTAATACTATGAGTATTTTTTTTATTTTGTATTTTTAAAGTAAGTAAATTGTTTTTCATTAAAACATTTTCTTTTTCATTAGATATCTTTTTATTTATTTTAAACAGTGATAAGTCCTTATTAAAAATATTTATAATTAATCTACTTTCTCCATCATCACTTTTAGTTAGAGTAGTTCTTGTATCACTCATATTGGCTTTTATTACATACCAAACTTCTGCATAAACAGTGGCATTTGATTTTACTCTTGCAACAACATTTTCATTTCTAAAGATGTTGCCTGATACAATTATATCTCCTTTTTTAACGTAATCATCTTTATTTTTTAGTATTTCTCCACTTGATGCATAGATGTCTCTTATGTACCCATTTTTGGCCGCTACAATATCAATGGCATCATCACTAATAGTTTTTTTATTCTTATCTTTTCTTTCTATTACTTTAACATTAAGTACTACTCCATTTCTTTCAAGTTCAATCCATTCTATCTTAGTTTTATTATCATTTTTAATTTTATTCTTAATGTTTTCTAATTCATGATAGCTTTTACCATAGCTATATAAAGTAATACCATTTTTTTCAAGTTCACTTTTTAAAAGAGTTTTTAATTCAGTACTTTCTGTTTCATAGTTTATAAATAGTACAAAGTTAGTAAATAGAATAATTATAAATATAGAAAGTAAAAAAAATATAAGAAACATTCTATATCTTTTAAATAAGTATTTTATTCTATTTATTCCACTTGTTTTTATTATATTTATTTCATAAGTAGTTTTTATATTTTTAATTTTTGTATAGTTAATATATGTTGTTTTAAAAGTAATTACATTCTTTTCATATTCTATATCATATATATCAATACCAAGTTTAAATAACTTAGAAAGAATTCTTTTAGGATTTTTACCTTTTATTTGAATTACATAGTAATTGATCATAAATCACCTATATTCTATTTTATCAATATTACCCTTAATTAAGAGTTCATGGTCATATAGTTTATTTATAATTAAATTAGATCCACTTATTAAAAGATTAAATGAAGAACAGTCTACGAGTATTTTGTCATCATCAAATACTAAAATAGATTTATAGTTTACTATATTTACTTTATCTTTATATAAGTTAATCTTTAAATTATCATCTTTTATATATTCAAGTATTTTAGAAAACATGTAATCACCTAAATAATTGTATGAAAAAAAGACCTAATTAATGATTAAGTCTTTCTTTAATAGAACTAGATAATTCTTTCATATCACATCTATTTTTTACTAAAGGAGTAATTTCTTTCATGACGTTACCAAAATCTTTAATACTTTCTGCACCAGTTTTTGAAATAACTTCATTTATAATATCATTTAGTTCATCTTCACTTAGCATACTAGGCATATACTTCTTTAAAATATCTACTTCTTGTTGATATGATTCTACTAGATCCATTCTATTAGCATTTTTAAACTCTTCGATTGAATCATTTCTCATTTTGATTTGTTTATTAATAACATCAAGATATAATTCATCATTTTCTTCTTTTTTGTTATTAATTACTTCAAGTTGTACTGCTCCTTTTACTGCTCTTAAGGTATTAAGTAATACTTTGTTTTTTTCTTTCATTGCACTTATTAAGTCATTTTTAATTGTTTCTTTTAACATAAATATCCTCCTTTAAAATTAAAGAGAAAGATTAACTTTCTCTTCTTGTTCTTTTATTTCTTTTTCTAGAGTTGATTGTATTTTGTTTCTTTTCTTCTCTTCTTACTACTCCAGGTTTAGAATAGTATTTTCTTTTTTTAACGTCAGAAAGGACACCATCACGAGAACATTTTACTTTGAAACGCTTGATTGCACCATCTAAGTTACCTTTTACACTAACTTCTGTCATATATATCCCTCCTTTTCGTGTTTAATTCATTAGTATTATATCAAAGATTTATTTTGTTTTCAACTTTTTTCTTTGTTTTTTTCAAAAATATAGTTGACTTTTTCCAAAAAACATAATATTATTAAAATGCGTGGTAGATTACCCGCCTACTTTTTACGGCAAAATGTGAAAAGTAGTTCAACCAAAACCCCCTGAAGAGAGACGAAAGTCTCTCGCTTTTTTTATATATTTTTTAATATATAAATGATGAAATCTATAAAAGTTTAAAATAGTTTAAATAAACTTTAAAAAATAACATCAATTATTGGTAGTTAGTTAATAGTAATAAACTTATACAAAAATACGGAAAAATAAACCAAATTTAAGAATTTATGATATAATAAAATAAATTTGATGGAGATTTTGTAATGATAATAGAATGTGATGATAACGTATATAATCCTTTAGGTGGAGGATCCTATGTTTTCGAAAAAGATATAGCTAATTTTTTATTAAATAAGTTTAACAAAAATAAAATAGTTATTAGTATTGGAGCACAACCTAACAGTTCACCTCATTTTGGAACTTTAATTGTTTTTTCAACAGCTTTTTCTTTAGCAAAAAAAATGAGAGAAATAAAACCAGAATTAGATATTTCTGTCTTATTTGAAGTTGTTGATACAGCACCTAGTGAAACATTTGAAATAAATGGCATTAAATATCAAAAAAGTTTAAAAAATACTGGAAAAATTAATAATAATTTTGATGATTATTTAGAAATCTTAGAATTTTTTAAGCAAAATGATAACATCAATTATATGATTAGATTTCAAAGCAACTTCAATAAACAAAAATACATTTATCCCATTGTAAGGAAAATAATTGATAATAAGGAATTGATTGCTCCAATATTAGATCCTAAATATGGCAACTTAAGAATAAGGGTTGCCTGTCCTCATTGTGGATTAGCAGATAAAAATAGCAAATTAACTAAATTTGATGGTGATAAGATATATTCATATTGTACAGAACATGGAGAATTTGTAACCGATATAAAAAATGAAAGTGATAGATTAGAATATAATACCCCAGTTAGAAATTTAGTAAGAGCCATAGCCTATGGAATGCACAACGAAGATTTAACACAAGATAATCAAATAATGAGAATAACAGGAAGTGATTACGCAGGTTTTTATCAAGAAGAATTATTGTATAAAACATCTGCAATTTTAGGTTACCGTGTGAATAAACTACCAACAATTTTATATACACCGCTTGTTTTAGACTGGTCAGGGGCTAAATTATCGAAATCATTATATGTAAAACAAGGCGCATATAGTGACTTACCATCTTATTTAATTAATTATGAATTCTTAAAAATCGAAAAAGGAATACATGCACTTGATGTCATACATAAAATAACCGACAATTGGATAACCAATCCATATTTATTATTTAGAAATTATTCTATTTATTATTTTAAAAAGGAGTTTGAAGAATATGAAAAAAGGAATCTACCTGAGCATAAAACCAGAATTTACAAAAAAGATTGAAACTGGCGAAAAAAATTATGAATTTAGAAAATATTATCCTAAACAAAAAATAGATATTTTATATGTTTATGAAACTGTTCCCACTTGTGCTCTAAAATATATAATAGAATTAGGTAATATTGTAGAGTATCCAAATAAAATATTAAAAGATGGATATGGGAATTTAGATTTTAATAATGGCTTAAAAAAATCAAAATATGCATACGAAATAAAACACGTCTATATTTTAGAAGAACCGATAAATTTATCAAAGTTAAGGGAGGAATATAACTTTGTTCCACCACAAGGGTATGCTTATGATGAAAAATATCCAAAATTAACAAAATACTTAAATAATTCAAAAGTAAGGAGATTGATTTAATGAAATATACTTTTGATATTAATAATCGTGCATTTAACGCAATAAAAAATAACTTAAAAAGAATTGAAATACGTGCCACTAAAAATGGAAACGGACATTTTGACTATTCAGTTATAAAACCAAACGACTACATAGACTTCATCTCTTACGATAAAGAAAAAATAAAGTGTATAGTTAAAGAAATAAATTGGTATGAATCAATAGAAAAACTATTAATGTTAGAAGGAACTAAATATACATTATCATCAACTGACGATTATGACGAAGGAATAAAATCAATTAACAGTATAAAAGGATATAAAGATGCAATAAAAAGTAATGGTGTTTATGCCATTCATATAGAATATTTAAAATAGCTTCTAACTACTCACTCAACTACAAAAATAATAATTTTTAGTTAAAGTTTAATAAATCGAAGTATTATCTTTCGGTGAAAATAAGTGATTTATCACCTTTTAAATCTAAGAGTGTGTGAAGTTTGATCCCTGAAGAGAGACGAAAGTCTCTCGCTTTTTTTATATATTTTTAAATAATTATAGAACCACTTGCATATACTAGATATGCAATGGTACTATTGACTTTTTTAAGGATATATAGTATTATTGTATTACCGGAGAGAAATCTTGTCAGGTCGATAGTTAGGATACGATTTTTTAATTAAGTGTACTGTGTTGTGCACCGCTCTAACTGGGAAAAAGTCACTTTGTGGCTTTTTTTCTTTTAAGGAAGAATTATTTTAAAATCTATAAACTCAGATAGTGACTCACTAATGTCATAAGAATTGTCGATAGCTTTTTTTCTAATTGTACCTGCTAGTAAATCAGCAGCTTGAACAACATAACTTTTCCCAGAATCTTGATAAGATATCTTTACTTCTAAATCAGAAAATATTATTGGGTTTTTCTTGGAAAAATAATTATAATTCGAAATACCATGTTTTAGTTCTTCAATTAATCCATCATGTAAATTATAATATCCATTACTTTTTGTACTTTGTTGATCAATGTTTATTATTAATCTAATTGCTTTATTAGGATCAATTTTTTCTTCTTTTATTAAAGTTTTAATTATTTCTTTGATTAATCTACGTAATGAGTAATCAATAAATCTCCCTTTAGCAGATTTACTTTGCTTTATATAATCATAAACATTATCGTTTTCAACAACTAAGGCAATAGTATAATATCTGTTTAAATAATTCATTATTCTTCTTTTATCACCATTTTTTATATTAGTATTTTTAATTTCAGGACATTTCTTATTACATGCATTACAATAACTACACTTAATATCATTGATTATAGTTCGATATTGTGTAATAAACTTGTCCTTTCTTTCTTTGATAAAAATAGTAATCCCCCATAAACACTAATTTTTTCTTTATTTGTTAACTTCCCAGAATCATCTAAATTGATATATATTTCTTGTGCTTTCATATCGATTACCTCCTTGATGTATAAAACATTATACCACTTTTTTTGAAATGAAAAAATAAATATAAAATCATATAGATTCTATAACAGCATATATAATGATTACTGGATTATAAAGAACATAAGATATATTAAGGAGGAAAAAAATATGAATAATTGTTGTAAACCACAACATGATAAATGCAAAGATAAAATATATATAATTGGTACGCCTGGCCCAAGAGGAAGAGATGGCGCTGGTACTGTAACTGTTGGAACTACTACTACTGGAGATGCTGGTACTAATGCTTCCGTCACTAATACAGGAACTGCTCAAAACGCTATTTTAAACTTCACTATTCCTAGAGGTGAAGCTGGAGCAACTGGTCCACAAGGTCCTGCTGGTCCTCAAGGTCCTGCTGGTCCTCAAGGTCCTGCTGGTCCTCAAGGTGAAACTGGGGCAACTGGACCTCAAGGTCCCGCTGGTACTGCTGGTGAAGCTGCTACTGTAACTGTTGGAACTACTACTACTGGAGACGCTGGTACTAATGCTTCCGTTACTAATACAGGAACTGCTCAAAACGCTATTTTAAACTTTACTATTCCTAGAGGTGAAACTGGGGCAACTGGACCTCAAGGTCCCGCTGGTACTGCTGGTGAAGCTGCTACCGTAACTGTTGGAACTACCACTACCGGAGATGCTGGTACTAATGCTTCCGTCACTAATACAGGAACTGCTCAAAACGCTGTTTTAAACTTCACTATTCCTAGAGGTGAAACTGGTGCTGTCGGTCCTCAAGGTCCCGCTGGTACTGCTGGTGAAGCTGCTACCGTAACAGTTGGAACTACTACTACCGGAGATGCTGGTACTAATGCTTCCGTTACTAATACAGGAAC
>CAKOQD010000017.1 GCA_934101185.1 uncultured Bacilli bacterium | reverse complement strand
GCAGTACCAGGTATACTTGCATTATATACTGCAAAGGATCCTATTGCTAATACTAATATCAAACCTAAAGTACATAATGTAATCTTTAATATCTTTTTCTTTTTATTTTCTTCCATAACAAAACACCTCTTTAGTATCTATTAATAATTTAACATATTTTCATTATTTTATCAATATTATTTTTCTATTTCATATTAATTAATTATGAAAGATAAATTTATTAAATCTACAATTATTCTTATTATTGGTGGCTTTATTACTAAAATATTATCTTTAGTAATTAGAATAATAACTACTAGATATATTGGTACATATGCAATAGGACTATATATGATGATAATGCCTACCTTCTCTTTATTTATTACTATATGTACACTTAGTCTACCACTTGCAATAAGTAAACTAGTATCAGAAAATAAAAGAAATAATAAAAAAATAATATTCGGTATAATACCAATAGCTATTATATTTGATATTTTTATTATGCTTATATTAATTATAATAAGTCCTTTCATAAGTAATAATCTACTTTCAAATAAAGATTTATATTATCCTATACTATGTATTAGTTTTACTCTTCCATTTATTACTCTATCAAGTATAGCAAGAGGGTACTTCTTTGGTAAAGAAAGAATGATACCTCATACTGTATCTAATTTATTTGAACAAATAGTAAGAATAATTATAACTATTCTTATTACACCATATCTTTTAAAATATGGTATTATAGTAACAATATGTGGACTTGTTTTATATAATGTAATAAGCGAAATAGCATCAATATTTATATTATTTTTATTTTTACCTAAGAAAGTTACTATTAAAAAAAGTGATATTATAATAGATCCTCATGATATGAAAGATTTAATGAGTATATCAATTCCTACGACTGCTGGCAGATTAATAAGTTCAATTAGTATGTTTTTGGAACCAATTATTATTAGTTTTGTTTTATTAAAATTAGGTTATGATAATAACTATATTATTTATGAGTATGGAATAATAACAGGATATATTATTCCTATGGTTACTCTTCCATGTTTTTTAAGTAGTGCTATTAGTAATGCGTTGTTACCTACTCTTACTAAATTAAATGAATTAAAAGATTATAAAGGAATTAAAAGAAAAATAAAACAAGCTATTATATTTAGTTTATTAATCGGAGGACTATGTTCTATAATATTAATACTATTTCCAAGTGAAATAATGAACTTAATATTTAATGAATCACTTGGTATAGATTATTTAATATTTGCAACATTTATATTTTTAATATCATATATTGGGGGACCGCTTAGTACTGCTTTACAAGCGATGAATAAAAGTAAAAATGTTATGTATTCAAATCTATTTAGTAATATTATTAAAAATGTTATATTGTTTATTTTATTATTTTTAGATATAAATATGTATGCACTTCTTATTGCTTATCTATTTCAATTCTTATTTATTACAATATATCAATACTTAGTAATTAAGCAAGATTTAAGTAAGATTTAAGTAAGATACACCTTGATTTTTCGGGAAAATAATGATATAATATACACAGTAAAATGAGGTGATTTAATGAAAGAATATACTCCATCATTTAACATTTCAAATGAAATGTTAAAAAAAGTTTCAGACATTATGGAAAAAATCGGAAAGTTAGACGATTATTACAATTTAGATAAAACACCATACTTAAGAAAACAAACAAAAATCAATTCTATCCATTCATCTTTAGCCATTGAAAATAATAGTTTAAGTATAGAACAAGTTAAAGATGTAATTAATGGAAAAATTGTAATTGGAAAACAAAAAGATATACAAGAAGTAAAAAATGCATATAGAGCATACGAACTACTCCCAAAAATTAATCCATATTCAATTGAAGAATTAAAAAGAGTTCATGGTATAATGACATTTCTCACTGTAGAACAATCTGGAGAGTTTAGAACTGGTGCTGAGGGGGTATTTGATGGTGATAAATGTATTTTCATCTGTCCTCCAGAAGAAATGGTAAATCTATTAATGAACAATCTATTTAATTGGATTAATTCTAATAAAGATGCTATTCATCCGTTAATACTATCTAGTGTTTTTCACTACGAATTTGTATTTATTCATCCATTTAGTGATGGCAACGGAAGAATGGCAAGACTATGGCAAAACTCACTATTATATAGGTGGAAAGAAATATTTGAGTATTTACCTATCGAATCTAAAATACATAAATATCAAAAAGAGTATTACGATGCAATAGCTACAAGTAACCAAAATGGTAATTCTAATGCTTTTATATGTTTCATGCTCAAAATGATTGATGAAACACTAGATGAAGCAATTTCTACATCGCATAAACTAATAACAAATGATGATATAAATATAAATAAATTATTAGAGATTATGGAAAGTGGTGAACCATTGACCGCTAATGAAATAATGGAAAAATTAAAAATCAAAACAAAAGAAACATTAAGAAGTCAATACTTAAATCCCGCTATAGAAAAAGGAGTGATTAGTTTGACCATTCCTGATAAACCTACTAGTAAGAATCAAAAATATTATAAAAATTAATCAAAAAATCAGTCACATCAGATGTGAACTGATTTTTTTTACATTTCACT
The DNA here is from genome assembly GCA_934101185.1 of uncultured Bacilli bacterium. GTDB lineage: Bacteria > Bacillota_I > Bacilli_A > RF39 > UBA660 > JAEDJI01. Next base: position 18,356 of record CAKOQD010000017.1, on the reverse strand, counting down.
AGGTATTTCTATAATTAATAAACTAAGTAATTTTTCCATAACAGTATATGTATAAGACAATAAATTAACCCAATCTTTTTTATTATCTAGATCTTCTAGATTAGAAATATTATTATTTTGATAGAAAGTATTAGTTAATACTGCTAAATCATATAAGAACTCTGCTATATAATGAGGCATTCTTTCATCACAAGCACGACTAACTACATTATTTACTTCAAGTAATTTCTTTCTTAGATTTCTATCATCTTCATTATATATCTTATTACCTAAAACATCCTCTACAACATTAGAATTAATAATCTTTCTAATTCTAACTGCAGTATATAGTATATATGGTCCAGTCTTACCATTTACATCTGCAAACTTTTCTATATCAAAGATATAATTTTTTTCACGATTATTTTGAAGATCCGCAAACTTTAATATTGAATTAACGATAATATCTATATCACTAGGTTTCATATTTTTATTAGATTCTTTTTTAGAGATAAATATTTGTTTAGTTTGTTCAATTAAATCATCTAGTTTTAAAGTCTCACCGCTTCTTGTTTTAAATGGTTTACCATCTGGTCCATTAATTGTACCAAATGCATCGTGTTCTAAAATGACACCATTAGTTAAACCACTTATTTCGCAAGCTCTAAATACTTGTTCAAAATATAAGCTTTGTCTATTGTCTACGACATAAAGGATATAATCTGGTTTAAAGTCTTTCATTCTTTGATAAATAGTAGCAAGGTCGCTAGTGGCATATAAGAATCCACCACTTTTTCCTTGGATAATAAGTGGAGGTACAAGTTTTTTATCGTCTTCTTTAGCTACTCTTATTATTTTAGCACCATCATCGACTTCTAAAACGCCTTTGGATTCGAAAAACTTCATTAAATCGTTCATGTATTTATAGCTATCTCTTTCACCATACCAATAATCAAATGAAACTCCTAGATATTTATATATTCTTTTTATATCATTAAGTGATGCCTCATACATTGCTTTGAAACATTCATTATATTCTTCATTATTACCATCTTGTAATTCTTTAGTAATTTTTCTACATTCGCTTGCAACATCCTCATCAGTTTTACATAAAGCACTCATCTTTGGATATATGTCTTGTAGGATTTCAATGTTTATATCTTTAGCACTAAGTCCCCTCTTTTTTAATCCGTATATTACTTGTCCCATTTGAAGTCCAAAGTCTCCAAGATGCACATCTCCGATTACTTTATAACCTTTTTCTTTTAATATTTCATATATAGATTGTCCAATTATCGCAGGTCTAATATGTCCAACATGAAGAGGTTTAGCTATATTAGGACCTCCATAGTCTATTACACAGGTTTTATCTTCATTAATTTTTTCTATACCAAAATTACCTGAAGAAATTTTTTTATTAAGTTCGTTTAAAATAAGTTTGTCACTTATTTTAATATTAATAAAACCAGGTTTTGCAAAAACTACAGAATCAAAGTAATCATCAAAATCTGAGCAATTATTAATCATATTAGTAATATGTTCTCCGACTTCAATAGGATTTTTTCTTTCTTCTTTTGCTATTTGAAAAACACTATTAATTTGATAATCACATAGCTCTGGTCTATTTGAAATACTTACCTTAGCATATTTTTCATCTAGATTGTTTTCTTTAAAAATATTAAGTATTTTACTTTCTAATTTTTCTTTCATATAAATCACCCTTTCAATAAAAAAGATCTACAAAATAAGGACGAAAGACTCCGTGGTACCACCTTACTTCATAGAACTCTATGCACTCTTTTTTTAACGCAAAACTACGTTTAAGCTCAAAGATACGTTCATAAAGAACTTATTATTAGGTTTTCACTATCCCTAACTCACTAAAACAGTAATCTTTATTACTACTTCTTTTCATTGCTTAATAATATAGAAAAATAATAACAAAAAAACTTTTCCTTGTCAATAGTTTCCAATAAAATAATTTTAGGCAAAAAAATAGACCCCTATCCGAAAATAGCTGCCTTACAAAAAACAACTTAATGTTTTTTTACTTGCACATGTAATATAACATATCTAGTAATACTATGTCAACTATATTTGGGCAAAAAAATAGACCGCTATCCGAAAATAACTATCTTGCAAAAAACAACTCAATGTTTTTTTCCCTGCATATATAATATAACATATCTAGTAATACTATGTCAACTATATTTGGGCAAAAAAATAGACCCCTATCCGAAAATAGCTGCCTTACAAAAAACAACTCAATGTTTTTTTCCCTGCATATATAATATAACATATCTAGTAATACTATGTCAATATTTCTTATAAAGTTTTATATTACATAATACTTTTTTATAATACAATCAAAATAATGATAAACAGATTGTAATAATTCATTATTCTTATAATAATTTTTATTTCTTGGTATTCTATCATAAAACAAATCATTGATCTTTTTAGTTACACCATACTTCACACCATTACTAGTTACTATTTTATCAAACATATAAAGAGCATAAGTAATTTGTCTTATTCTTGAATTAGATAATTTTTTATATCTTGATTTTATACTTATATCACATCTATCTAAAAAATCAATAACTTCGATATGTGCCCTTTGAGTCTTATCTCTTACTCCTAAATCGCTTAATATATTTGCATTATGTGCAACTGCGTTCCTTAACTTAACTATTTCCTTTAAGATATAAATAGATTGTCTTTCTTTCTCTAATCCATATTCACTAGTAAAAAACTCATAAAAATTGATAAGTTCACCCATTGTTATTATTTCTAAAAACTCCCAAATAGGTATATTTTCTAATCTATTATCTTTATCTATATCATATTTAGAAAAAATCTTTTTATAATAAGTGCTTGTAACTTTTTTTAAAATACTATTATGTAGTCTTTGCTCATTATTATAATCATTTTCTAGATACATATTTACTATTCTATACCCATCTTCTTCATCAATCTTTTCAATAAGATTAAGTATTTTTAACTTTAAATAATGTTCTATATCCATTATTACATCATTAAGTACTAATCTAAGTTTCATATCAATTATAGATAAGTCTTTTAAATAAGCAAAATCTAAATCTAGATATTTACCAGTCATATCGCCACACTGATACTTTAAAAAATTATTCTTATAACAAGTAACATTATAATAATTATTATTAAACTTTAGATAAATAAAAGCTTGTCTTTCATTAAACAACTTAAACTTAATATTTTTCATCTTTAAATTATTAATCATATCTTTTGTACTCATCATTGGCTCTAGTACATTTTTAATCATCATTTTCATAAAACACCTCCTGAAGAAAACTAAACTAAATATAACAAATATAAAATATTAAATCAAGCAAGTTTAGGGCAACAAAAAAACTCTATAAAGAGTTCTAATTTTTAATAACAGATTTTAATCTTTTAATAACTTTCTTTTCTATTCTAGATATATATGATTGACTAATATTAAGTTTTTCTGCAACATCTTTTTGTGTCATCTCTTCATAACCATTAAGACCATATCTTAAGCACATTATTTCTTTATCTCTTTTATCAAGTTTATTTAATTCTTTTCTTAATAGTTGTTTATCTAATTCATCATCTAATCCTTTAGTAACTATATCCTTATCAGTTCCTAATATATCCTCAAGGTGAAGTTCGTTTCCATCAGCATCAAAACTAAGGGATTCTTCAAAAGATATATCAGTCTTACTTTTTTTAGTTTTTCTAAGATACATAAGTATTTCATTATCAATACATCTAGAGCAGTAAGTAGCAAGTTTTATATTCTTATCTTTAGAAAAAGTATTAATTCCTTTGATTAAACCAATAGAGCCTATGCTTACTAAATCTTCAAGATCAACTTTAGTATTTTCATATCTTTTAGCAAGAAAAACTACTAATCTAAGATTATGTTCAATGAGTTTATTTCTAGCATTCATATCTCCATTAAAAGATAAATCAATTAATTTGTCTTCTTCTTCTTTTTCAAGAGGCGGAGGCAAAATGTCAGTTGCTCCGACATAAAAGATATTATTTTTTCTAAATAACCTCTTTAAAAACATAATTATTTTCATTCAATCATCTCCTTATGCAGTATTATATCAGTATCATATAGATGAAATTTGTCATTTGATAACCCAATTAATACATTATATTTATAACCAATATCTTTTATGTATAACTTATCACAAAAAATGCATTTCATTAGTCCTTTTCCACTTATAGTATTATAAGGAACTATTATAAAAGAATCATATAAAATATTAATATTTTTATTTAGAATAAGAATAGGTTTATTAAAATATGGATCATATAAATTATTACCAGTATCTAAATAAGCACTTAATTTAAATATTTGGTTTTTGTTATATAAAATAACACTATATATATTAGATATATTATTTTTATATATTTTGTTGATATAATAATATATTTCAATAATTAATAAAGAACTAAGTAATACTATGATATTATTAAGATTAAAACCATTAGTAAATAGTATTATTCCGGTTGATTTATTACCTAGTTGATTGTTTATAAAAAAAAGGAAGCCTCCGAGTATTATAGAAAGTAACATTAAATATATAAAATTAGTAAATGTATATTTAAAGCTTTTAAAAGAAAAAGTAATAAGTAGCATAATAACTCCGAGTAAGAGTTTAATAAAGAAGTATATAAAACCATTTATAGATATAAAAAGTATGAAAATAGTAAGTCCTCCGAATATAGAACCAAGTAGTAATCTTGTTCTAGAAGCATTTCTTTTTAATATAATGTTAATTCCATATAAAAGAATAAGATCAAATAGAAAATTAATAAAAAAAATATAATCTACATATATAGTCATAATACCACCTAAACTATTATATAAATTATATTTTAAATATTTTGTCGATTATTAATATTGTTCATATATAACTATTGTATAAATTATATTTATTTAAAATTGGATAAGATAAAATTAGCAACATATGAAGAATATCTAGGTCTATAATCAGGTTTCATCTCAAGCTGAATACTATTTTGAGCAATACCAGACTGAATAATCATTCCTCCTTGTAATGTGGAATCACTTATAATTAAGTAACTAGCACTACCGTAATCGCAGCCACTATAGGTGTTAACAGATATGGGTTCATTTGATTTATCATGTAAGTATTCTGCTAATGTTTTATCTATACACTTGTATTTTGAAGATAGCACACTACCCTTTCTAGTTCCAATTGCAAAACCAAATTCTCTAGAAGAAGCAATACCATGTAAATCCATATTTAATATTGCATTAGTATTAGTTCCTAAATCTTTTGCTAAAGAAACAAATATACCTCCACCATAATAATTAGGATCAGTTTTATCATATGCTTGTCTAGTTACACAAACAGAATTAGTTTTTTTGGCTACTTCAATACACATTTCGCCAGTATTTAAATCTCTTGCTTTTATTGATCCCTCTCTTAATTGCTTTACTGAGTGAGGAGCGGTTATTACATATGGATTTTTTATGTCTTGATATATAACCATTTTCTCAACAGGACTAAGTTTCATAAAATCATTATAAGTATATTTGTAATTACTGGTAACTAAAATTACACTATCTTTTGGTTCTTTAGTAGTATCATTAGAAATACTAGAAAGGACTCCTGATGAGGTTTTATTAATACTTATACTAGAAGTATCTATTACTGTTATACTAAAATATGAAGTCTTAACAACACCATTTACATTACATGTAACGGCAATATTCTTGTTGCCAGCAGTATTCATATTAACATCAGATAAAGTACAACTATCAGTAATAACTTTCATACTATCATCACTAAACAAACCACGTACATAAAAACCATCTAAAGAGAGTTTTTCTCCTTTAGCATAAGTAGTCTTTGTGGGTTGTTTTACTGAAATATTTTTTAATGAAGCAGTATCATTATTTACATTAACTCTAAATTTATAACTATAAGATTTATCATTAAATTTATTTGTATCAACATCTTTATCAATCCAAGCCCTTAACCTATAACCAGTTATAACTTCATTTTTTGCATTAGAGAATGTTTCTTCTTGTGATTTTAATATATAATTATTTAGCTTATCAATAGTAACAGGGGGAACTACTAAAGTTTCAGTCCCATTTTCTATTTTAGTCAAATATACTTTAATTTCACTATCATTTAGTTTATTGTCTACTGCAAGTGGTTCTATAACAATATTATAATTAATTTTTCTTTTAGTACTATCATTAGCATTTGTCTTAATATAAGTAAGTATTTGAAAATCAAAGTAAGTATCTAATTTCTTACCATCAGTATCAGTAATAGGTAAAGCATTTGCCATACCTATTTCATTTGTTTCTGTATAACTCATCTTTATTTGTCCTGTGGTGATACTACTATTACCAGTGGATAAAACAAGTCCAAAAATTGCATAAGAGGAAATAAACACAATACTAAGACTAAACAGAATTAAAGATATAATTGCTAGTACTTTTATATTCTTATTCATAAAACACCTTAACAAAAGAGAATATTATCTAATGATAATATCTCCTTTTACAGAATTAACTTTCAATTGATAAGTACCTTTATATGATTTAGCCACTATTTTATCACCAAGTGTATCAGAAGCATCAACTGAAGCATTTTTAATGTTTTTAATAGTTATATCTCCATCACGAGACTCTACAACACTATTGTTAGTAAGATTAAACTTGTTTATTGTTATATCTCCTTCAACAGACATAACTGAAGCTTCTTCTTTTATATCAGAAATGATAACATCTGAATCGATGACATTAAGATCAAGTACTCTTACTTTATTAATAGAGATGTCTCCATCATCTGATTTAATAGTTAGTTTATTGATTTTAGATAAGCATATATCTCCATCAGTGGTTTCTATATTGGCATTAATATTAAAATTATTCTTAATTGAAATGTCTCCATCAGTAGAATTAACATTAAGGGTCCCAATATAACTCTTTGGAAGAATAACCATAACCTTTTGTTTTAAGAATCCATTTTTATGGGAAAACTTATGATTAATCATTTCAATATTTAAATCCTTATTAGTAGAACTACTTATATCAATGTTTTCTTTATCATTACCATAGTATTTAACTATTATTTTATCATTTGAACCAGTTTTTACTTCAAGATCATAATATAGCATATCAAAATTAATATTATTTACACTTGATATGTTATATTCATTTGTATAAGCAAGATTAAGTCTTAAATCAAATACCCCACATAAATTAAGTAAAAACATTAAACCACATAAGATGACTGCGATTAATATTATTAAATTATTTCTACTCATTTTTTTCTTTTCTTTCATAATTAAAACTCCTTTTTATTTATTATTTTTTTTATAAGCTTAACTGATATGGATCAGAGCTTGTACCAGACTCACCTGAAATCTTTACGTTAGATGATAGATAAAGGACTGGGCGCACCTTAAACGTGGTGTAGCTGACGAGGCTGTAGTAACTGACATAGCCAGTCGAGTTCACAATGAAAGCATTGAGGGAATCGTCTGAAATCTGCGGAAGCAACCATGCACTTGCACTTTTATCTAACCAATTATTTGTTGTTTTGCAACTTGCAGAATCATCATAATAATATAAGTTGCTTGTACATTCTTTTGATGCTGCATATCCATAGTCACTTGCATACATTATTGCTATTTTTTTTGATGCATCATTTTGCATTACTGGATTTGTTCCATAATAATATCCTGTTCTATTTGCTTCATTCTTTCTTTCATATTGCCACATTACATCTGATGTTATTTTTGAATCTTTGTATCCTCCAAGATAATATTTTGCTGTTCCTATCATGTTTTTTGCATCACTACTTAATGTATTATAATAATCATTATTTAAATATGTATTAAGTGTTGCTGTTGTCCAATTATTATATGAATTAGTTGTTGTATCTTGTGTTGTATTCCATAATTCTTCTTTTATAGATTCGTCTCTTATTATCTTAATCCTATTTTCCACATTACCATTTGTATCTTCAGTTGGGATTACTCCGATTATTCTCCATACCTCATTATTAAATGCTACATAGTTTTTTACTACTGAGTCTCCTCCACGATATCTATATTCAGTAGCAAACTTACTATCTACTTGTAATGTATCATCTATTTCATGTGTAACTTTTTCAATACCATCTGTACCTACTGGTATATTAAGTAATGGTACTATTTCTTTTGGTGCAGCCTCATTATTTACATTAACTCTAAACTTATAACTATAAGTCTTTTCATTTATTTTAGAGGCATCAAAATTATAATCTAACCAAGCTCTTAGTCTATATGTAGTACTACGTTCTGTATCATTTTTATTAAATGTTTCTTCTTGTGATTTTAATACATATTGATTAAGCTCATCTATAATTATTGGACCTGTCACTAATGTTTCAGTATTATTATCTACCTTAGTAAGATAAACTTTAATATCACTATCATTAAACTTAGTATAAGAACTATCTACATTAAGAGGTTCTAATACTATATTATAATTCATAGTCATTTCCTTATTGGCCTTAATATAAGTATTTACTTTAAACTCAAAGTAATCAGTACTTGAAATACCTTTATTATCACTCGTAGGAACCACATTATTTAATTTTATTTCATTAGATTCACTATAACTCATCTTTACTTTTCCAGTTGATATAGAATTATTATCAGTAAGTAAACTTGTATTATATAAAGCATATGTCCCAAATGATAAAATACTTATTGCAAATAAAGATAAAGATATAATAGTTAATACTCTTTTATTACTGCACATATTATCCTCCTTTATTAATTATTTACTATCAAACAAGAACGTGTTGAAACACTATCGTTATGAGAACCGGGTCCTGTATGATAATAAAATGCTCCAGGTGCTACTAAATCATTATAGTAACTACCTCTAGTGATCCATGGTCGATCAGATGCAACAAAACTTGCTAAATCATCGTACCAGCTTTTTCTATTAGAAGAAGATGCTAGAACTTCAATTGTGGCGTCTCCCAGATTTCCCCTTGTAAATGTTGAATACTTAGTACTATTTGAACTAACATCATATGAATAAGAATTATAATATTTGTTTAAAGGCATTAAGGATGCATTCCAGTTACCAGCAGATGCAACATTAAACTTTCCATCAGAAGAAACCATAACACCCATTACATATTCATTTGAACCACCACTTATATCATATATACCATATATATTGCCCGTTGAACTTGCTACTTTACTTAAATCTCTAGTTTGACTTTTGGTATTTGTATTATAATTTAATAAATATCCATCATAAGTGTAATAACCATATTCATTGTTTTGATCAATAGAACTAATGTTGGTATATACAGAGGATGCTGATGTTTTTCCGGAAACATTTCCTCCACTTCTCCCAGTGTAATAACCACTTGAATTATTTTTATATATTTCACCATTTATTCCATATTTACTATGTGATAAATAAGCGACAACACCCCATTCATTATTTTTCATCATATGTATATCAATATTGTTATTATCATTAGTCAAAGTACCATCCCAATTAAATACAGTATTTGAACTTTGCTTAAAACCATATACATTATTAGAACCCTCCATTTGTCTAATGTCTTTGAACATATATGAAATATCCTTGTATCTTAAGGAAACTAAATCAGGCTTTATTATAATAGTAGAATCAGTAGTAATAGGACTAGTAGGAATATCAACAGCATTATTTTCGAATTTACCAACCCATAACCCTGTTAATTCATTTGAACCAAATGTGAAAGCTGGATGTGTATATGTGCTTATGCCTTCTTTTAAACTTGTATTTTTACTGTCTGTACACTTTTGTGATATTATGTTGCCATCACTATCTTTTTGATTAATAGCGGGAACACATTTAATTGTTCCAGAACTATTTGTCCTTTTTTCAAACTTTATATTAATTTCTTGTGGTGTTGATGATTTAAAATATGTATAAGTATATCTTGGTATCCATACCCACATTGTATTAATATCAGTAATTGGTATAGTAGTTCCTGCACTTGCTTTTAAATAAGTTTGTCTATTAGTTTCTGTAACAGTTACTGCATTTGCCCACATCTTTTTATCATAATTATACCATATATTAAATTCATCTAAGTTAGAAGCATCTGCTTTCTTCCAACTATTATTTGCCTCATCATAATACACTGGTATCATATTGCTTGTTAACTCCGGTTTATTTGCACCACTTGTATCCAATGTCGGAACACTATCATTATTTACATTAACCCTAAACTTATAACTATAAGTCTTTTCATTTATTTTAGAGGCATCAAAATTATAATCTAACCAAGCTCTAAGTCTATATGTAGTACTACGTTCTGTATCATTTCTATTAAATGTTTCTTCTTGTGATTTTAATACATATTGATTAAGCTCATCTATAGTTATTGGACCCGTCACTAATGTTTCAGTATTATTATCTACCTTAGTAAGATAAACTTTAATATCACTATCACTAAACTTAATATAAGAACTATCTACATCAAGTGGTTCTAATACTATATTATAATTCATAGTCATTTGTTTATTAGTTTTAATATAAGTATTTACTTTAAACTCAAAGTAATCAGTACTTGAAATACCTTTCTTATCACTCGTAGGAACCACATTATTTAATTTTATTTCATTAGATTCACTATAACTCATCTTTACTTTTCCAGTTGATAAAGAATTATTACCAGTAAGTAAACTTGTATTATATAAAGCATAAGAACCAACTAATAAAATGCTAATTACAATCAAAACAAAAATAATTATAATACTTGCTTTCTTTTTTCTAACCATATGATTGCTCCTTACTATAATAATTATATAAAATATTTAATTCTTTGTAAAGATGATATTTTACATAATAATAATTATTTGTTACAATATAGATGGTGATTTGTATGGAAGTAATTGGAATAATCGCAGAATATAATCCTTTTCATTTAGGACATTTATATCATATTAAAAAAATTAAAGAAATGTATAAAGATTCTTTAATTATATGTGTTATGTCTTCATCATTTTGTGAACGAGGAGAAGTAAGTGTACTTAATAAATGGAATAAAACAAGTATTTGTCTTAATAATGGGATAGATATAGTAATTGAGTTGCCCTTTGTATTTTCATCTCAAAGTGCAGATATTTTTGCCAAAGGAGCAATGGCTATACTAAATAAATTAAAGGTGTCTAAAATAGTATTTGGTAGTGAAACAAATGATATAGATCTTTTATACAATATAGCTAACTTACAAGTAAATAATAATGAATTTGACTTTTTAGTTAAAAAATATCTTGATGATGGTAATAACTACCCTACTAGTTTATCTCTTGCTTTAAAGCATTTTAATATTAAAAAGATTGATACTCCGAATGACTTATTGGGTATATCATACATAAAAGAGATAATTAAAAATAACTATGATATTGAACCTATCTCTATAAAAAGAACTAATGACTATCATGGTAAAGATATAAATAGTAATATTTTAAGTGCTAGTCTAATTAGAAAGTTAATAAAGGAAAATAAAGATATATCTAAATATATTAATTATGATAAAAATATTATATATAAGAATTCCGACTATTTAGATTTATTAAAATATAAAATAAATACTACTGAAGACCTATCAATATATCAAACAGTAGATGAAGGAATAGAGTCCAGAATACTAAAATATATAGATAATGCTTTTACTATTGAAGAATTAATATCTAATATCAAAACTAAAAGATATACCTATAATAAAATTAATAGAATGTTAATACATATTTTAACTAATTTTAAAAAACAAGATTTTATAAATGAAATTACTTATATAAGAATACTTGGTTTTAACATGAAAGGCAAAAAATATTTAAATAGTATTAAAAAGAACATAGATATTCCTCTTATTAGTAATTATAAACCTAATATAGATAAAAATCTTGATATAGAATTCAAAGTAACTAAAATATATTCTCTTATTGTAAAGGATAATTCATTAATTAAAAAAGAACTAAATAAACCAATAATTATTTAATTCTTTTTGTTTTATCTAATTCTTCTTCAAGAAATGTGTAGTCCTTTATAAACTCATGATATAGTCCATCACAAGAAGTATAACATTGTTTATTTAAAAATTCTTTTAATTGTTTTAATCCTTCTTCTTTATTCTTTTGATATAGATTAGCAAAATAAGTACCTATAAGTATTCCATATCCATATTTAATACTTTTTAAATATGAACTACATTCTGCTATATGTATTTTATCTTGTTTAGATAACAGTTCATAGTATGGTATTCTATAATTATAATCTTCATATAAGATGTTTACGTTATTAAGTAAAAAGTTCAATGTTTTAAAACATGATAATATTTCATTTAGTTTATATTCTTTTAAACTGTTTGCCTCTTTTAAATGAAAATGACTTAATACATAATTTAAAAATACTGTATCAAAAAATGTTGAACATACTTCTGAATAATAATTATCATATTTAGATATAGAATGTATTGGTTTTTCTAATACATATTTATCTTCATATGCATGTCCTATTTCATGAGCTAATGTATAGGCATCTGTAAGAGATGATACTCTATAATTAGAATTTAAATATATATAATATTTATCATGTTTAACAAACGAAAAAGTTCTCCCATATGTTTTATTATTACATTTATGATAAATTATAAAATTTTGTAATTGCTCAAAAAATGGCAATAATTCTTTATCTATACTTTCTACAAACGATTTTAATATATGTATTTTTTGTTTTGTATTTAACTCTACTCTATTATCCTGCATGAATATTTTATTGGGATTTAAAGTAAAATTTTTATATTTCTTAATTACATCACTTGATGTTTTATTAATAAAATCTGCTTCTTGAAACAAAATATTAAATGGCATATTATGTTTAAAAGCATAGTATTTCATATAAATAAAAGGTTGTATTTCATGCGTTGCATTCTTATCAATTGTATTTAGTAAATCAATAATATGAATATATTCATGTGATAATACTATTCTATCATCAGTATTAATATCTGATAATAAATTTACCTCTATTCTTCTTTTTAATCTATTAAGTTCTTTTATTTGTTTATTTAATTCCATATATAACACCTTTTTGCAATAGATATTATATATTATTTTTAATTAAAGTCAAGAAAAAAATACTATTAAAGTATTTCTATTTCTTCGATTAAATCTAATTGTTCCATTAAAGCATTTCTTATTTTCTTTTTACATATAGTAATATTTTTATTAAGTAGTTCTTTATCATTTTGTATTTTTTGTGCTTTAATTAATGCATCATTTACTATTTTACTAGCATTATCTTTTGCTTCTTTTATTATAAGATCCGCTTGTTGTTCTGCTAAACGTTTGATTTCGGTAGTAGTATATTCAGCTTGAGTATTAAGATATTGATAAGACGATTCCAGTTTTTTATATCTTTCAAGTTCTAAATTAAGTCTTCTTATTTCTTCATTTTGATTTTTAATAGTATCAATATTTTCCTCAGTCTTTTTAATTACGTAGTCTACAAATTCATTTACTTCCTTTTTATCATAACCCATTTGTGATTGATTAAAATTATCCATATACCACACCTCATTTATATTACCAGTCTAATTCTTGTTCTTCTTTTTTATTTTTTTGAGCTTGTTTTTCTCCCTCACTTATTTTGCCTTCGATATTAAAATTATTCGGAGCACATAAGAAAATACCGTTTCCTAATTTTTGCATGGTTCCTCCGATTGCATATATAGTACCACCAAGAAAGTCTATTATCCTTTTAGCAACTTCTGGTGTTACTCTTTTTAAATTAACTACTACAGAACATCTTTTTTTAAGATAATCTGCTATTTGTTGTGATTCAGAATAAGCACGTGGTTCTAAAAGGATCATTTTAGCACCATTTACATCTTCTTTAGTTGAATCATCATAATATTCATTCTCTTTTGTATTATCTATTTTTTGGTCATCACCAATAAACTTTTTCAAATCAAATTTCATATTTCATTCCTCCACTAGTATTCTCATATATATGATAACACAAACCATTAAATACTTGCAATCTTTTTTTTAATTTTTTATTACCACAAAAAAGAAAAATCTAATTCACGAATCAATTTACGAAAGTGTTATTCAACATTTTCAATGATAGTATACTCATTTAATAATGTATACTAAAAATCAATAAAAAAAGTACCTAAGTACTATTTTTCATATTCACAAGAAGAACAAACAATCTTATCTTTCTTTTCTAAAAGAATACTATTGCATTTAGGACATCTTTCATTTATAGGTTTATCCCAAAAAGCAGTATTACATTTAGGAAAATTATTACATCCATAAAATATTTTTCCTCTTTTAGTTTTTCTTTCTACTATTTTTCCATCACAATTAGGACAATCACATATTTCAATAATCTTTTTTTCTTCTTTTTTAATGTATTTACATTCAGGATAATTACTACAAGCAGTAAATTCTCCATATTTGCCTTTTCTAATTACAAGAGGATTATTGCATAAAGGACAAGATTCTCCAGTTTTTTCTGGTTCTTTCTTTTCCATCTCGCTAAATGCAGTTTTTACAAGGGGTTCAAATTCTTTATAAAAACTATCAAGCATTTCATTCCATACTTCTTTTCCTTCCGCTATTTTATCAAGATCATCTTCCATTTTAGCAGTATATTCAACATTTATTATATTAGAGAAAAACTCTTGAAGTTTATGAGTAGTTAAAATCCCTATTTCAGTAGGTTTAAATTTCTTATCTTCGAGTAAAACATACCCCCTTTCTTTTAATGTATCAATAATCTTAACATAAGTCGAAGGTCTACCAATACCTAACTCTTCAAGTTCCTTAATTAGTTTAGCTTCAGTATATCTAGGTTTTGGCTTAGTAAAATGTTGTTCATCCACTATCTCATTAGCAATAACTATATTAGTATTATAATTTTCTAAATCAGGTAATATTTTTTCTTCAGTAGACTCATAATCTTTGTAGACTTTTAAATAACCATCAAAAGTTATGATAGAGCCAGTTGTCTTAAACTGATAATTATTATTATTCAAAATAATTGTAGTAGTAAGAGCTTTAGCATCAATCATTAAAGAAGCAAGAGCTCTAAAATAAATTAACTTATATAATTTATATTCATCTTCAGACAAATATTTTTTAACTTTATCAGGACTCTTATTAATATCAGTTGGTCTAATAGCCTCATGCGCATCTTGAACATTTTCTTTATTTTTAGTTTGCTTTACATAACCAACATACTCTTTTCCATAGTTATCATTAATATACTTATAAGTATTTTTTATAAACTCATCACTAAGTCTTATAGAATCTGTTCTCATATAAGTAATTAACCCAGTAGTTTCATTTTCCAACTCAATTCCTTCATATAGTTTTTGAGCAATTGACATGGTTTTTTTACCAGGAAAATTATATTTATTAGATGCATCTTGTTGAAGAGTTGATGTTGTATAAGGAGGTTTTGCTTTTTTGTTTTTATCTTTTTTATCTATACTTTCTATTTCAAATGTTTTAGATAGTTTATCTAATACATTATTTTTTTCTTTTTCTGTCTTAATTTCAAAATCTTTATGATCATATTGAAATAACTTAGATTCAAAATCATTAAAAATAGCAGTGATAGTATAATATTCTTCTGGAATAAATGCATTAATTTCTTCTTCACGATCAACGATTAGTTTAAGTGCCACTGATTGTACTCTTCCAGCAGACTTACCACCAGTTTTAGATTGCATTAACTTTGATAATCTAAAACCAATTATACGATCTAGTATCCTTCTTGATTCTTGAGATTTAACCAAATTATCATCAATTTTTCTAGGATGATTAAAGGCTTCACGTACTTTATCTTTTGTTATTTCATTGAATACTACTCTATCATATTTATCATCTTTTAACTTCAAAGCATCTTTCAAATGCCATGCAATTGCTTCTCCTTCACGGTCAGGATCGGAAGCTAAGTATACTAAATTACTTTCTTTAACAAGTTTTTTTAACTCAGTTACAACACTTTTTTTACCTTTAATTATTTCATAATTAGGTTTAAAACCATCATCTACATCAACACCAAAGCCGAATTTACCAGATGTTGATAGGTCTCTAATATGACCCTTTGAAGATACTACTTTATAATCATTACCTAGATATTTTTCAATTGTTTTACTCTTACTAGGTGATTCCACGATTACTAAATTTTTCATGATATCACATCCCTCGTAATAATTTATACATTAATTTTTAAAATATGTCAATCATTTTTTATATGATTTTAAAACACTGAGCTACTCTTTTATTTGTTATTATATTTTTCTATATAATCTCTTACAGGTCCATATGAGTTTCTATGTTGCTTCAGTATACCATGTTTTTCTATAGCATCAAGATGATCTTTTGTGGGATATCCTTTGTTATTTTTAAAGTTATATTCTGGATACTCTTTATCAAGTTCATACATCATTTTATCCCTTGTTACTTTTGCTATGACTGATGCTGCAGCGATTGTTTGTGATTTAAAGTCTCCTTTTATAATTGATGTTGTTGGAATATCTATATCTAATTTCATAGCATCTATTAATATATGTTCTGGTTTAATACTTAAATTATTTATAGCTTCTTTCATAGCAAGTTTTGTTGCTTCATATATATTTACTTCGTCAATTATATTATTGTCTATTACCCCTATTCCGATAGCTAATGCATCTTTTTTTATGATATCATAGTAATAATCCCTTTTCTTTTCGGATAATTTCTTTGAATCAGTAAGTCCTTTTAAAACATAATCTTTAGGAAGAATAACTGCAGATGCTACAACCGGACCAATTAATGGTCCTCTTCCTACTTCGTCAACTCCAGCGATTAGAGTTATATTATTTTTATATAATTCTTTTTCATATCTCATGTTATCTAAACTACATAAATATAAATCTATTGCTTTTATATCTTTAATATCTTTTTTTCTATTTAATTCTTTTTTAATACTCATAATATTTTCTAAGTCTTGACAATAATAATTGTCTATAAGTTCTTTTTCTAAATTTAAATCTAAATTACTTATTTCAAATACATCATATTTAATTATTTCTATGTTATTTTCATATATCGAGTTATATTTTTGTTTTAATCTAGAAAAAGAATCAGAACCGATAGATATATTTATATTATTTGTTTCTTTTTTTATATTGTGCATTACAAGTGATGAACCCATCGAAACAACAAACTCATTCTTATCTAATTCTAATTCATTTAGTTTATCTAGTATTTGTTCTTTATTTAACATCTTCGAATCTATCAAAAGTAATTCCTTTTACTTTGCCTTTCTTTATATCATTTATTATTATATCTATTACTTTATCATAGTCAATAAGACCACCTTTCATAAGACAACCTTTTTTTCTACCAATTATTTCGAATATTTCATATGTATCAGATGTATCCAGAACACCATAGTTATCGATTAATATATCTTTGTAGTATTTAGATAAAAAGTTTAATATGTAGACTGCTACGTCTTCAAGTGGTAGTATTTCTTCTTTAATCGCAGTAGTACTTGCTAGATTAAATGCTACACGGTCCTGCTCTAACTTAGGCCATAATATTCCAGGTGAATCAAGGAGTTCAATGTTTTTACCTACTCTTATCCAACTAAGGTTTTTAGTAACACCAGGTTTATTTCCTGTTACTGTTATTTTTCTTCCTACTATTTTATTTATTAATGTAGATTTACCAGCATTTGGTATTCCTATTACTAAAGCACGTATAGTTTGTTTTTTTATGCCTTTTTCTTTTTGCTTTTGTATTTTATCTTTTAATATTTCGTTACTTAAATCAAACAAATTATTAAGATTATCGTTTGATGTAAGATCACATTTAATTACTTTATATCCAAGAGATTCATAATACTTAGCAAACTTATCAGTTTCGATCTTATCACATAAATCATACTTAGTCATTATTAATATTCTAGGCTTATTAGATATTAAATCATCTATATCTATTATTTTAGAACTATATGGAATACGTGAGTCTATTACTTCATAAATTATGTCTATTACATTTAAGTTTTCTTTTATAAGTCTTTTAGTCTTAGCCATATGGCCAGGATACCAGTTGATACTCGTTGATGGTAAACTTTTTGTATCTTCATTCATTTTTTTGTTTTTTCTCATTTCTCTTTTTTTGTACATATCCATTATTTATCACTTCCTTTCTCTATCATTCTTGCTTCATTTAAAAAATTATCAAAGTCTGATTTATATAATTTATCTTGTTTAACTTTAAATTTATCATACTCTTTATAA
>CAKOQD010000016.1 GCA_934101185.1 uncultured Bacilli bacterium | reverse complement strand
GCAGTACCAGGTATACTTGCATTATATACTGCAAAGGATCCTATTGCTAATACTAATATCAAACCTAAAGTACATAAAGTAATTTTTAATATTTTTTTCTTTTTATTTTCTTCCATAACAAAACACCTCTTTAGTATCTATTAACAATTTAACACGATTTTATTATTTTATCAATATTACTTTGCACTAAAAAGATAATAATTTTTTTAATTTTTTGCATTTTTATAGAAACAAGACTTTTGATACAAGTTTTCTTATTCAAAAATAAAAATTGCCCTAAGGCAAATCTTATTTTTGTAATCATTTTTTCTCTCAAATCTTAAAATTGGTCATTTGACAAGTATTTTTCTTTAGTTTATAGTGATATCAGCACGTTCATTACGGGCGCCGACTTCATTATCTCTTTAAAAGAAATGGGGTGATAGTTATGAGTAAGAAAGATTTTCTAATTTTAGCACTGCTTGTAATTATTTATTTATTATTAAAATAATTTAAAATAAATGCGACGTCTCTCTGATATAGGGAAACGTCGCAACATGAAAAACATCGAAGTCGGCGTTCAAGGAACGTGCTTCTTTATATATAATATACTACATTTAGTAGTTTTATACAAGTCTTTTTAATCCACTACCGCCTTAGAGGCCCCTTTAAATATAAACTTAATTATTCCATCAACACCCTTTTCTAGTTTTAAAGATACTCTATAAAAATTATTAGACACTTCATTTGTATAATCTTTATTATTATCTACTACATAATCATTAATATCTACTGATTTTCCCTGTGCTATATCATTTTCAAATAACTCAATCTGTTCTTCAGTTAATACTTTAGTCTTTTCTTCCTTAGTCTTTAAGTAACCAGACTTTTCTGCAAATACAAGCACTAAGAAAAAAACAACTAAACTAAGTACTATTATCTTAATAAGTGTATTCTTCATATTAACCCCCAATCAAATGATTAATTGCCTCTGCTAAAACCTGTGATGTATTATGTAGTTCCTCTATTGTATTATCAGGTCCTCCTACTTCGATTAAAAAAGCATTAGGAACTATATCTTGATTGAATATATAATGATTATAATAATTATTTCTAAGTATCCCAGGATACTTTTTGTTTATATAATCACTCATTACTTTTATATTCTTTTCATTCTCTTTATAATTAGAATTCTTTTTACCCACTAAAAACATTATCTTAGCATAACTCTTATCATTTATTTTTACCCTAGATAAATCTCCAGTAACAGAATCTCTATGTATATCAAATATATAATTAATACTAGGATATTTCTTTCTTATACTAATTATATTACTCCTAGAAATATCATATGTATCATAATACTCAAGATTCCTCTTTTTCATTTCTCCAACTACATCCATCTTCTCAACATAAGAATAAACATAATACTTTAAAAGCTCACTTTGTATCATATTACTAACATCAACAACACTCGGAGTAATACCATATACATTAGTTTTATACTCCTCTTTATTATGAGTATTATATAAATAAACCTCAATTTTCTTATTAGTGCTCTTAGTATCCATTGTATTTATAACTATATCATTAGAATCATTACTTTTTAATAACTTTAAAGCATTATCAGTCTTATCATTTCCAACAGATAAAAATATATTCTTAATTATCTTCTTAGTATTTATATTATAAATAGAGGCAAGATCTAACTCATCAATTGAACTATTAATTGTAAAATAAAAAGAAATAAATATTAAAAAAAGACAAAATATAATCTTAATATACTTCATATTATCACCAAGATAATACTACTACATTCAAATTATATATTTTGTCGTTATATATTATGAATTGATTTATTTATAACATCACTAATAAGTAAAGAAAACTTATCAATAACAAAATCAACTTCTTTTGGTGTAACCATTAAATTATAACCAATCGGAGTAAGAACATCATATATAAGAGCTTTCTTTTCAAAATCACTTAAATTACCAATTGCACCAAGAAAATAAGTCTTCTCCTCATTATTAAGACTATAATTATTATTCTTTAAATAATTAATCTTAGAACTAGGAATAAGTTTATTAACTAAATTATCTCTATTATTTATAGTATAACTAAAATGCTTTTCCATATAATTTAATGTATCATATACAATAGTTACAGCATCTACAACAGTTGGGACTCCTACTGCTATTACAGGAATACCAAGTACAAAAGATGAAAGCTCTTTCCTAGAATTACCTATCCCAGAACCGGGATTAATACCAGTATTAGTAATCTGTATAGTTTTTAATACCCTATCTACACAATCACTTGCTAAAGCATCAATTACTATTATAAAATCAGGTTTAATCATTGATACAACAGAAAGTATTATATCACTAGTCTCTATCCCAGTAGTACCCATAACCCCTGGATTAAGAGCAGACACCACTCTATAACCATCTTCTAAAGTATTAAAAAGTTCATAAATATGTCTTGTCACCTCAATATTATTAATAGTCTTAGGCCCCAAACTATCCGGAGTAGACTTATCATTACCCAAACCTATCACCAAACAGGTATCATCATTTTCTATTCCAGTAAGAGAAAGAATATTTAAAAACTCTTTCTTAAAAACATTTAAAACATTCTCATAATTACTCTTATCAGTTATATCATCAAAATATATAGTAGTATAATTACCCTCTTTTTTCTCTATTTTTAAAGCATTATCTTTATCAAGTCTTATCCTTTTAATATGACACCCATTTATATCATCATTCTCTTCATAAATATTAGATAAATTCTCATTAGATATAATATCTGCGACTAAATCAGTCCTTATTTTATACTTAGATAAATCTATTTCTCTCATAATATCACCATTATTAGTATAAAAAAACACAACATTTTAATACAAAATTATATATTTTTATTAAAAAGTATATATTTTATTTGATTTTTTTATTTTTTTTTGATAAAATTAGTATTGATTAAAAAAGTGAGGTGAAATCATGCCAAATATTAAAAGCGCTAAGAAAAGAGTAAAAACTGATGCAAAGAAAAAAGAAATGAATAGAACTGCTATCTCTAGTATGAGAACTGCTATTAAAAAAGCTAAAATTGCTATTAAAAACAACGAAGGTAAAGAAGAAGCAGTTAACAATGCTATTAAATTAATTGACAAGAATGCTTCAAATGGATTAATTCACGCTAATAAAGCTGCTAGAGAAAAATCTAGATTAATGAAAGCAAGCAAATAAATATAAAGTTAGGATTGCCTACTTTATTTTTTTTTGGTACAATGTATTTGGTGATTAATTTGAAAAAAACTATTATAATTACATTAGTAATTTGTCTAATCGTAGTAATCTCAATTCTTGGAGTATGCTTTTATTATAAAGATGATATTTATATATATTATAGAAATAATATATCTCATAGGCTTGATAATATCAAAATAGATAAAAATGAATATTATAATGATAATAACTATAAGTTTGTTCAAAATACTGATGATTTTATTGTCAAAAATGAAAAACAATTATTTAATGTTTTCTATACAATAATCAACAGTGGTATCAACAATTTCACTTTCTATTGTGATCCTTCTTATAAAAAATGTATTTCTGATGTTGTTAAAATAAATAAAAATAATGATAAAATATCTTATATAAATAACTTTGTTCATCCATTTAATCAATTTAATAAGATTGATACTACTTATAACAAATATGGAGAAGTAACTGTAAAAATCAGTAAAATCTATAAAGAAGATGAAATTAATTATATTAATGAAGAAACAGATAAAATAATCGAATCTAAAATAAAAAAGAATATGTCAAATAAAGAGAAAATTACTACTATTCATAATTACATTATTGATAAAAGTAAATATGCTACTGATGATATTAGAAATAAAAATCCGGAAGGAGAATATAATAAAGCAAGCTATATTCTAAAAAATAAATATGGTACATGCGGTGCTTATGCTGATCTAATGAGTGTATTCTTATATAAGTTTAAAATAAATAATATAAAAGTATCTAGTGAAACACATATATGGAACTTAGTTAAATTAAATAAAGATTGGTATCACTTGGATTTAACATGGGATGATCCTATTATGAAAGATGGTAGTGACCGCTTAGAAAGCTTATTCCTACTTATTAAGTATAAAAGACTCCAAGAGTTAAATGTTGGTGAGCATAAATTTAATGAAGAGGTGTTTAAAGAGGCTATCTAGTCTTTTTTCTTTTTAATCATAAAACTAAAAACAAAGCAGACCAAAAAGTCTACTTTGTTTGTTCTAATGCTTTTCTTATTGCATTCGCAGGTAATAAAGCACAGTTTTTTCTATTGGGTTGAAGATATATTTCATCATATACATTAAGATCTTTTAATAAATCTTTATCATATTCTTTTTCATTTATCATATTATCATAATTAAGTAAAATATTAGATATTTCTTCCCTAGTTTTTCCTATTACATTTCTAAGTAATATTGATGTAGCACTAGTAGATATAGCACATGCTTCTCCATTAAATGTTATATCCTTTAAAACATCACCATCAAATGAAAAATATATATCAATATTATCAATACATGATTCATTATTAGTATTAACCTTTAAATAATCATCTTTTGTTTCTTTATGAAAAGGATTTTGATAATTATCAAGTATTATTTCTCTTCTTAAATTACTATCCATTATATCACCACTTCAAATATATTCTTTGATTTTTTTAATGCCTCAATTAAAACATCAATTTCTTCCTTAGTATTGTAAAAATATAAACTAATTCTACAAGTATTTCTAATACCTAGTTCATCTTTTAATATTTTAGCACAGTGATTACCCGCTCTAACACAAATATGATATGTATTTAAATAAACTGATGTATCTTGTGGAAATATATCCTTCAAGTTAAATAAAACTATACCAGTATCACTGTTTTCATTATACAAAATAACATTATCTATCTTTTTCAAATTATCTATTAAGTATTTTCTAAGTTCTTTTTCTTGACGCTCTATAGCATCATAACCAATACTATTAATATAATCAATTGCTCTATTAAATCCAATTACTCCCGCTATATTAGGAGTACCAGCTTCAAATCTAGTAGGAATACTCTTATACTCTACTTCTCCAGTTGATTCAAATATGTTATTCATACCTCCACCAAAATTAATTGGTCTTGTCTCATTTAACAAATCATACTTACCATAAAGAACACCTACTCCAGTTGGGCCAAGCATTTTATGAGCAGAAAAAGCAAGAAAATCTATATTATTTTTTAATACATCAACCTTGAAATGAGGTATGCTTTGAGCACCATCCACCACAAAATATATATTATTTTCTTTACAAAGTTTTCCTATTTTTTCTACTGGTCTAATATCCCCAATTGTATTAGTAACATGTGCTATTGATATTACCTTTGTTTTAGGACTAATCATTTTAACTAACTCATCATAATCTAATTTATGATCTTTATCAAGTGGAATATACTTAATTTTTATTCCTTTTTCATTAGCAAGTTCTAACCAAGGAAGAACATTTGATGCATGCTCTGCTTTAGTAAGAAGAACTTCATCTCCTTTTTTCAAATTGTACTTCATAAATCCAAATACTACTAAGTTAAGAGACTCAGTCGCACCACTTGTAAATACTATCTCACTATCACTTTGTGCATTTATTAATTTTCTTACTTTGGTTCTAGTTTCTTCATATAAAGCATCTACTTTTATACTATTATCATAATCTCCACGATGAGCATTTGAAGTATACTCTGTATAATACTTAACAGTTTCATCTACTACTATGTTTGGTTTTAACGTAGTAGCGCAATTATCAAAAAAGATAAAATCATCCTTTAATATTTTGAAATCATCACGATTCATTTATATCACCTCCAGTGACTATTAATATTTTCTAATATTATTTTTCTTTCTTCATATGATATGTCCATGTTTCCTATTAAAAATGATTTGACTAATAGCTTTTCTGAATCTAGTTCATTAATTCCTCTAGTCATAAGATAAAATATTTCATCTTTTTTAAAATATCCAATATAAGAAGAATGATTTGCTATTACATCGTCATTATCTATTATTAAGTTAGGTTTTATTAAGCAATTGTTATCATTAGTTAGTATTATCTTACTATCTTGGTTACAAATAACTCCACTTGAATCTTTTGATACTTTACCATTAACTATGTATGAAAGTTTATTATTGCTTAGGTTTATTCCATGGTTTTTAACATTACTAACAGTCTTTTCTTTATTATGATTTATTGTTATTTCATACTTATTATCTAAAATATTAATATTAGAATAATAATAATTAAGTTCTATTTTTTCTTTATCTAAATCAATAATAGTCTTAACACTCGAATCAACAACAAATCTATTTATAGATAAAGAAGATGTCATCTTATAATTAGTTTCTATATTGGAATCTTTTATATATTCAAACACTTTACAATCATTTAATACCTCAATAGTTATATTACTTTTAGCATTATTATAAAATATATTAGTATCTTCACTTATAGTTATATTAGTAAGATTACTATTGTTATCTATATGTATTGTATTCATAAGATTAATCCTCACTCACTAAAGAAACACAGTTATCAAAAGATTTATATCCTTTTTCTTCGATTTCTTTTGCAAGAGTGGCATCTCCAGTCTTAACAATATGACCATTTATTAAAATATGAATATAATCAGGTTTTATATAATCAAGTATTCTTTGATAATGAGTAATCATAAGAACTGAAGTATCAGGATTAGCACTCAAATAACTATTTACATTATCACATACTACTTTTAAACTATCTACATCAAGACCAGAATCTAATTCATCTAATATAACAAACTTAGGCTTTAAAAGTTTCATTTGAAGTATTTCATTCTTCTTCTTTTCTCCTCCAGAAAAGTTTTGATTAACAGATCTATGCATCATTTCTTTTTTAAGATCAAGTTCATCAAATGATCGCTCCATTTCCTTTATAAAATCATAAAGTCCAATAGGTTCTTCTCTTCTTTCATTAATAGCTACTTTTAAAAACTCACTATTAGTAACCCCTTCAATATCAATAGGATTTTGAAAAGATAAAAACATACCAAGCTTTGCTCTCTCATCAGTCTCTAAATTTTTAATAGATTTATTATCTACAAGAATATCTCCACTTTCTACCTTGTAATCTTCACTTCCCATTAAAACCTTAGATAAAGTAGATTTACCTACTCCATTTGGGCCCATTATTACATGAATTTCCCCTGGATTTATTGAAAGATTTAATTTATTTAAAACTTTTTTATTATTTACTAAGACCTCTAAATCTTTTATTTCTATATGCATAAAAAATCACCAACTATATTTTAACACTAAATACTTGTTTTAACAAGAAATACTTTTATGTAATTTGAATATATTATAATGTATACTAATTTGACATTTGTACAAAAATATAGTATACTTACAGTACTACTTCAAAAGTAGTGAAAATGTTTTTCGCTTCTGGATGGTGCGACTAATAAATGATTCCAGGCGACAATGTTTTTCGCTTCCAGGTGGTGCGACTAATAAATGATCCTGGTTGAAAATGTGGAATAACTTCATCCTATGATGAAGTATTCTTTTAATTTATAAGCAAATTATGGAGGTGAAGCCACATGAAAATTAAAACTGGATATTTATATCACATAAAAGATGAGTATTTCGATATTGTTAACGATGATAATTTGATGCAAAATCATGAAAGAGGTAAGAAAAGGCCAACCTATTTCACTATTAAAGACAAAAATATTTTATGGTTTATACCAATAAGTTCTAAAGTACATAAATATAATAAAATAATAGACCAAAAAGTCAAAAGATATGGATTTTGTAACACTATAATAATAAGAAAAATAGCTGGTAATGATGTTGCAATTTTAATCCAAAATGCTTTTCCAACTATAGAAAAATACATTGATCATGTGCACACCATAAACGGAATTCCATTAAGTGTTCCTACAGATTTGCAAAATGAAATCGAAAATTTATTTAAAAATATGATTGGTTTAAAAAACAGAGGAACCGACCTATTTTTTGCTGACATTGATAAACTAAAAGAAAAAATGTTAAATGAATTAAATCAAAACTAAAGAAACACTTGATTTTCTTTAGTTTTTTAGTGATAATATATATGGAGATGATTATATGAATGATTGCGTATTTTGTAAAATAGTAAAAGGAGAACTACCTAGTTATAAGTTATATGAAGATGATGTTGTATTGGTGTTTTTAAGTATTGACCCAATTAGTAATGGGCATACTTTAATTATTCCTAAGAAGCATTATACTGACTATACTGATATTGATTTAGATACTTTAAATCATATTAATATGGTTGGTAAGAAGATGTATAACTTGCTTAATGAAAGGCTTAACTTCGAAGGATTAAAAGTTGTTCAAAACAATGGTACTCTTCAAGAAGTAAAGCATTATCATATGCATTTAATACCTGTTTATAATGAAAATGAAATTAGTGATTTAGAAGATATTTATAAAAAAATAAAAGGTTAAACCTTTTATTTTTAGCATGCTCTAAACGAACTTAAAATTATTGCTAATAAAATATATAAAACTACTACTAAAACTAGTCCTGATCCACATGATGGTCTTTTTTCTTCACATTGCACTTCACAATTTGTATTATTCATATTTTGCACCCCCTTAGATCCAAGCACCTAGTATAATAATTAATAAGATAAATAATACTAAAACGATTGCAGATGATGAAACATAATTCATAATTTATTCCTCCTTTTTTATTGTTCTAAATTATTTTATGGTAAAAGTACAAAATGTGTGAATATATGTGTCTATAAATCTTGTCTTTTATCTTTTTTTTTGTTATTATAAATTATGTACTAATTAAAGGAGGATAAGTATGAAAAACTTAAAAAAATTATTTGTTTTAGCAATTTTAGTTACAGTAGTAACTGGATGTGGCAAAATACCAACACTTAAAAATGGTGAGGAAGCAGTAGTTAATACTAATAAAGGTGGAGTTTCAACTGAGGATCTATATCAAAAATTAAAAACTAAAAATGGTACTGCTGTTATGATTGATATGATCGATACTATTATCTTAAATGATATGTATAAAGAAGAAACAGATGCTGAAAAGAAGTATATTGAAGAACAAGTGGCTAAATTAAAAAGTGCTGCTGAGCAATATAAATCAACTTATAGTGCAATGATTAAATACTATGGTTTTGAAAATGAAAAGGAATTAAAGGAATATTTTTCACTTACTTACAAAAGAAATCAAGCTGTTAATAAATACGTTGGTAAATCTATAAAAGAAAAAGAATTAAAAAAATATTATGAAAAAGAAGTTTATGGAGATATTAAAGTTAAACACATTTTAATTAGTCCAGAAACTAATGATGAAATGACTACTGAAGAAAAGAACAAAGCTGATGAAAACGCTAAAAAAGAAGCTCAATCAATTATTACAAAACTTAATAATGGTGGAGACTTTGATAAACTTGCTAAAGAATACTCTGATGATACTGCTACTGCAAGTAAGGGTGGAGATTTAGGATGGATTTCTACTGATGAGGATTTTGTTCAAGAGTTTTTAGATGCTGCATTTAAACTAGAAAAAGGTAAATATAGTTCTAGTCCAGTTAAAACTACACATGGTTATCATATTATCTATAAAACAGATGAAAAAGAAAAGCCTAAATATGATAGTGTTAAACAAGATATTATTGATAAACTAGTTGAAGAAAAACTAAAAGATGATAGTACTTTATATTATGATACTTTGGAAGAAATAAGAAAAGATTATGATATGGATATAGTTGATTCTGATTTATCTAAATTATATAAAGAATACATGAAAAACTTAATTGCTAATTCAAAAAACAATAATAATTAATAAAAGAGTAGATTTTTCTACTCTTTTATTCTACTTTAAAACCTTTTCTATACATATTTTGTTTTATTTTATATTCTAACTCTTTACCAGTATACTTTTTAGATAACTTACTTTTTACTTTTTCTAATTCTTTTTGATATATTTCATTATCATCTATATTATATTCGTTAAGATATTTATTTATAATATTTGGATTATAACCTAAATTAATAAGATTTTGTTTTATCTTATTTTTTAATATATAACTAGATTTATTATGATTATTTTTAATACTCTTTTCAATGTATTTATATATTTTTTCTTCTTCAATATAATTAGTAAATATAGATAACTCATCTAAAACAATATTCTTATCAATACCTAAATTAGTAAGTTCCATAACAATCTTATTTGGACCAATATTCTTTAAATTAATTGCATCCAATATATAAGACTTTGCATATACTCTTTCATCTATATACTTTTCTTGTTCTAATCTTGCTACAGCATAATCTATATCAAAATCATTATAATCTTTCTTCGATAAATACTCTTCAATTTCTTTTCTAGTTCTTAGTTTAGTTTTTATATACTTAAGAGCAACATAATAAGCCTCAAATCTCTTATTTTCTTCTAAAAACTTAGCTAAATCTTTTTCATTTACATCCTTTATAAGTAAATCATACTTTAAAATAACATCCTCATATAATGTATACTCTTCATTATTAATAATAACCTTATACTTACTATTACCTAAATATTTATATCCCTGTATTTTCATAAAACCTCCGTAAAAAAAGCCTAATTATTTTTTAATAATAACTAGGCCTTCAGCGACTTCTTCAAGTGCTCTTCCAATATTTTTTACTGATTTGTATTCTTTTTCTGGTTTTTGTAAATGATGTGTTTGTCTTATTTCTTCACTTCTTTGAGCCGCTATGTGGACTAGGCGATATTTCGAATCAACAAATAACAATAATTTATCAATTGATGGATATATCATATGTATCACACTCCCCACTATAATAATATATTATTATTTTTCTTTACACAATAGAATTGACAAAATTAGACATTATTTTACACTTATGAATTAACTATCAAATACATTGTTGCTAAAAACTCTTTAGGAAATAAAACTGCTAAATTAAATATTTCTTCAGTATTTTGATTTTCTTTATACTTATTATAAATATGATTTATTAAAAGTTTACCTTTTAAATTAGTATTATATTTAATTTCTTCCTTAGTATTTAGCCTTTCTAATATCTTCTTATTAAACTTACTAACTGTATATATTCTAGTATTATCTAACTCAAATACTTTTCCTAAATATTCTAAATACTCTAACATATAACCTTCAAGATCATTATCACTATTTATATCAAGTAATAATTTATTATACTTAGTTATTTCAAATATCTTATTCTTTATCTTACTCTTCTTAGAATTACTAACTAACTTATTAATATGATAAATATAATTCATTTTAATCTTTAGATAATTCTTATGAATATCACCCTTTTTAAAAGTAAAATTCTTACCATCTAACTTTTTAAAATATTTCATTGTATCATTATAACCAAGTCTTATATTTCTTTTAGTTAATTCAGGACTAAAATCTAAAGTAAACAGTGCATTATCCTTACTTTTTATAACATCAACTTTTACATCATTATTTTTGTAATTTTTATGAAAACCAAATGCTGAAAGATCCACTGCTAATACTTCCTCTGCTCCCATTTTTATAGCTAAATCTATTGGCATATTATCATAATAACCACCATCTACAAAATATTCTCCATCTATTTGTTTTCTTTCAACTGCAGGAAAACATGTAGAAGATGCTATTACATAGTCTACCAACTTACCTTGTGGTATTTGATCCTTAGTAAGCATCTTTGGATTAAGAGTTTTTAAAGAAACTGTAACAAGTCCAAAATCTATCTTTGATCTTCTTATTTTATTTTCATCTATTTCCTTTTTCAAAAACTCAGTAGCTTTATCAAACTTCATTCCTTTATTAGTAGCTATTTCTTTAGCCATTACCTTTATATCATCAGATGTAAACAAATCACTAGTAGTCATATTAAGCCATAGTTTTCTTGCCTTTTTATAGTCACCCATAGCATAAATTGCACCATTTATCGCACCAATTGAAGTACCAGTTACTATATCAAACTTCATGTTAAGTCTTTTGATAGCCTTCCATACTCCAATTTCATATGAACCTTTTGCGCCCCCTCCTGAGAATACTAATGCTCTTTTCATCCTTATTCACCTCATTATCATTATACAAAATTGTATTTTAATTTACAAGTAATTAATAATAAGATGTAATCTCTTTACACTAATCAGTTATAAAAAATATTAAATCTTTACCAAGTGGATTCTCAAAATAATTAGCTTTCAAAGAATTAGTAATTCTTAATAACTCACTTACATCTTCACCATCAACTTTACAAGCATCAATCCAAAGAGTAATTAATTCTATAAAAACACTATATTCATGAATAAAATAATTCTCATTAAATACCCAGTTATTATCAAACCATAATGCCTCAGCTCTTTCATATAGCTCATCAGTACCTACTTTTAAAACATGATTTTCACTAGTTTTACCTTCTTCATCCACATAGAGCTCATAACTAGTTTTTGTATTATCATTTACTTTCTTATCTAACATACTACAATAAAACTGTCCTAAAGGCATTATTTCTTGTAAAAACTTATTTATATTATCATTTACAAAATCTTCTTTTATAGATAATACCATTTCATTTTCATTTTCTAAAACATTATAAGTATCTACATCAATATAATTACCTAATTGATTAAATATTTTATCCTTTTCTACCTTTTCATTCTTATTTTTTCTTGTAACTGTAACTCTTGTTGCTATTCCATACGAAAAAAATCTTCCCATAGCTTTCCTCCTTATTATAAAATTTATCTACCTCTACCAATGTATGAATTCAATATATCAAATTAAGAAGTACAAAGTCAAGCGAGTTCAGATCAAAAAAGCAACCCAAACAAGGTTGCATCAATTCATTGTTAATGGGAACCCCAGGCGAGATGAATGCTCACATATAAATATATGCTTACTGGCTATGCCAACACATCGTTACTCCTTCACAAGTTCCCATACACATATATATTATATCATTACTAAGTTTTTTAAAACAAGTGAAAAACTAGAAATAAAAAAGCAAGCATAAGCTTACTCTTAGTAATTACAACATGAACCACATTGTACATTTTCACATACGTTTTCTTCACAACAAGAATAACTTGGTTGATATGTGTGTTTAAATACATGATGATTAACTATTCTTGTTCTTACTGGACATACATGTGGTACAACATGTTCGATAGTTCTGTTAACTACTCTTTCTCTTACTGGTTCAATGATTGGTGCTTGAGTAGTACCCATCATCATTCCTCCAGCATTTGAATTAACATTTGTCATTTGATCTTGATTAAGATCAATATCAATATTGCCACTATTGTTGTCTATGTCTATTAGACTTTCTTGTCCAGGCATAGTCATCATTGGCATTTGTCTCATACAATTTCTATTGAACATTATAAATCCCCCTATCTAATTTATCATATTCAAATATAATATTTAGTGTATAATACAAACGCCTTTATTGTTTATTAATTTTCAATAAACAAAAAGTCAACAAAATTGGAATTCAATTCCGAATTTGTATAAAATACTTATTTCTTAATTTCCTTCTTTATCCAAGTCATTATCACTTTATTTATATATTTTATTTCATTATCATCTAAAATCTTATTCTTATCAATTCCATGCCATTTACTAATACATCCTCTACAACAAGTAGCGGTAGCATGCTGAGCAATAAATACAGGATGACCCTTCATTGGAGTTTGTTTTCCATCATTTACTTTACTTACATCTTTTAATCTTTTATTTATAAAATCATATGCATGCTCACTTATATTATCTAAGCCTTTATCATTTACATAATCTATATCTTTTAGTTTTAAATGGAAACTATTTCTAAACTTAGACTTAGATAAATTATACAAAACCAAATCTATATTTTTATTCATAGTAAAAAGATAGTCTCCTATCTATTCTTTTTAGCTTTAGTTGAGTAAACAATTGCCTCAATAACAAATACAGGCACAGTACATAAACCTATAAAAGTACAAATAGTACTAAATGTTTTATATAATGATGACTGAAGAACACTTGGAGATGCAAAAAGACTAATAATACCAGCAACAAGATATGGTACCCAAAATATAAAAATACAAAGACATCCATATTCCCAGTGATATCTAACCTTTTTAGGTTGTTGATATTGATTTTGCCCATACATTTGATTACTCATCATATTTTGTTGTTGATACATCTGATTGTTCATTCCTTGAAATTGATTATTTTGTTGTTCATACATGTTGTTATTATTAACTATTTGTCCTTGTTCTGCTTTAGTTCCACAGTTAGGACAAAACATTTGATTACTACTTAGTATATGCCCACATTGTCTACAATTCATATGAATTACCTCCTAGTATAAGGATAGCAAAAAGATTAATTCACTTCAACAAAAAACGTAAAGTTTACTTTTACTTTACGTTTAAAAAGGCATTTTAAAATTTCCAGATGATATTTGCTTCATCATCTTTTTACTTTGTTCAAATTGTGTTATCAATCTATTTACTTCCATTACTGGTCTTCCACTTCCCTTAGCAATTCTTTCTTTTCTAGATGCCTTTAATACTTCAGGATGTCTTCTTTCATATGGAGTCATAGATAAAATAATTGCTTCAACATGAGCCATATCCTTAGGATCAATCTTAATATTATTAAGTCCCATTTTTTTAGCACCCGGTATTAATTTTAATAAAGACTCTAATGAACCAAGCTTTTTCATTTGCTTCATTTGTGTTAAGAAATCTTCAAGATCATACTTACCACTTTGCATCTTTTTAAGAGATTTTTCTGCTTCTTTCTCATCAATTACTTCATTTGCTTTATCTACTAGAGAAAGAATATCACCCATTCCTAATATTCTTGAAGCCATTCTGTCAGGATAAAAATAATCTATTCCATCGAGTTTCTCAGATATACCAATAAACTTAATAGGTACGTTAGTAAGATGTCTTACAGAAAGAGCAACACCTCCCCTGGTATCTCCATCTAGCTTAGTTAAAATAACACCAGTTAATAAAATAGCATCATTAAAACCTGTTATTACATTAATAGCATCTTGCCCCATCATAGAATCTATTACTAATAATATTTCATCAGGATTTACTTCATCTTTAATATTTTTAAGTTCATTCATTAAATCTTCATCAATATGAAGTCTACCAGCAGTATCTATTAAAACATAATCATGATTATTTTCTTTTGCATAAGCCATTGCATTTCTAACTATTTCTACAGGATCTTTTTTACCTTCTTCATAAACTGTTATACCAAGTTCTTTTCCAATTTGCTTTAATTGATCAATAGCAGCAGGCCTATAAACATCGCACGCTACTAAAAGGGGATTTTTCTTTTCCTTTTTTCTAAGTAAATTGGCAAGTTTGCCAATAGTAGTAGTCTTACCACTTCCTTGTAAACCAACCAACATAAGAGTGGCAGGATTACCCTTAGTATTTAAAGGAGCTTGTTCCCCACCAAGAAGATCTTCAAGTTCATCACGAATTATACCAACAAACATTTCTCCTGGAGAAAGACTCTTCTTTACTTCCTCACCAAGAGCTTTTTCTTTCACATTATTAGTAAACTCCTTAACAACTTTATAATTAACATCCGCCTCAAGAAGTGCAAGTCTTACTTCTCTTAACATTGGATTAATATTATCTTCAGTTATCTTTCCATAACCTTTTATATTTTTAATAGCATTCTGTAATCTATCACTTAATAATTCAAACATTTATATCACCAATATTTATTATATAATAAAATGCATTAAAATAAAAGAAAAAATCCCAGAAAAGTCTGGGACTTACTACGTCATGAATCCTCATGACACTATTATATTATGTAATATTTCTATAAATATACATATTTTAAATTATTTTTTATTTTTTTCCATTAATTCACTTATAGTAGTAGTAACAGTAGCTAGATTTTGTAAATCAGATGGAATTATAATCTTAGTAGATTGTCCATTTGCTGCTTCAATAAAGGCTTCATAACTCTTTAGCTTCAATACTGATTCATCAGCTTTTGCATCCTTAAGAAGTTTTAATCCTTCAGCAGTAGCTTGTTGTATTTTAAGTATTGCTTCAGCTTCCCCTTCAGCTTCTTTTATTTGAGCCTCTTTTTTAGCTTCAGCACGAAGAATCATACTTTGTTTTTCACCCTCAGCAGTAAGAATAGCAGCTTTCTTTTCACCTTCAGCTTGAAGAATCTTTTCACGTCTTTCACGTTCAGCACGCATTTGTTTTTCCATAGCTTCTTGTATATCTCTAGGTGGTAAAATATTTTTAACTTCAACACGAGTAACTTTTATTCCCCATGGATCTGTTGCCTCATCCAAAATTGCACGCATTTTAGAATTAATTATATCACGTGAAGTCAATGTTTCATCAAGTTCTAACTCTCCAATTATATTTCTAAGTGTAGTAGCAGTCAAGTTTTCAATAGCACTTATTGGCATTTCAATACCATATGTATATAATTTAGGATCAGTTATTTGAAAATAAACAACTGTATCAATTTGCATTGTAACATTATCCTTTGTAATTACAGGTTGTGGTGCAAAATCTCTTACTTGTTCTTTTAAAGTAACTCTATTTGATACTCTTTCAATTATAGGTATCATAATATTAAAACCATTATGTAGTGTTCTATTATATGAACCAAGTCTTTCTACTACATATGCTTTTGATTGAGGTATTATTTTCACCCCACTTATAACTAGTACAATTAATACTATTCCAAGAATTATCATTAATCATCATCCTCCTTTTCTTTAACAATTAATTTTACTCCCTCTATTGCAAGTATTTCTACTTTACTACCCTCTTTAATCTTTTTATTTGCTTTAGCACTCCAGTACTTACCATCAATTTTAACTTCACCAATATCAGTCTTAGTTATTTCTTTAGTAACTATACCAGTTTTTCCTATTAACATATCAGCATTAGTTCTTGATGGTTTAGTAAGTAAATACTTTCTTACAACTGGTCTTGTAAGTATTAAAGTTATTACACTAACTGCTAAAAAAACAGTAGTTTGAATCATTACATTATCAGTAAATAATGACACAATATATGCAAGAAGTGCTCCAAAAGCAAACCATATTGTTGTTAAATTAACAGTGCATAACTCTAATATTATTAAGATCACAAATAATATTAACCATGAATACATATACTCCACTTCCTTATGCCTTTATATTATCATATTTTTTATATTTCTACAATATGCCTTTTAATTAATTCTACATAATTCTACTAATTTTTTAATATTAGAATAATATTTATTAAGGAGTGATAATATTGCTTATTAGTTTAATAGAATTATTAAAAACATTTTTCTTCTTTAAAACATCTTACTCAAATAATGTATTCCCAGAACCACTAAGTAAAGAAGAAGAGGAAAAATATATAGACTTACTACTAAAAAAAGATAAACATGCAAGAGATGTTTTAATAGAAAGAAACCTAAGATTAGTAGCACACATTGCAAAAAAATATGAAAACTCTAATGTAGATAATGATGATCTAATTAGTATCGGCACAATTGGCCTAATAAAAGGAATTGATTCTTACTCATTAAAACATAATACTAAAATTACTACTTATTGTGCTAGATGTATAGAAAATGAAATATTAATGTATTTTAGAGCAAATAAAAAAAATAATCTAAATATTTCATTAGATGAACCAATTGGTTATGACAAAGAAGGAAATGATATTACAATACTAGATGTATTAAAAACTCCAAAAACAGATCATATTGAAGAAATGCATATAAAAGACAATATAGAATTATTAAAAAAATATCTAAAACTACTTACTCCAAGAGAAAAAGAAATAATTATAAAAAGATATGGTCTAAATAATGAAGATGAACAAACTCAAAAACAAATTGCTAAATCATTAAACATTTCTAGAAGTTATGTATCTAGAATAGAAAAAAGAGCAATTACTAAAATACTTAGACAATTTATTAAAAAAGATAATGATGAAGAAAAGAAGTAGAGTCAATTAGATTACTACTTCTTATTATATATAAAAAAGTTTTTGTACTCGACTACAAAAACTTGGTATTTTTGGTACTTTTTGTATTATAAAAGATCAACAGAACTAATCTATTGATCTTTACTTATTAGCAAGTTTTACTATTTCTAATAACTTCAAATGCTTATCATCTATAACACTAAGTGTCTCTTTTAATCTTTTATATACCTCTTCTTTATTATTATTTATTTCATTAAAATACTCATAGTAATAATAATTAAGTTTATCAAGTTTATTACTATTATATAGATAATCTATCTCTTTTAAAAGAATACCTCTTATCTTTCTCTCTTCCCTAGTTAAATTATTATTAATACTCTTCTTACCTATAATAGAATAATCTACTTTAGTAGTACTTAGTTTACTTACAATATTTAACACTTCATACTCCTCATCAAGTAACAACCTCGAATACTTATAACCATTATTATTTATCAAAACAGCAATTGCAATATCTTGATTAGATAACACTACAACTGGATAATTCTCATTCTTACTATCATAATAAATAGTCTTACCCTTTATTTGATCAAGCAATAAATCATCAAATAAAATATCATTTTCTAATACATCTTTAATCAAACTATCCTCTACTCTAATTAATGGTAATCTTTTAATATACTTTATATCATCATTATCTTCCCATTCAAAAAACTCTAATAATTCATCATTAAAATTTAAAACTATATCATATATGTATACCATTTTGCATCCCTCATGTATAGTATATACATTTTTATACTATTCTATTTATTTATTTTTAAAAATGTTATATACTTAAATAGATATAATTATGGAGGTTTTAAAAATGATATTTATTTATTATATTTTATTAGGAATAGTACAAGGAGTAGTTGAAGCTTTACCAATATCATCATCAGGACACTTATTAGTATTCAATGATTTGCTTACTAATTATCTAGGTTTTAAAAGTGTTGCCCTATCAAATACAGAATTACTTGCTATTATAACTAATTTTGGTTCATTAATCGCAGTAGTAATTCTTTACTGGGATAAAATAATTAGTATTTTAAAAGACTTTTTCGGATATTTTAAAACTAAATCTAAAAAACAAGAAGCTAACTATAAATATGGTTGGTACATAATACTAGCAACAATACCAGCGGGGATTATTGGTCTTATAATATCTAAGTTAGGAATATTTGATGCAATTAGTAATAATATTAAAATAATAGGAATTACTCTTATTATTACAGGTATATTCTTATTTCTAATTAGAAAAGCAAACGGTAAAAAAACAGAAAAAGATATGACTTTAAAAGACGCTATGTCTGTTGGATTATTTCAAGTTCTAGGACTATTACCAGGTATATCTAGAAGTGGTTCCACTATTGTTGGAGGACTTTACAAAGGACTAGATAGGCAAACAGCATTTGATTTTTCTTTTATGCTTTATATTCCTATAAGTTGTGCCACTACTCTACTTGGTTTAAAAGATCTATTTGGAAGCAACCTTACATCAAGTGAAATTATGTTTTTCATAATGAGTGCAGTAGTCGCAGGAATATTTACTTATTTCTCAGTTAAATGGTTTAGAGAAGTCATAAAAAAAGGAAAACTTATTTACTTTTCCATTTACTGTTTCATCGTAGGACTACTAATTATATTATTCTTATAAGAGCATTGCTCTTTTTTATTTTAAAAAGAAAAAAGTACCTAAACGGTACTAAATAACATAATGGCGCGCCCAGAAGGATTTGAACCCTCAACCTCTTGGTCCGTAGCCAAACGCTCTATCCAATTGAGCTATGGGCGCCTTAACAATAAAAAGTATACCACAATTACATTAATTTTGCAATAGATAACCAAAAGAAAACTCATTATAAATGAGTCATATCTATTTTACTAACTTTTTATTTTTTTTCTTATCATCCCAATAAGAAGTGGGATCCATATAATCAGGATAATGTTCTTGTGCAAACTTTACTATTTTTTTAGCATTTTGTTCTTCAATCATAATTTTACCAAATAATTTATCTGCCTCAAGAGTTGAATAATGTTCACTATATAATATTTCACTAGTTTTAGTATCCACTAAAGAAGCCATATACTCTTCCTTGGCCTCATTCATCTTATAAGTTACTATTTGATATCTGCATAACAACCTAACAGAACCAGTCTTACCATCAAAACCAAATCTAGTATTTATAATTGCTCTTGTAGAAAAATCTTCATCCATAATATATACACAACCATCTTTTTCATTTCTAAATTCATGCCATCCCTCAGGTAATAGCGCATTACAAAAATTTTCATTTTTATAGTTCAAATCAAGTTTGAATCCTAACTTTTCAAAACTTTCAGCATTTGGAATAAATGCAAGTGGTAATTCTATTTTTTCTCTTTCCATAATGTCCCCCTAAATTAATGATTTTCTTACAAATACATCAACATCCTTATCAATATAGACTGCTACTTGTCCTTCAAGTGTTGTCTTAATAAAACCAAGTCCATTGATTACTATATCTTCATGATATCTTAAAGATAAATCCTTTCTTGATAAGTCCTTTAAGTAATCATGTCTTTTACCATTTATTCTCTTAATCTTTAAATCATTAGACATAAACACTGTAAAACTATTCTTTTCACCTTCAAGATAATCTATTCTAATTATATCATCAATTATTAAAGCTTGTCCACTTTTAATTTGATAAGTCTTAGGTTTTATTTCTTTTTTAGGAGATATCCTCTTAATCCTATCCTTAGTAACTTTATTTAAAGCATTACCATAATCTACTAAGCCAGGAGTATCAATCAAATAAAAATCTTTTATCTTCATCTTTATAGTATTAAGAGTAGTCGAAGGCATCGGAGAAATTGTAATATCTGACTTTTCTATAGAATAATTATTAATTATTGCATTTATTAAGGTACTTTTCCCTGCATTAGTATTACCCACTACATACACACTCTGATTAGTACGATACTCTTTAATTAACTTCATTAACTTATCTAAATTATAATTCTTTGATGCTGATATTACTATAAACTTAACAAATGATTTATACATACTATTAAAATAATCAACTATCTTTTCATCCTTTATTGATAAAGGAAGTGCATCTCTTTTATTTAAGATAACTATTATGTTGTTGTTAGGCAAATACTCCCTTATTTTCTCTAAATCAGATGGGATTGATAAAAGATCCACAACATAAAGAATTAAACTCCTAGTCTTACCAATCTTCTTTAATATATCAATATACTCTTCATTACTCTTAAGAACAACTTCATACTCTCCATAATTCTTCATCTTAAAACAACGTCTACAATAATCATTACTTAAATCATTAACATAACCTTCAATTAATTCATTATTATCTTGAAGTATTGCACCACATCCTAAACATTTCTTAGTCATAATAACTACCTCTTCTTATATTATATTTTTTATTTAATCTTTTAAATATAAAATACTCAATTAAACGATTAAACTTTGTAAAAATTAACTCACTCTGGTGTAGAGGATCTACTAAACAGCAATAGTAACCCATTTTTTTAGCACCACCTACATCAGTTAGTAATTGATCTCCAATCATGCATATGTCTGAAGAATTATAAGATAGTTTTGCTTTTTTATAACCATATTTAAATGGTTTCCTAGCATTCATTATATATGAAACATCTAACTCATCAGAAACATACTCTATCTTTTTCTTATTCCATGTATTAGAAATAATAATTATTTTAAAATCATTTTTTAATTTATTAAATAATTCCTTAACCTTATCATCAATTACATTCTTTTTCTTTTCAATAATAGTATTATCTAAATCATACACTAATACTTTAATACCTATTTTCTTTAACTTGTCATAATTAATACTAAATATATCCTTTTGATACATATCCGCTTTATACATATGAACCTCCATATATATAATAACATAAATAAAAAAAAAGGACAAATATTGTTTTGTCCAATTATTCAACAGTTAATTGATATGGAACAGAACTTGTACCAGATCCACCTGAAATCTTTACGTTAGATGACAGATACAGGACTGGGCGCACGGCAAACACGTTGTTGCTGAAGCTGGTGCTAGAGACACAGCCACGCGAAAACACAAGGAAAGCATCGTAGGCATTGCCTGAATTCTGCGGAAGCAACCATTCTCCTTGTGATTTATCTAACCAATTGTTTGTTGTTTTACAACTTGCTGAACCATCATAATCATATAAGTTACTTGTGCATTCTTTTGATGCTGCATATCCATAATCACTTGCATACATTAGTGCTATTTTTTTATTTACATCATTTTGCATTATAGGATTTGTACCATAATAGTAACCTGTTCTGTTTACTTCATTCTTTCTTTCATATTGCCACATTACATCTGATGTC
Organism: uncultured Bacilli bacterium; assembly: GCA_934101185.1. Lineage (GTDB taxonomy): Bacteria > Bacillota_I > Bacilli_A > RF39 > UBA660 > JAEDJI01. Next base: position 184 of record CAKOQD010000016.1, on the reverse strand, counting down.
ATTTTTGAATCTTTGTATCCTCCAAGATAATATTTTGTTGTTCCTATCATATTTTGTGCTGTTGTGCTTAATGTATTATAATAATCATTATTTAAATATGTATTTAGTGTTGCACTTGTCCAGTTATTATATGAGTCAGTAATTGTATCTTTTGTTTCATTCCAATATTTTTCTCCTATTGAGG
>CAKOQD010000015.1 GCA_934101185.1 uncultured Bacilli bacterium | reverse complement strand
ATTAATAATTTTAGGTTTAGTGGAAAGAAAGATGTTCTTGAAGAATGTTATATTACTAATATTAGAAAGTTACCAAAGGATATAAATGACTTTGATATTTACAGTAATAAGATAAGAATTATCAATATTTACTTGCCTAATATAGACAAAAGAGATTATAATAAACTTGAGTTATATGAGAAGTTACTTCTTATTTTTAATGAAAATGATGAAGAACTTTTAAATGATTTAAGTGAGGGCGATGAGATAATGGAAAAGTATGTTAAGGATTCAAAGGAAGCTAGCGAACAGGATGAAGTAATCGGAATGTATAATGAAGAAATACATAAAGAAAAACTTCGTCTAGCGGAAATAGATGAGTTTAGAGAACTAGGCCATGAAGAAGGAGTTCGAGAAAAAGCTATAGAAACTGCTAAAAAGATGCTTCAAGATAACTTAGACTTAAAAATTATTTCAAAGTATACCGATTTATCTATCAAGGAAGTAGAAAAACTAAAGAAAGAAGTAGAATAATCTTGAATAATCTATTTCTTTTTATTTTTTACAAATATTAATGACTTTTTTTTATAAAATTGGTACAATTATATGGGAGATAATTATATGGAAATATTAGATATATTGCAAACTTTAATTGATTATATTGCATCTGTAGGATTAATTGGTGGATTTTTTATTATTGTTCTTGAGTCAATCATTCCTATTATACCTTTATCGGTGTTTATTGGTATTAATGTATATAATTTTGGTAGTGTTTTTGGATTTATTATTTCATATATTGCTACAATATGTGGATGTTTACTGGCTTATTTTATATTTAGATATTTAATTAGAGATAGGGTTAATCTTTTAAAGAAAAAGGATGTGTCTTATTATGTTTCTAAGTTTGATAATATAAAGTTATCTACTTTGGTTATTATAATAGCTATTCCATTTACTCCAGCATTTGCTGTTAATATAGCAGCAGGTCTTTCTAATATTGATTTTAAAAAGTATTTACTTGCACTTTTTATTGGTAAGCTTGCTACAATATATTTTTGGGGTTATGTAGGAGTAGGGTTAATAGATAGTATAAAGCATCCAGTTATACTTATTAAGATTTTTGTTTTACTTATTGTTTCATATATTATCTGTAAGATTATAGAAAAATTATTTCATTTGGAGGTATAGTTATGGATTATATTATTATTGGACTTTTAGTTCTTATTGTTATTCTTATTATAGTTTCTTTATTTAAGGGAAAGAATGATATTGTTTTATTTGATAAGTTATCTTCTTTGGAACTTAATATTAATAAAGAAATGAATGGATTAAAAGATAGTTTGAATAAGGATTTTAATGAACTTAGTGATAGGCAAGAAAGAAGACTTATTGCAATGAATGATAAAGTTAATGAGAGAATTGAGGCTAATTTTGAAAAGACTAATAAGACTTTTAGTTCTGTTTTAGAAAGGCTTGCTAAAATAGATGAGGCACAAAAGAAAATCGATACTTTATCTAGTGATATTGTTTCATTACAAAGTATTTTAACTGATAAGAAAACGCGTGGTATTTTTGGAGAAGTTAATTTAAAACATATTCTTACTTCTGTTTTTGGAGAGGGTAATGATAGTATTTATAGACTTCAGTATACAATGCCAAATGGTTATATAGTAGATTCTATTCTTTTTGCACCACAACCACTTGGTACGATTGCAATTGATTCTAAGTTTCCTTTGGAAAATTATAGAATGATGGTTGATAAGGATATATCTAAAGATGAGAGAGCTAGGTATGAAAAATTATTTAAAGTTGATGTAAAAAAACATATTGATGCTATTGCTAGTAAGTATATTATTGATGGTTATACTAGTGATCAAGCTATTATGTTTTTGCCTGCTGAAGCTATTTTTGCAGAGATTAATGCTTATCATCAAGATATAATTGATTATGCTTATAAGAGAAAGGTGTGGATTACTTCACCGACTACTTTGATATCTACTCTTACTGTTATTGAAATGATTATTAAAAATATCGAAAGAGATAAGTATACTTCAGTTATTCATGAAGAGCTTAATAGACTTGGAGTAGAGTTTGGTAGATATAAAGAAAGATGGGATAAGTTATCTCGTAGTATTGAGACTGTTAGTAAAGATGTTAATGATATTCATACTACTACTGATAAGATTACTAAAAGGTTCAATTCTATTAGTAGAGTAGAGATTGAATATAAAGATGAGAAAATAGATTGAAAAATATCTATTTTTTTATTTACAATTAGTTTACATTTTTTATTAAAAAAGCTTGATTTTATATATATATATATATAATGAAAGTATAAGGGAGGAATATTTTTATGAATGAAAAAGAAAATTTGGAGAAACTGATTAGTAATGAGTATGAAAAATTATCTAGGAGTGCTTTTAATTTTGATGCATTTCCTAAAAAAATCAATCAAAATGGTTTAGAAGAAATTGATATTGATGCTTTAACTGAAGAACAAAAACAAGATCTTGATTTTATTAATTATTGTATTTGTGCTGAAGATTTAAAGAAAGAGGCTTTTAGAGATTTTATTGAGCATTATTCTGAATGCAATGAATATGATTCTGTTTTATTACAGACTGATTATAGTAAGGAAGTTGTTGAAAATAACTTACAACAACATCCATCTTGCTTTATTGCAGATACTGCAGATTTAAAATCACGTGTATGTTTTGTTAATTCTTTTGGCGAAGATGTGCCTTTAAATGAAAAGGTAGGTAATATGTCTGTTGATGAACAATTAAATGTTTTAAAACAAATATATTATAATGAATTAATGAAACGTGGATATACAGATGAAGAAATAATTAATGCTTGTACTAATTTTTCAATTAATGAACTTGGTGGAAAAATCACACAAAAATACACAAGTAGATAATCTTATTTGATGTATTGACAAATAGAAATATTTGTCTTTTTTTATCATATTTATTTTTTCATAATAAAAAGAAGATTATTTCTTCTTCAGTATCTTTTCAATAACATCTTTATCGCAGTATTTTTTATACTTATTTTTTATTGCCATGTAATTATCTATTCCTTTACCTAGTACTAGTATTATGTCATTTTCTTTGGCACTTTTTATGGCATATTTTATTGCTTTTTTTCTATTTATAATTGTTTTATAGTTATTTTTTTCTACGTTTTTGGTTATGTCTTTTATAATATCTGTTACTTTTTCATATCTTGGATCATCTGTTGTAAATATTACATAGTCTGATAGAGTAGTTATTATTTTACCAAGTATTGGTCTTTTTTCATGTTCTCTTCCTCCGGCGCATCCTACTACTGTGATGATTCTTGTTTTTTTAATTTTATTTGCATAGTCTAATATATTTTTTGTGGCATTTATAGTGTGAGCATAGTCTAATATTACTTTGTATTTTTTATCATACATAATATTTGTTCTACCTGGTATTTCTTTTATATTATAGATATTATTAATTATATCATTTATTTTATAGTTATATGTTGTTAGAGTAGCTATTGCAGCGGTTAAGTTATAAGTGTTATAAATACCTAGTAATGAACTTGTTACTTTGTATTCTTTTTTATTGTGTATTAATTTATATGTTGTTTTATTGTTTTCTTCTTTTATGTCTTTTATATAAAAGTCAGCTTTTTTATTTTTAGCATATGTAATATATTTTTTATTGTTTTGTTTTAGTATTTTTATTACTTTATCACTATTTTGATCATCAATATTTATTATAGCAATCCCGTTTTCTTTTAGTTTTGTAAATAGTTTTAGTTTTGATTCTAGATAGTTTTGAAAGTTTTTATGGGCATTTAGGTGATCTCCGGTTATGTTTGTAAGTATTGCTCTATCAAATAGAAGTCCTTCACATCTATTATGTAATAGGGCTTCACTTGATGCTTCCATTACTAAGTTATTTATTTGATTATCTTTTAATATTTTGGCATTTTTTAGTATTTCTTTTATTTCTGGTGTAGTGTTATTCATTTTTATATGGTTATCTTTATATATAAATCCATTTGTTCCCATGTATGCTGTTTTTGTGTAATTATCTAGTAGGTTTTTGATTATTAAAGCAGTGCTTGTTTTACCATCTGTTCCTGTTATTGCTATTGTGTTTATGTTTTTTAATGGATCATTATAGTAATCATTGTATATTTGATATAGTGTTTTATTAGTGTTTTCTACTTTTATGATTGGTACTTTTTTATTTTTAATATTTTTATCTGTTATAATAGCTTTTGCACCTTTTTCTATTGCTTGATCTATGTATTTATGTCTATCTTCATATTCATCATGAGTGCATATAAATATATCATTTTTCTTTATATTTTTTGAATTATTTTTTATGTTCATTACATCATATGCATACTACTTTGATATTTAAAGTAGTCACTTTCTTTTGTATTATTTAGTTTTTTTTCTAATTGTTTGATGTTATTTTCTAGATTTTGAACTTTTTGTTCAAGAGTTTGTAGTCTTTGTTCAATAAAACTATTATCTTGATTTGGTATCATGTTTTGATAAGGATTGCTCATCATAGGCATGTTTGGCATGAATGGCATTTGATTCATAATATTCCTCCTTTTACAATATTTTATGCAAGTATTTATTTTGTGATAATCGTGTAGTATAATATTTATATGGAGTTGATTTTATGCGTATTAGAAATGTTAAAAATAAAAAAGAAATACTTAAGAATAGTTCTTGTGTTATAGATAATCCTTTAGATTATAAGGGGAGATGGAGTGAATGTTTTGGAAATAATAATCCTATTCATTTAGAGATTGGTCCAGGGAAGTGTAATTTTATTATAGAGAATGCTCTTAGATATCCTGATATTAATTTTATTGGAGTAGAAAGGATTGATTCTGTTTTAGCTATTGGGGTTAGGTCACTTGAGGAGTTTATTCCTAATCTTAAACTTATTAATTATGATGCTAATAAGATAGAGGATATTTTTTCTAATGAAATAGATGTTTTATATCTTAATTTTTCTGATCCGTGGCCTAAGAGTAGGCATGCTAAAAGAAGGCTTACTAGTGTAGAGTTTTTGCGTAAGTATGATTTGATATTTAAGTCTGTTAAGACTATTATACAAAAGACTGATAATGAATCTTTATTTGCTTTTTCGATAGTTTCTCTTAGTAATTATGGTTATGTTATTGAAGAGTTATCGTTAGATTTGCATAATTGTTTAAAAAATGATAATATAGAAACAGAATATGAAAAGAAGTTTGCTAGTAAAGGATGTAAAATTTTTATGTTAAAAGCGACAAAAAACTAGTAATTTCTATATAATATTTGTTATAATAAATAAGAGGTGTTTATGAGAAAATATTTGATAGGTGTCATAATGCTACTTTTGTTAGTATGTGGATGCAGTAGTATCAATAATTTATCTTATAATGATGTTGTTAGTTATTCTTTAGAAAATAAGGCTAAAGCTAATACTGCTTTAAAGGGATATAAAATATATCTTCCTAAGGATATGAGTTTACTTAATGATGTGAATGGTAATAATGTTTTATATTCTTTTGGTGATAAGTATTATTTATATGTTGATTTAGTTGGTTATTATAATAAAGTTTCTAATAGTTATAAAGTAAATGATGATAGTGATGCTATTTATAGTGAGATACTTAATAATGGGTATGTGTTAGTGACTAAGCATAATAGTGAATATTTTATTGAAGTGATGTATAATTATGCTAAGATAGAAGTTATTTCTAGTGATATAAAGAATGCTATTTCTAGGTCTTTAGTGGTTCTTAATAGTATTTCTTATAATGATAGTGTTATTGAAACATTGCTTGGTAATAGTATAGATTATAATGAAGAAAAGTTTGAACTTTTAGGTCCTTCGGTTAATACAGAGAATTTCTTGGAGTATGAAGAAGAGTATGGTACTTATGAAGATGATGGTAAGGCACCGGATGAGGATAAGATAGAGATTAAACCAAAAGAATAGAGGTGTGATTATGAAATTAATTGATAAGATTAAGAAAGCAATTATGGATGAAGAAGAGGATGAGTTAGAAGGGGAACAACTTGTCAAGAAGATTGATGTTGAAAGAACTACGAATACTTCTTTGAATGATACAGTTGAGGAGAAGACTGTTACTACTTTTGAAGAGTTTGTTCCTAAGGTTGATACTAAGAAACCTATTATATTTGATGAGGAAGATTTTGTTTCTTCGGATGTTGTTTATGAAGAGCCTGTTAAAAAGAAGGAAGAGTCTAAGCCTTTGTATGGTGGTTATGGATTAAGGGATGAGAAGACTAAAGAAAAGTTTAAGCCTTCTCCAGTTATATCTCCAGTATATGGTCTTTTACATAAAGAAGATTTAGAACGTCAAGAGGTTCCTTCGAAGTCTTTAGAAAGTTTGTTTAAAGAAGAAAGACAAGAAGTTAATTTTGATGCAATAAGACAGAAAGCTTATGGTGTAAAAGAGGAAGTTAAAGTTACTGAGGAATCTGTTAAAGAGGATACTTCGACTGATTTGTTTTTTGAAATGAAGGATGATGTTGTTGGAGTAGATAAAGTAACTATTGGAGATGCAGAAGAATATTATCAGGATTTAGGGTTAGAATATAATATAGATTATAAAGATGCTGATAAGGAAAAAGAAAAGAATAAGATGACTAGAAGTAAAAAGAATAAAGAGCTTACTGAAATGGTTGATGAAGAAATTAAAGAAGATAAGTTAATTGAGGAAGAGACTAAGAGTAAGAAGAGTAAAAAGAAAATAGATGATGAAGCAGAAGAAAAGAATCTTTATGATTTGATTGACATGATGTACGATAGTAAGGAGTGATAGAATGACTGATTTTAATCAAGTGTTGTTGTCAGTACTATTAGTACTTTGTTGTGTACTTGTTGTATTTTTAATAGTAGTTTCAATAAAGTTGTTATATACTACTGATAAAGTTAATATAATATTAACAGATGTTGAAAAGAAGCTTAATAGTGTTAGTGGAGTATTTTCTTTGATTGATACTGTTACTGATGGACTTTCAACATTTAGTGATGTAGTATTTAATAGATTAGTTTTAATAGTAGAAAAATTATTTGGAAAAAAGGAGAGATAATATGGCTAAAAAAGGATTGTTTGGTTTAATTGCAGGGATTGGTTTAGGAGCAGGATTAGGTGTTTTATTTGCACCTGAAAAAGGAGAAGTTACTAGAAAGAAACTTAAAGAAAAGTTAGATGATTTAGTAAAGGAAGTTAAAGAACTTGATGCAGAAGATGTAAAACTTGTTATTGAAGAAAAGATTGATGAAATAAAAGAAGATTTAGAAGATTTAGACAAGGAAAAAGTAAAAGAAGTTGCACAAGAAAAATTAAAACAAGTTAGTGATAAGATTGAAGATCTTGCTAAACTTGCTAAGGATAAAGCTACTCCAGTTGTTATGGAAAAGGTTGATGATTTAAGAAAGTATGCTTTAAAAGTTACTAAACAAGTTGAAAAGAAATTAGAAAAATAATAATTAAGAAACATTTCTCGTTTGGAAATGTTCTTTTTTTGTAATTGAAAATAGTTTCTATTGAAAAAGTACTTTTTTTGTTGTAAAATAAATTTATAAAAAATAATAAAGAAGGAGGAAGATTTTTAAATTATTTTAATAAGTAATACAAAGTGAGTGAAATAATTCAAAAATCCACAAAAACTATGATAAACAAATATTCGTATGGGGGGGGGCAAAATACTTATAAGATAAACCCCTTATTTAAAGATGTAAAAGAGTATAATAAATATCTATTATCATTAATAGGTGTTTTTGTGCTTTTACTTTCAGGAATAATATCTTATAATTATACAAATACATCATATGCAAAATGGAGTAGTAGTGTTGAATCAAAAAATATTATTAAAATACATATTAAAACTGGAAAGAGTGCTTTAGAGTTTGCACAAGCTAAAGTTGGTACTGATGGATTAGAACAAATAACTCATACAATTGATGATACATTACAAGTAGATAGTAAGTTTGCAACAGAATATAGATATCGTGGAGGAAATGTAAATAACTATGTAACATTTAATAATGAAACATGGAGAATCATTGGAATAATACCTACTGAAGATACAGATGGTAATGTAGAAAATAGAACAAAAATAATAAGAGATACCTCAGTAGGAGATATGTATTGGGATGGAAACGGTTCTAACAATTGGACAACCGCAACACTTAATACATATTTAAACAATGATTATTATAATACATTGAGTGCTGATGCAAAAAGTATGATAGGAACAGCAAAATATTATCTTGGAGGATACAATAGTAATGCAAAAATAACATCAGATGTAATGTGGCAATATGAAAGAAAGAATGAAGCAAATAGAACAGGCTATTACTATAGAACAAATCCTATAATGCAAAATGATGCAAATAAAAAGATAGCAATAATGTATGCAAGTGATTATGGATATGCAGCATCAAAAAAATGTACAAGTAGCTTATATTATTATTATGATGATACAAATTGTAAAAAAACAAATAATTGGTTAGATAAAAGTGCAGGTACATGGTTACTTCCGCAGCATTCAGGCGATTACGACGTCACTTTCAGTGTGAACTTGATTGGCGGTGTCGATCCCAATTACAAAGTCTACGTCAGCGGCGAGAATGCCGTGCGCCCAGTCCTAAGTCTATCATCTAACGTAAAAATTTCAAGTGGAAATGGAACTTCGGAACAACCATATCAACTTAGTATCAGTTGAGTAACATGAGCGAGCCTGCAAGGTAAAATCTTGCGGCGAGCAGTAGAAAATAAGATTTATAATAGACGTTATATAAGAGCAATTTTATCAAAGTTAATAGATGGAGAAGAGAGCATAGCAGTAAAGAAATCACCTAAAAAATTAAGTTGATTTTTAGTAAGAAAATTATCAACTGATAAAAAGAAATCATTAAAATTTATTGAATAAGGACGAAAATTATTATATAATTTAGACATAGACAACCACCTTTGATTTTATTTTTTATATTATAGCTATATAATAGCAGAAAACGGTTGTCTATACAATAAATACAAAACGAGATAGAAATATCTCTTTTTTAAATAACTAAAAACTGTCAGGTAATGAGTATACGTTATCAGTGAAATGATAGCGTTTTTATTTGCTTTTCTTTTTTTTAGATAGTATAATGTTTGTGGTGATAGTATGCTAGATAATTTAAATGATATGCAAATTGAGGCAGTTAAGCATAAGGATGGGCCTCTTCTTATTCTTGCGGGAGCAGGATCTGGAAAGACTAAGGTTCTTACTACTAGGATTGCTTATTTAATAAAAGAATATGGTGTTAGACCTGATGAAATACTTGCTATAACATTTACTAATAAGGCTGCTAGTGAGATGAAGGAAAGAATTAATAGACTTATTCCTAATACTAATTTACTTGCTTGTACTTTTCATTCTTTTGGAGTTCGTATACTTCGTTCTAATTATGAGAGGTTAGGATATGATAAGAATTTTGTAATACTTGATAGCGATGATTCTCTTACTTTGGTTAAAAAGATAATGAAGGATTATAATATAGATCCTAAAAGAATTAGTCCTTATATGATTAGGAATAAGATTTCTAGTAATAAGAGTGAGTTTATTATGCCTGATGAATATAAGAAGTTTGTTTGTTCAGAAGAGGATGATGTTGTATATAAAGTGTATAAGAAATATCAAGATATTTTGTTTAAGAATAATTCTGTTGATTTTGATGATTTACTTATTTTACCTATTAAGTTATTTAATGAAAATAAGGATGTTTTAGAGTATTATCAAGATAAATATAAATATATTTTAATAGATGAGTATCAAGATACTAATAGAGCTCAATATATACTTTCTAAGATGATAAGTGCAAAGTATAAGAATATATGTGCAATTGGAGATAATGATCAATCTATTTATTCGTTTAGGAATGCTGATTATAGGAATATACTTAATTTTGAGAAGGATTATCCTTTGTGTAAGACAATTATGTTAGAGCAAAATTATAGATCTACTAAAAATATACTTAGTGCTGCGAATTGTATAATTAAGAATAATGAGAAAAGAAAGGATAAGAATTTATGGAGTGATAATTGTGTTGGTGATAAGATAAGCGTTTATAAGGCTTTTGATGAGGTTGATGAAGTATTTTATTGTATTAGGAAGATAAAGGAACTTGTTAAAAGTGGTATTTCTTATAGTGATATAGTTATTCTTTATAGGACTAATGCTCAATCTCGTGTATTTGAGTCAGAGTTATTGAAGGCTAATCTTCCTTTTAGAATAGTGGGTTCTTTTTACTTTTATAGTAGAAAAGAAATAAAAGATTTACTTGCTTATCTTAGACTTATTCATAATCATAATGATGATATTAGTTTGCTTAGAATTATTAATACTCCAAAAAGGGGTATAGGACTTAAGAGTATTGCTAATTTGGAAGAGAAAGCTAGTTTAAATAATTGTAGTTTGTTTGATGCGATTAGTTCTTCGAAAGAATTAGAGTTTAAGAATATGATTTTAGAGCTTAGTAAATCAAAAGATGAACTTTCTCTTACTGATTTTGTTGAGCTTGTTTTAGAAAAAAGTGGACTTAGGGCTTCTTTGAAGGAAGAAAATTCTTTAGAAGCTGATATAAGACTTGAAAACTTGGAAGAGTTTAAGTCTGTTACTAAGACTTTTGAAGAACAAAGTGGTATAATATCATTAGAAGACTTTTTACTTGAAGTAAGTCTTGTTAGTGATATTGAAGAATATAGAGATGATCCAAATAGGGTTACTTTAATGACTGTTCATTCTGTTAAGGGCTTAGAGTTTGATTATGTCTTTTTAGTAGGTATGGAGGAAGGATTGTTTCCTCATAAGAATTCTTTTTCTAAAGAGGAACAGGAAGAAGAAAGAAGACTTATGTATGTAGCGGTTACTCGTGCTAAAAAGAAGCTTTATATTACTTGGGCAAAACAAAGAAGAATATATGGTATGGATCAAATTGGTATTAAAAGTAGATTTATTAATGAGATAGATAGTGATTTATTAGAACTTGATAATAAAGAAGAAGTAAAGGTTGTTAAGAAAGAAAATAAGATGTATGATAATGATCAAGAGTATACTTATGGAGATAAGATAGAACATGATACTTATGGTGTAGGTGTTGTTATTGAGGTTTCTAAGACAATAATAACTGTAGCATTTAAGAATGGTATAGGTATTAAAAAGTTGCTTAAGAATCATAAGAGTATTAGGAAGGTGAGTTAAATGAAAAAAACGCTTGTTATTATGGCTGCAGGAATTGGGTCAAGATATGGAGGGTTAAAACAAATAGAGAGTTTTGGTCCGAATGGTGAACTTATTACTGATTATTCTATTTATGATGCTAAAAGAGTAGGGTTTGATAAAGTAGTGTTCATAATAAAAGAAGAAAATTATGAGTTATTTAAAGAAAAGATTGGGGATAGAGTATCTAAATATATTAAGGTAGAGTATGCTTTTCAAAAGCTTGATGATGTTTTAGAGGGATATAGTATTCCTAGTGATAGGGTTAAACCTCTTGGTACTGCTCATGCTATATATTCTGCTAGAGATTTGATTGATAGTGATTTTGCTGTTATAAATGCTGATGATTTTTATGGATATGATGCATTTAGAGTACTTAGTGAGGCACTTGATGATGCTTCTTATAATGAATATGTAATGGTTGCTTACAAAGTATGTAATACTATTACTTTAAATGGTAGTGTTAAAAGAGGTGTTTGTAAAGTAGAAGATGGGTACTTGAAGGGTATTGATGAGTCTGTTATTGAGGTAATCGATGATGAGATTCATAAGACTAGTATGATAACTGGAGATGCTTCTGTTATTGATAAGGATACTTTAGTGTCTATGAATTTATTTGGTTTTAAGAAAGATTTTATTAATTATATAGTAAGTGATTTTAAAGATTTTCTTGATAATAGTGATTTATCTTCTGATGAGTTCTTTTTACCTAGTGTAGTTTTTAATTGTATTAAAAGAGGAGATTGTAAAGTAAAGGTTTATTCAACTGATGAAAGAACTTATGGTGTTACTTATAAAGAAGATAAAGATGATGTAGTGAAAGGAATAGAAAGTAAGATAAAGGATGGAGTATATCCTGAAAAGTTATGGGATTAAAATAAAGCAGGTATTTAACTATTCATTGAAAAAAATATAAGACTAATTGACTATTATAATATAGGTATTTTAGTCTTTTTTTAATGCGTTTTAGTAAATATTAACTTCTTGAACTTTAAAAATAAATTGTATAAATGTTTTAGTATGTAATATTATAATAATATACCGATAGCGGTATAAAAATTATTGACAAATACTACCGATAACGGTATAATGTAAAAAAGAGGTGAAAATTATGGAGTTTATGACTACAAAAGAAGCTGTTGAAAAATGGAATATTAGTGAAAGAAGAATAAGACAATTATTACATGATGGAAGAATTGAAGGTGCTATTAAGGTGGGTAATAGTTGGAATATTCCTATTAATGCTAATAAACCTGCTGATAAAAGAAGTGTTAAATTAAATAATACTAATTTTATATTTGATTTACCAGAAAAGTATTTTGATGAAGTTGATAAATTAAATGAAGAATTGAATTCTAAAAGACCTATATCAAAAGAAACACTAAAGTCTTTAAAAGAATCTGTTAATTTAGAGTGGACTTATAATAGTAATGGTATAGAAGGAAATACATTAACTTTAAGGGAAACACAAGTTGTTTTGGAAGGTATTACAATTGGTGGAAAATCTTTAAAAGAACATTTAGAAGTTATTAATCATGAGCAAGCAATTTTATTTTTGGATGATCTTATTAAAGATGAAGAATCAATTACTGAATGGAATATTAAAAATATTCATCAATTGGTTCTGAAGGGAATTGATGGTAATGCTGGTAAATATAGAGATGAGAATGTAAAAATAAAAGGTGCTATTCATATTCCACCAGATTATTTAATTGTTCCTGAATTAATGCAAAAACTAATTATTAATTATGAAGATTGGAAAAAATATCATCCAATCATTAGAGCTGCGTTATTACATGGTGAATTAGTTAAAATTCATCCGTTTGTTGATGGTAATGGTAGAACTTCGAGACTTGTTATGAACTTATCTTTAATGAATAGTGGATATCTTCCAGTAGTTGTTAAAAAAGAGACGAGATTAAAATATTATAATGCTTTAGATAGGGCACATACTACTGGTGATTATACAGATTTTGTGAAACTTGTTAATGAATTGGAAATAGAAATGTTAAATAAGTATTTAGAATTATTGTAGTTTTATTTGATTATTAATATTATATTTGTTCTATGTTACTTATATTTTGAAATATCGACTTATGCTTAGTTGATATTTTTTTGTTTACTTTTTATTTATTATTTTATAAAATATATTTGAGGTGATATTATGTCTAATAAGAGATTAAATTATTTAGATTGGGATACTTATTTTATGGCTGTTGCTAAGCTTAGTGCTAAAAGAAGTAAGGATCCTTCGACTCAAGTTGGTGCTTGTATAGTTAGTGATGATAATAGAATATTATCGATTGGTTATAATGGTACTCCGAATGGGTTTAATGATGATATTTTTCCATGGGATAGGGAAGGGCATCCTCTTGAAACTAAGTATTTATATGTAGTTCATGCTGAAAGGAATGCTATTCTTAATTACAGGGGTAATCGTAAAGATTTTGTTAATGCTAAGATTTATGTTGATTTATTTCCTTGTAATGAGTGTGCTAAGGAAATAATTCAATCTGGTATTAAAGAGGTTGTGTATTTATCAGATAAGTATAGTGCTACTGATGAGGTTATTGCTTCTAAAAGACTTTTTGATGCTTGTGGTGTTATTTATAGAGCGCTTGATGAAGAAAAAAGAAAAGAAATTGTTTTAAGTTTAAAATAATTTCTTTTCTTTTACAAACAAATGTACTTTTTCGCTTGACTTTGATTTTTATTTTTGCTATATTTAAATTACTGGAGGTGTTATTATGGTAGCAGATGTTTTAGTAGAACTTTCTCATGTTTTTATTGATAAGACTTTTACTTATAAGATTTCTAGTCCTGTTGAAGTTGGTGTAAGAGTAGAAGTTCCTTTTGGTAAACAAGTTTTAGAGGGATTTGTTCTTAGAGTTTATTCTGATCCTTTGGATAATATGGATCTTAAGTCTATTATTAGAGTTATTGATGATGAACCTGTTTTAAATGAAGAGTTATTATTGCTTGGTAAATATATAAAGGATGAGACTCTTTGTAGTTTGATGTCTGCTTATCAATGTATGTTGCCTCTTGCTTATAAAGCTAAGAAGAAGGGTTCTGTTTCTTTGAAGAAGGATAAATATATTAGACTTAGTGATGTTGATTTATCTAGTTATAAGTTTAATGGTGTTCAACAAAAAATTATTGATATATTACTTAAAGATTCTGTTGTACTTAAAAAGAATTTGGATATGGTTTCTTCGAGTAGTGTTAAGACTCTTATTAATAAAGGGATTCTTGATGTTGAGGAACGTGAAGTTTATAGATTGGTTCATGATGATGTGGATAAGGTTTCTTTTAGTTTGAATGATGAACAAAGAGAAGTTTTATCTAGTGTTTTACTTGACAGTTATAATACTTATTTACTTTATGGTGTTACTGGTAGTGGCAAGACTAATGTTTATATGAAGCTTATTGAACGTGTTTTGGATGAAGGTAAGTGTGCTATTGTACTTGTTCCTGAGATATCACTTACTCCTCAGATTATTAAAAGGTTTACTTCTTGTTTTTCTAATATTGCTGTTTTACATAGTGGGCTTTCTGATGGGGAGAAGTATGATGAGTATCGTAAGATTCGTGAGGGAAAGGTTAATATAGTTATTGGTGCTAGAAGTGCTATTTTTGCACCACTTTCTAAGATTGGGGTTATTATTGTTGATGAGGAACATTCTAGTACTTATAAACAGGATAATAATCCTAGATATAGTGCTATTGATATAGCTAAATGGAGGGCTAAGTATCATAATTGTCCTTTGATTTTAGGATCTGCTACTCCTTCTTTAGAGAGTTTTGCTAGGGCTCAAAAGGGTGTTTATAAACTGCTTACTTTAAAGAATAGATATAATTTGAATATGCCCACTGTTGATATTATTGATATGAATAAAGAGTTTAAGAAGTCTAATGGATATTTTTCAGAAAAACTTATTTCTGAGATTCAATCTAGAATAGATAATAATGAACAAGTAATACTTTTTCTTAATAAGAGGGGTTATTCTTCAATAGTTAGTTGTCCTAGTTGTGGTGAGGTTAAGAAGTGTCCAAATTGTGATATATCTCTTACTTATCATAAGAGTTCTAATATGCTTAGGTGTCATTATTGTGGGTATGCCGAGAAAAAAAGTGATGAGTGTTTAAATTGTCATATTCCATATAGAGATATGGGAATGGGTACTGAAAAGGTTGTTATGGAGCTTGAACCTTTGATTAATGGTGCTAAAATTGTTAGAATGGATGTTGATACTACTACTGGAAAGAATTCTCATAAGAATATAATAGAATCGTTTGCTAGAGGGGATTATAATATTTTAGTTGGTACGCAGATGATTGCTAAAGGTCTTGATTTTCCTAATGTTACTTTGGTTGGGGTTATTAATGCTGATATTAGTCTTAATTTCCCTGACTACAGGAGTAGTGAAAATACTTTTGAACTTTTAAATCAAGTATCAGGAAGAAGTGGTCGAGGAAATAAGCATGGTCTTGTATTAATTCAAACCTTTAATCCAGATCATTATGCTATTTTATATACTAAGAGTAATGATTATATTGGTTTTTATAATGAAGAAATGAAGATTAGAAATAAACTTGGTTATCCTCCATATTTTTATATATGTTTGATTAGAGTTATTTCTTATGATTATGATATTTCTAGTAAAGTTAGTATTAAGCTTAGTTCTTTTATGAAAAAGAATAATGGTTGTATTGTACTTGGGCCTTCGATGTGTAATATGTTTAAGGTTAATAATAAGTATCATTTTCAAATAATACTTAAGTATAAAGATAAGAGTAAGATTGTTTCTGATTTGGTTAAAATTAATGAACATTATTTTAATGATAAGAGTGTTAAAGTAGAGATTGATTTTAATCCTATGAGGTTGTAGTTTTGTTTAATTTTTATTATAATGTTTTGGGAGGTATATTATGTATTCTTATATGATTGGTAAAGTGACTTTGCAAGAGTCTGTTTATATTACCTTAGAAGTTAATAATATTGGTTATAAAATATATGTTGCTAATCCTTATTCTTTTGTGATTGGTGAAGAGATAAAAGTGTTTTTATATCAACAAATTAAGGAGGATGAACATAGTTTATTTGGATTTAAATCAGATTTGGAAAGAGAACTTTTTTTAAAACTTATAAGTGTTAAAGGAGTTGGTCCAAAGATTGCTCTTCCTATGTTTGCTACTGGTAGTATTAATGGAATAGTGGATGCTATTGAAAGGGAAAATATTTTATATTTGACTAAATTTCCTAAGATTGGGGAACGTGTTGCTAAGCAAATAATACTTGATTTAAAGGGTAAACTTGGTGTCGTTAGTACTGATGTTTGTGATACTAAAGAAGAGTTAATCGAAGTACTTAAAGGACTTGGTTATAAAGAAAAAGATTATAAGGGAATAATTAATAAGGTTTCTGGTGATAAGAGTATTGAGGAACAAGTAAAAGAGGCTTTAAAGTTATTGCTTAAATAAGGAGGTATATTATGGCAAAGATGCATTTTAAACATGCTACTATGAACTCTGGTAAGAGTATTGATTTGATAAGAACTGCTCATAATTATGAGGAGAATGGTTATAAGGTTCTTGTTATTAAACCTGCGGTTGATAATAAGGGTGGAGATTGCATTTCATCAAGAGTAGGATTAGAGAGAAAGGTTGATTATCTAGTTTTGTATTCTGATAATATTTTGGATATATTGAAGGATAAGCTTACTGATATTAGTTGTATTCTAGTTGATGAGGCACAGTTTTTATCTATTAATCAAGTTGATGAGTTATTTTTAATATCTAAGGCTTGTGATATACCTGTAATATGTTATGGACTTCGTATTAATTTTAAGATGGAATCTTTTGCGGGTAGTAAAAGACTTCTTGAAATTGCGGATGTTTTAGAAGAACTTACTACTTTATGCTCTTGTGGTAAGATTGCTAGGTATGTTGGCAGAAAAGTTGGTGATAATTTTGTTACAGATGGAGAAGAAGTAGTAATTGATGGAGCATTTAATATTTTATATGTTCCACTTTGTGGAAGCTGTTATTTAGAAAAAGTTAAGAAAATTGATTTAAAAAGTGTTGCTAAAAAGTTAAGGAGGTAATTTTATGGATGATTTTGAAAAGAGCATAAGACCTAAACTTATTGATGAATATATCGGTCAATCTGAAGTAAAGGAAAATATGAAAGTATTTATTGAGGCTGCTAAAATAAGAGGAGAAGCCCTTGATCATGTTCTTTTATATGGCCCTCCAGGTCTTGGTAAAACTACAATGGCGTATATTATTGCTAATGAGTTAGGCGTTAATATTAAGACTGCTTCTGGTCCTTCGATTGAAAAAAGTGGGGATCTTGCAGCAATACTTTCTACTTTGGAACCAGGGGATGTCTTATTTATTGATGAAATACATAGAATGCCAAGATTTATTGAAGAAATACTTTATCCAGCGATGGAAGATTTTACTCTTGATATAATTATTGGTAGCGATGGACAAAGTAGAAATATTAAGATTGATTTACCTCCGTTTACTTTAGTTGGTGCGACTACTCGTGCTGGAGATCTTACCTCTCCACTTCGTGATAGGTTTGGGATAGTTAACAAACTTCAATATTATTCAGTTGAAGAACTTACTGATATTGTTAAAAGAACTAGTGAAGTTCTTGATATGATGATCACTGATGATGCGGCTTATGTTCTCGCCACTCGTAGTAGAGGTACCCCAAGAATTGCTAATAACTTATTTAAAAGAGTTAGAGATTTTGCTTTAGTTGATGGTTTAGATTATATCGATGTTGATGTTACTAATAAAGCACTTGATAGATTAAAAATTGATGCTAAGGGACTTGATGAAACTGATAAAGAAATTCTTATTACTATAATTAATAAGTTTAATGGTGGTCCCGTTGGAATTGATTCTTTAGCTACCGCAATTGGAGAAGAAGTTTCTACAATTGAGGACATGTATGAACCTTATTTAATACAAATTGGTTATATAAAAAGAACTTCTCGTGGGAGAATAGTTACTGAGGAGTGTAAGAAATATTTTAATAAGATTGATGTCAATTAATCTTTTTTTCTTTACTGTAATTGTTTTGTTTGATATAATTTTATTGTAATAATAGGGAGGAAATTATGAATGCAATTAATGTAAAAAGTGAAATTAAACCACTTAAAAAGGTCTTATTACATAGACCAGGTAAGGAATTACTTAATTTAACACCTGATACTTTGGAAAGACTTTTATTTGATGATATTCCATATCTTGAAGTTGCTCAAAAAGAACATGACGAGTTTGCTAATATACTTAAAGACAATGGAGTAGAAGTAGTTTATCTTGAAGATTTAATGACTGATGTACTTAATATTAGTCCTGATATTAAGGAAACTTTTATTAGACAGTTTATTTATGAGGCAGGGGTTAGGACTCCGAAGTATCGTAGTTTAGTTTATGAGTATCTACTTGGTATTTCTGATACTAAAAAACTTGTTTTAAAGACTATGGAAGGAATAAAAATAGATGACATTGTTAGAGAAGAAGCTGTTTATGGTACTTCTTTAGTTGATATGATTGAACCTGATAGTTTATTTGTATGTGATCCAATGCCTAATTTATATTTTACAAGAGATCCTTTTGCTAGTATTGGTAATGGAGTTTGTTTAAATAAAATGTATTCTGTTACTAGAAATAGGGAAACTATTTATGCTGAGTATATATTTAATTATCATCCGGATTTTAAAGACAAAGTTGATAAATATTATGATAGATATAATGAGTTTCATATTGAAGGAGGAGATGTATTAAACCTTAATTCTCATACTTTAGCAGTTGGTATATCACAAAGAACTAGTGCTAATGCTATTGAAGAATTGAGTAAGAATTTATTTAGTGATCCTGATTGTTTGATTGATACTGTACTTGCTTTTGATATTCCTAATTCTAGAGCATTTATGCATCTTGATACAGTCTTTACTCAAATAGATTACGATAAGTTTACATATCACCCTGGTATTATGGATACTTTAAGTGTTTATGAAATTACTAAAAATGATGATAAAATTAATGTTGTTTTAAAAGAAGGTTCTTTGGAAAAAATATTAGAAGAATACCTTGGAATAGATATTACATTAATACCTTGTGCTGGAGGAGATCCTATTGCTGCAGAAAGAGAACAATGGAATGATGGTTCTAATACGCTTTGTATTGCACCAGGAGTAGTGGTTGTTTATGATAGAAACAATATCACTAATCAAGTATTAAGAGATAATGGTCTTAAAGTACTTGAAATGCATGGTGCAGAACTTTCACGTGGAAGAGGAGGTCCTCGTTGTATGAGTATGCCTCTTGTTAGGGAGGATTAAGATGAATTTAAAAGGAAGAGATTTTTTAAAAATACTTGATTATTCTACTGAAGAGATTTTATATCTTATTGATCTTGCTCTCGAGTTTAAAAATAAGAAGAAAAATGGTGTACTTCATAAAGAATTAAATGGAAAGAATATTGCTTTAATATTCGAAAAAGACTCTACTAGAACTAGATGCTCTTTTGAGGTGGCTTGTAGTGATCTTGGAATGGGTTCTACTTATCTTGGACCAACTGGTTCACAAATTGGTAAAAAAGAAACAATTGCAGATACTGCTAGAGTATTGTCTTCTATATATGATGGTATTGAGTATCGTGGTTTTGGCCAAGATATAGTGGAAGAACTTGCTAAGTATTCAAGTGTTCCTGTTTATAATGGTCTTACTAATGAGGCTCATCCTACTCAAGTATTAGCAGATTTTCTTACTATAAAGGAACATTTTGGTTATATAAAGGGGCTTAATTTTACTTATTTTGGTGATGCTAGGTATAATATGGGTAATTCTTTAATGGTTATTTGTGCTAAACTTGGTGTTAATTATACAGCATGTTGTCCTAAAAAGTATTTTCCTAGCGAAGAGTTAGTGTTAAAATGTGCTGAAATTGCTAAGGCGAATAATTGCAAGATTACACTTACTGAAGATGTTTCTGTCGGAGTTAAAGATTGTAATATTATGTATACTGATGTATGGGTATCAATGGGTGAGGATGATTCTTTATGGATAGAAAGAATTAATGATTTGATGCCTTATCAAGTTAACATGGAAAAGATTAAGAAAGCTAGTTCTAATGTAATATTTTTACATTGCTTACCTTCATTTCATAATACTGATACTAAGATCGGAAAGGATATTTTTGATAAGTTTGGTGTTGGTGAAATGGAAGTTACTGATGAAGTGTTTGAAAGTTCTTACTCAAAGGTTTTTCTTGAGGCAGAGAATAGGATGCATACTATTAAAGCAGTTATGTATGCGACTTTGAAAGATGAGTAAAATACTTATTGCCCTTGGGGGTAATGCTTTAGGAAAGACTCCAAGTGAACAATTAGAACTTGTTAAGAGTGTGTCTTCAATTATTGTTTCTTTAGTAGAAATGGGCAATGAGATTGTTATTACTCATGGAAATGGACCTCAAGTAGGAATGATTAATTTAACTTTTGATAATAATAATTCTTTAGGATTTAGTATGCCTTTTGCAGAGTGTAATGCTATGAGTGAAGGGTATATTGGTTATCATTTGCAACAATCTATTACTAATGAGTTAAAGAAAAAATCTATTAATAAGAATTGTGTTAGTGTTATTACACAGGTTATTGTTGATAAAAATGATAAAGCTTTCTCAGAACCTACTAAACCGATTGGTAATTTCTATACCAAAGAAGAAAGCGAAAGACTTAGTTTAGAAAATAATTATATTTATAAAGAAGATGCAGGACGTGGTTATAGAAGGGTTGTTGCTTCTCCTGAACCTATTGATATAGTAGAAAAGGAATCAATAAATAGTTTGATTAATGCTGGTAATATAGTAATTGCAGTTGGTGGAGGGGGTATTCCTGTTGTAAATGATAATGGAATCCTTACCGGAGTTGATGCTGTTATAGATAAAGATTTATCTAGTAGTTTACTTGCAAGGCTTATTGATTTTGATATGTTACTTATTTTAACTAATGTAGAAAAGGTTTGTTTAAATTATAATAAAGATAATGAAATAGGACTTGATACTCTTAGTGTTGATGATGCTTTAAAATATATAGATGATGGAGAATTTGCTAAAGGTAGTATGCTTCCTAAGATAAAGGCTTGTGTTAGCTTTGTTAAAGAAACAAATAAACAAGCAATTATAACTTCATTATTAAGTGCTAAAGATGCCTTAGAGGGTAAGACTGGTACTTTAATAAAATAAAAAATAAAAGGAGGAAAAGAAAATGGCTAGTGATACTAGTAAAAATAATAAGAAAAAAGTAAAAGAAAAAAATAAAAAGTTTATGCTTACATCTTTTTCCATTTTATTTATTCTTATTATTGCACTTGCGATATTAACTCATTTTTTACCTGTTGCAACTTTTAGTGGAGACGTATTAAATAATGGTAGTGGTGTAGTTCCTGCAAAATTATCAGATGTGTTGATGTCGCCAGTTCTAGGTTTTAAAGATGCAATTGAAGTTGGAATATTCATCTTTATACTAGGAGGTTTCTTAGCAATAGTTTCAAAAACTGGTGCTTTAGAAACTGGGATTAAGGTTTTGGTTAAAAAATTAAAAGGGAAGGAACTTCTACTTATTCCAATTCTTATGTTTATTTTCTCTGTTGGAGGAACTACATATGGAATGCTTGAAGAAACAGTTGGTTTTTATGCACTTCTTGCTGCCACTATGGTAGTAGCGGGAATGGATACCATTGTTGCATCAGCAATTGTCTTACTTGGTGCTGGATCTGGGGTACTTGGTTCTACAATTAATCCGTTTGCAGTCGGAGTAGCAGTGGATTCGTTACCTAATGGTATTGTTGCTAATCAGGGTGCTATTATATTAATCGGAGTGTTTTTATGGTTAACATCACTTTTCATATCAATTATGTTTGTTATGAATTATGCTAAGAAGGTTAAGAAAGATAAAGGTTCTACTTTCTTGTCATTACAAGAACAAAAGATAATGGAAGAAAGATATGGTAAGGAAGAGACTGCTAAGGAAAAGAAAGAAGTAAAATTATCTTCAAAACAAAAGTTTACATTGATACTTTTTGCTCTTACTTTTGTAGTTATGATTATAGGGTTTATTCCTTGGGGAGATTTTGGTATAACATTGTTTAGTAAGACTGGAATATTATCTGGTTCACCTCTTGGTAAGTGGTATTTTAATGAAAGTTCAATGTGGTTCTTTATTATGACTATTATTATTGCTATAGTAAATAGAATGGGTGAAAAAGAAACTGCTAGTACTTTTGTTTCTGGTGCTGCTGATATGATGAGTGTAGTACTTATTATTGCAGTTGCTCGTGGTGTATCAATTCTTATGGGTGTTACTCATTTGGATAATTATATTATTTATAATGCCGCTGATGCTTTAAAGAATGTTTCGGCAGGACTTTTTGCACCACTTAGTTATTTGCTTCATATTGTGTTATCAATACTTGTGCCATCTTCTTCAGGTCTTGCAACTCTTAGTACACCAATTATGGGTTCTCTTGCTAATACACTTGGTTATAGTGTTGAGGCTACTATTATGACTATTGTGGCATCAAATGGACTTGTTAATTTGATTACTCCAACTTGTGGTGCTATAATGGGTGGTCTTGCTTTAGCGGGAGTGGAGTATTCTACTTGGTTTAAATGGTCACTTAAAGTTGTTCTTACTATTGGAATTGTATCAATGATAATACTTACTCTTGCGATGGTATTACTTTAAGAGTTTAATTTTATAATAGAAAGTAAATCAGAAATGGTTTACTTTTTAAATAGTCAATTTTTGTAAAATGCAAAAATTTTTCTACCGATTTCGGTAAAAGTATGATATAATATTAAATATTGGGAGGAGATAGAAATGAAAAAACAAAATATTTTTATA
>CAKOQD010000014.1 GCA_934101185.1 uncultured Bacilli bacterium | reverse complement strand
ATAATTGGTTTGATTACATTATATTTTTCATCAGCTGTCCATGTTTTAAATTTTTGACCTTTCTTTGCCATATTTTTTCCTCCTATTTCTATTTTAACAAAATAAAAAGTAAACACGTTCTTTTTGTGTCTACTTTTATCTTACAACTTCAAGTAATCTATTTCTTTTATTATGGATGTCAATTTGATGATAAAAACTTTAAAAATTATTACTAACATGCTATAATAAGTAGGACGGAGGAAAGTATATATGGATAAGTTAACAAAAGAAGAAGTTTTGCACGTTGCAAACTTAGCACGTTTAGATTTAAATGAAGAAGAAATAGAAAAATTTTCTTATCAATTAAAAGAAATATTCGATAGTATTAATAAAATAAATGAAGTTGAAATCTCTACTGATGAATTGTTTATTGCACCATGGACTAATAATACTACATTAAGAGAAGACAGCTATAAAGAATACAATATGAAGGAAGACATTCTTAATAATTCTTCTTCTAGATTTGATAGTTTCATTGAAGTCGGAGGTGTTTTTGATGAGTAAATATATAGATATGCCCATTATAGAAATAAACAAACTATTAAAAAATGGTACCATTAAACCTATAGACTTAGTAAATGAATGCTTCTCTAGAATAGAAAATAAAGATTTAAATGCATTTATTACACTTGATAAGGAAAATGCTATAAAAAAAGCTAAAGAATTAGAAGGACAACCTGTAGACAATTTATTATTTGGTATTCCAATTGCTTTAAAAGATAATATAGTTACAAAAGATCTTAAGACAACATGTGCATCTAAAATGCTTGAAGATTTCATTCCAGTCTATGACTCATATGTAAAAGAATTAATAGATAAAAATAACATGATAGTAATAGGAAAAACTAATATGGATGAGTTTGCAATGGGCTCTAGTAACCAAACAAGTTTCTTTGGACCAGTTAAAAACCCTTGGAATAAATCTTTAGTATCTGGAGGATCATCCGGAGGTTCTGCGGCATGTGTATCAGCACATCTTGTACCACTTGCACTTGGTAGTGATACTGGAGGTTCTATTAGACAACCATCTGCTTTCTGTGGAACAGTAGGCATGAAACCAACTTATGGAAGAGTTTCTAGATATGGTCTTATTGCCTTTGCATCTAGTATGGATCAAATTGGACCAATTACAAAAAATGTCTATGAAAATGCTTTGTTACTCGAAGCAATATCAGGTAAAGACGAAAGAGACTTGACTAATGTAGATAAAGATAAAGACTTTACTAGCTTAATTGGTTCATCTGTAAAAGGTATGAAAATAGCTATACCTAGTTTCTATATTAGTGATGTTATTGATAAAGAGATACTAAATAAGTTTAATGAAATTAAATCTATGCTTATTGATATGGGCATTTCTATTGATATAGTAGATATGAAATACTTAGAAAATGCAGTAAGTCTATATCAAATTATTGCTCTTGGAGAAGCAAGTAGCAATCTAGCACGATTTGATGGTATAAAATACGGTTATTCATATAAAGAAGCTAAAAACCTTGATGAACTTTATAAAAAGACTAGAAGCCTTGGCTTTGGAGACGAAGTAAAAAGAAGAATAATGGTAGGATCATTCCTACTTAGTGGTAAAAATAAAAATGAATACTATGATAAAGCACTTATGATAAGAAATGCCTTTAATATAGAATTTGACAAAGTATTCAAAGACTATGACTTGATAATTGGTCCTACCACTACAACATTACCATATGAAATTGGTAGTAGTCTTAATGATCCAAACAAAGGATTCTTAGACGATATTCTAACTAACCCAGTAAATATGGCAGGCCTACCAGCACTTTCTATGCCTATTGGTTTCAGTAGTAATAACTTACCAATTGGTATGCAAATAATAGGTAAAAAATTTGATGAAAAAACAATCTATTGCCTTGCATCATTCATTGAAGAAAAACTTAATCTACCTTTAGGAGGTGCTTACAATGAGTAAATATACTGCAACAATAGGAATCGAAGTCCATGTTGAATTAAAAACTAATTCTAAAGTATTTTCTCCTACTAAGAATGATTATAATAGTGAAGCAAATACTAATATTTGTGAAATAGACTTAGGATATCCAGGAACACTTCCTACTTTAAATAAAGGAGTGGTTATGAGTGCCTTAAAAGCTTGCTTAGGGCTTAACTGTAGTATAAATAAAACAATGCACTTTGATAGAAAAAACTATTTCTACCCAGATTTACCTAAAGGATATCAAATCACTCAAGCTAGAACTCCAATTGGCTATGATGGATATGTTTTAGTAAATGATGAGAAAATAAGAATAGAACGTATTCACATTGAAGAAGACACTGCTAAAAGCTTACATGCTAATAATAAAACATATCTAAACTACAATAGAGCAGGAGTTCCACTTATTGAAATTGTTTCTCGTCCTGATATGCATACTAAAGAAGAAGCAATGAAATACCTAGAAAGACTTAGAGAAACATTATTCTATCTAGGAGTTAGTGATTGTAAAATAGAAGAAGGAAGCATGAGAGCAGATGTTAATATATCAATTAGTGATGATGATACTCTTGGCGTACGAGCAGAAATTAAAAATATTGGTTCAATCTCTAACGTTGGTCTTGCTATCGACTATGAAATAAAAAGACAAGAACAAATACTAGAATCAGGTGGTGTAATCGAAGAAGAAACTAGAAAGTTCGATAGCACTACTAATACTACAATTCTTATGAGAAAAAAAGAAACAGGTAATGACTATCGTTATTTTCCAGAACCAGATATTCCATATCTAGAACTTTCAGATGATATGATTTCTAGTGTTAAAGAAAGCATTGTATTGCTTCCAGATGAAAGAAGAAAAATATACTTAGAAAGAAATATATTACCTATAAATGTAGAAAAACTAATAAATAATAAAGACCTATCTGATTACTTAAATAACTTTATAGAAACAAATATTGACTTTAAAATAGCAAGTAATCTACTTCTTACTGATATATCATCATATCTAAATAAAAATAGACTTAGTATTTTTGATACAAAATTATCTTATGATAAGTTTATTGAACTAGTTACTTTGCTTTCTGAGGGAGTTATTACTAATAAAATATTTAAAGATATTATGCTTGATATATTAGAAACAAACTCTAGTATCAAAGAAATCTTAAAAGAAAAAAATATTTCATTAGAAACAGATACAGCAACACTTGAAAAAATAATTGAAAAAGTGCTACTTGATAATGAAAAAAGTGTAAATGATTACAAAGCAGGTAAAGACAATGCTCTTAAGTTTTTAATGGGTATGGTAATGAAAGAAGTCAAAGGATCATTTAATCCAAAACTTGTCAATGAAACGTTAATTAAGATGTGTCAAAAAATGTAAATTGATTTTATATAAGATATAATGTATAATTACTATAATGAGGTGATTAAATTGAAAAATAAACTAATTAAGGAAATAAAAAAGAATAAGTATACTTCAATTGCAGTAGTGGCATTTATTGCTTTATTACTACTTTTATTCATAGTATACAAAGCAGTTATGCCATCACTTGGAACACCAGTATATGGTAATAGATTAGAGGGAATAGAAAAAGTTGAAATAACAACTAATAAGATGAGTGAACTTGATAAAAAAGTAGAAAAAGAAAAATATGTTTCTTCTAGTAAAACCAATGTAAGTGGTAAAACAGTCGATGTAGTAGTAACAGTTATCGAAGGAACTAAACAATCAGATGCAAAAAAGGTTGCAGATGTTATCTTAAAAGAATTTGATAAAGACCAAGTTGCTTATTATGATTTTCAAGTATTTATAAAATCTGAAAACTCTAAAGAAAAAGGTTATCCAATAATTGCGTATAAAAACAAGAGCAATGATAAGTTCTCATACTCTTCGGCTTCAAATAAGTAGGTGTAAACAATGAAAAATAAAAAGAAAAATAATAAAAAGAAAAAGAATGATAGTAAATTAACCAAGTTAATTATAATCTTGGTTCTTTTACTTGCTATAGCACTAGGAGTCTATTTCTTCCTTAATGTTCCAGATAACAGTACTAAACTAACATTATTTGAAAAACAATGGATAGATAAAAATAAAAACAATTTATTTAATATTGAAATACCAAATAATTTAAATATTTATGGTGAAGATGGTGAAGGAGTACTATTTGACTATGTTGCTTATTTAGAAAATGAAACTAAATTAACATTCAATAAAAATCCATATAGCTATCCATCAAATAATGAAGAACAAGAAGATCAAGCAGGTCTTAGAATGATAGTGCTATCTAATAAAGATACTCTAAAAAAAGACGATATCATAATAGGAGAAGACAAATACGTCCTAATAAGTGCAGATAATAATATCATTGATAATTTTAATGAATTATCTACTAAAAAGATAGGTATCTTAGAAAATGATAAAGAAATAATTACTAATATTTATAGTAATAACTTTGCAAGCTATTCTAATATAAATAATTTAATTAGTGATATTAAATCTAAAAAAATAGAATACGCTATTGTACCACGCCATTACTGTCTATCTAAAATCGTTGAAAATAAATTATATATAAACTATGATTTTACAGACTTATCAAACAAAATAATTCTACGTATGTCTACTAATGATAAACTAAATAGTGTAGTTAGTAAGTATTTAAAAAAGTATAAAGAAGAATCATTTATAAGCAATTATAATAAAGAATTCATGAACTTTTATACTGAAATCATGAATGTATCTGATGTAGATAAAGTATCACTTTCTAGTAAAACCTATAAATATGGATATGTTAAAACTAGTGCTTACAATTTAATTAGTAATAAAGAAATTTACTCAGTCGCAGGACAATATATAAACACTTTAAAAAATATGAATGACATTGATTTTTCATATGTTAAATATGATACTAAAGAAGAATTATTAAATGATATGAAATCTAATAAAGTAGATCTTGCTTTTATAGATTTTGAATATAAAGATGAAAATACTTCTTATACCAATATTTCATCATCATCACTTGTGGCATTAAGTAAAGATTATATCAATTTAAATAGTAAAGATGGTTTAATGAACCAAAAAATATATATTTATGGAAATGACAATCTATATAATTATATAAATAATAATTATAATGCTAATATTATTGCAATTAAAAAGATTAGTGAGTATAATGATGGTATTCTTTTAATGGATGAAGTTGATTATCTAAATAATAAAGATGATTTGTCAGACTACAATCTAATATTTAAAGATTTATACTTATCTGGAAATGGTTTTTACGTTTCAAAAAGTGAAACAGTTCTATATTCACTTCTAAACTTTATTACAAGTTATGCAGATAACGATAATATAAAAAGCTTAGGTATGAAGTCAATCGTAGATAATTCTAGTAATGCTAAAAACTTTAATAGTCTATACATTCTATTATTATCAATTGTACTTATTCCTGTTGTTCTAATAATATTAATTGTTATGATTAGTAAAATAAATACTAAGTTAAAGAAAACAAAAAAAGAAAATATTCTTAAATATAATGATATGCTTACTTCTTTAAAAAATAGAAATTATCTTAATGCCAATATAGATAGTTGGGATGAAACTAAGATTTATCCTCGTACTATTATAATGTTAGACTTAAATAACTTAAAATATGTAAATGATAATTATGGACATGAAGAAGGAAATAAACTAATTAAAAGAGCAGCTGCTATTCTTATTAATACCCAATTAGAAAAAAGTGAAATAATAAGATCAGATGGTAACGAATTTTTGGTTTATTTAATTGGCTACAACGAAAAACAAATTAATACATATATAAATAAATTAACAAAAGAATTTGATAAACTACCACATGGTTTTGGTGTTGCTACTGGTT
Organism: uncultured Bacilli bacterium; assembly: GCA_934101185.1. Taxonomy (GTDB): domain Bacteria; phylum Bacillota_I; class Bacilli_A; order RF39; family UBA660; genus JAEDJI01. Next base: position 19,188 of record CAKOQD010000014.1, on the reverse strand, counting down.
ATAGTATGATCGAAGATGAAATTAAAACAATTGATGACGCCATAAATGAAGCAAGCATTGCAATGAGAAAGGATAAGCAGGAGAATAAGTAATGAAAGGTGAAGTAAAAAGAATATATCAAAACTTTTTAGATGCTTTAAAAACTCCAGAACTTCGTATTTTACCGGGGCAATTAGCATTCTATATATTGATGTCAATGATACCAATCATTGCCATCATTTCTCTTGTTGCATCAATACTATTTAATAATTTTGACATGGCTAATACATTGAATGATATAATACCTTCTGCTTTGTCTAATATTATTATAAAATTAGTAGATAGTACTTCAGTAGGTAATGTAGCATTCATTATTGGATGCTACATAATACTGGGATCAAATGGACCAAGTGCTATTGTGATTGCTTCAAATGCTATATATGGTTTAGAACAACCTAACTTTATAAGATTGAAAATAAAAGCATGTGTGATGACAATGATACTTGTCGTACTATTACTATTTATAATAACAATTCCACTTTTAGGAAACATCATTCTAAAAAATATTATGGAATACTTTTCTATAACATACTTAATCAAAGAATACTATGGAGTAATAAGCATCATGAAATTACTTGGTTCATTCTTAATAATATATATAAGCGTTAAACTTCTATATACTCTTGGACCAGATACTTCAGTAAAAAGTAAACATACTACACTTGGTTCAATATTTACTACTATTGGTTTCATAGCATCAACTGAATTATTTGCATTTTATATTACCAATATAGCAAGATATGATGAGTTATATGGAAACTTTGCTAATATACTTATCTTACTTATTTGGATTTATTTATTAGCATACATCTTTGTAATGGGTATGGCTATAAATGTAAATAGGTATCAAAATAAGGAGTGTAATAATAATGAAAAAGAAATTAAATGTTCTTAAAAATAGTCCTTTTATAAAGAAAATAAGTGATTTTATAAGACAATCATATTCATTCTTTAATGAAAATAAACTATTATTTATCTATATATTTGGTTGTTTATTAAATGGTATTATACTAAGAGTATTTACTACTGGTAACATACTTAGTATATCTCCAATATTCGCAGATCTTTTTATTACTATATTCTTTGCATCATTTTACTTTTTATTTAAGAAAAAATGGCGTAATGTTTATCTTTATACAATGACTATTCTTACTACTTTAATTTGTATTTGTAATATAGTCTATTATCACTATTATAGTTCTTTTATATCAATTACATTCATATCATTTGCATTAACTAATCATGATACTGGAGACTCTAATGTAGTAGGTAACCTTGTTGAAATTAAGTATTTAATACCATTATGGTTTCCTGTATGTTTTTATTTATTTGATAGAAAACAAAGAAAATATAAAGAATTTTTAAAAGCAAAAAGGTTTTCTAAAAATAAAAGTCTTAGATATATGTATATTTGGTCTTTAATATTCTTAGGACTACTTCTTACTACTTTAAAAGGAGTAGATTATGGAAGATTTTATACTCAATGGAATAGAGAATACCTAGTTAATAAATTCGGAGTATACCTATACCAAGTAAATGATGTAGTAAAAAGCATTGAACCTAAAATGGCAACACTATTTGGTTCAGATAGGGTATATAAAGAAGTTAATGAGTTTTATAGTGATCGTAGTGATAAACAAAACTATAAAAATGAATATACCAATGCCTTAAAAGGTAAAAATGTTATTGCAATCCACTCTGAGAGTATGCAAAACGTCCTTATTAATATGAAAATTAATGGTACTGAAATTACTCCAAACCTAAATAAATTAACAAAAGAAGGAATTTATTTTAGTAATTTTCATCCTCAAGTAAGCTTTGGAACAAGTAGTGATACAGAGTTTACTATGGCAACATCTCTTCTTCCTGTTAAAAGTGGTTCAGTATTTATTAATTATTCTGATAAGAAGTATGTTTCTATGTATAAATTACTAAAAGAAAAAGGATATTATACATTTAGTATGCATGCTAATACTGGAGATTTCTGGAATAGAAATATAATGCATAAAAACCTTGGATATGATAAGTTCTATGAAAAAAAATCATATGTAGATGATGAAAACATTGGATTTGGTCTTTCAGATAGATCTTTCATGAGACAATCAGTAGAGTATATAAAACAAATTAATAAAGAACATAAACTATACTATGGTACAATGATAACACTAAGTAATCATACACCATTCTCATATAATGAATTATTCGAAAAATTAGATCTTACTATGACTGTAAATGGTAAAAAATATCCATATATGGAAAATACTAAACTAGGAGATTATTTTGTTTCTGCTCATTATGCAGATGCCCAAATAGGTTACTTAATATCACTACTTGAAGAAAACAACCTTTTAGATAATACAGTAATTGTTATATATGGAGACCATGATGCTAGAATATCTACTTCAATGTGGAATAGATATTACAATTATGACTATGAAGCAGATGATGTCTTAGATTCAAATGACAAAAACTACAAAGAATTAGATTACTACTGGCAAGAACTTAACCGAAGTACCCCTCTTATAATATGGAGTAAAGACGAAGGATTTAAAACTAATTATGCTAAAAAAGTAGATACTGCTATGGGAATGTATGATGTATCAGTTACCCTTGGTAATATGCTTGGAGTCTATAATAAATATGCTTTAGGAACAGATGTTATGGATAAAAAAGATAACCTAGTAGTATTCCCTAATGGTAATTATTTAACTAATTACGTTTATTATAATAATAACAAAGGACAATATAAATTATTGAAAAACACCCCTCTTAGTGAAAATTATATAAAGAAAAATAAACAAAAAGCTGATCAAATACTTGAAATATCTAATAATATAATAGTTTATAATTATTTTGAAAAAGTATTATCAAATAGTGAATATATAAAGGAGAAATAATATGAAAAAGAAAAAAATTACTTTAATCATTATAATATTATTACTTGTAGTCTTATTATTAATCGGAGGATACTTTGGATATAAAGCAGTAAGTAAAAATAAAGATGCAATCGGAGGTACTGTTGTAGTAGATAAAATTGATAAATATGGTTATACTCTAGAAGAAGATGCTCCAAAAGTATATAAAGATTTATTTAAAGAACTTCAAAAAGTTTTAAACAAGGATGAAATAGACTATGAAGAATATGCTAAATTAGTTGCTCAAATGACAGTAGTAGACTTTTATAATTTAGATAATAAAGTATCTAAAAATGATATCGGAGGAGTACAATTTATTTATAGTCCATACAAAGAAAACTTTGTTCTTGAAGCATCAGAAACAGTATATAAATACATTGAACACAATCTATATAAAGATAGAACACAACAATTACCAGTAGTAGACTCATCATACGTTGATAGTATTAAAACTGAAAAATATCAATATAAAAAGATAAAAGATGATGAAGCATATAGTGTAAATGTAAAACTTACTTATAAAAAAGATATGGGTTATCCTTCAAATGTAGTAGTAAAACTATTACACAATGATGGTAAACTAGAAGTTTATTATATGAAATAATTATAAAATATGAAAATACTTAATTTAGACTATCCTTATGGATAGTTTTTTCTTGCTTTTTGTTGAAGAACACCTCCTGATGTGATAAAATTATTCTTGGAGGTCATAATATGAAAAGAAGTAAAAAAGAAAATAAAAAAAATAGTAATAATAAAACCAAAATAATTAAAATAATAGTATTAATTCTATCAATCATACTAATCGGAGAACTAATATATATGGGAGCATTATCTTATAAACAAGATAAAAATAATACATATTATACTTTTATAAATGGATTAGTTTCTACTGATAAAGGTTTTGTTGGAGTAGGTAACTCAGACTTTAAACATGGAAAAAGTCATAAGAAACAAGAATATTCTAAAGCATTATTAAATGTTTATAATAAGGACTTTAGAGTAAAAAAAGAAATTATGTTAGATACAGGATATAGTTCATATTACAACGATATAATAAGTGTTGATAATGGTTTTATAGCAGTAGGTGCTATTGAAATGACAAAATATCATCATGAAAATAATGGTAGTGAAGGACTAATTGTAAAATATGATAAAAACTATAAACAAGTATTTAGAAAAAACTTTAAAATACTAGGAAATACAGAATTCACTAAAGTAAAAACTCTATCAGATGGTGGCTTTATTGTAGTAGGAAAAAGCTTATATGAAAAAGATGTAATTGGAAACCATAATACTGGTGGAGCAATAGTAGTCAAGTTCGATAAAAATGGAAAAGAAATATCAAGGGCAAACTATAAAGGTCCATACAAAGGAATATTTACAGACATTTTAGTGGACACAGATGGTTATGCAGTCGTTGGTAGTATTAATGATTCTGTCGGAGTATTAATGAAATACGATGAAAACCTAAAAGAAAAATGGCATTATCATTACTCATACTCAGATACATTAGGTTTTACAAGTATTGATAAAATAGATAATAACTACATACTAACTGGTACAAAACTAGATAGTAAAAATAAATTAGATTATTATAAAGCATCACTAGTAATTGTAAATAATGATGGTAAAAAAGTAAAAGAAGTAACTTATAAAGGAAGTAACTTTACTGTGTTTAATGATTTATTAATTGATAAAGACAACATCACAGTAGTCGGAGTAACCGGAATAAAAGGAAAAAATACTGTTACTGATGGTATTATAGTAACCTATAATAAAAACTATGAAGTAACAAAAGAAGAAAAACTTTCTTATAGCAATAATGAATCATACAATAAAATCTATAACTTTAATAATAAAAAATATTTACTTGGATATACTAACTCTAAAATAAAAGGTATAAAAAGTAATGGTAAAGACTATTTTCCTGTTATAAAAGAATTAAATTAGACATAATAAAAGATACGATTTTCTTCGTATCTTTTATTCTTCATCAACAAATATTGCTCCAACTGGACAATTTTCTTTTGCATCGATTACAGCTTCTTTATTTTCTTCTTTTACTTCTTCATTTGTTGCCACTGCAATACCTAAATCATTAATTTCAAATTCATCAGGTACTAATGCTTGACAAGCTCCGCAACCAATACAAGTGCTTTCTATTACACGAGCCTTCATAAAATTACCTCCGTAAATATTATATAATAAAAAAAATATAAAAACAATTATTTTCTTTTTAAATGATTTATGCTATACTTTAGATAATAGGTGATGTATAAATGAAAACTAGAATGGATAAATATGATGAAAATACTTCAAGTCTAAGAAGTGAAAAAAACAAAAGATTATATGATGAAGTATCAGACATGAATATTGATTATGTAGATATAGATGTTAATAATGTAATAGATTTGTCAAGTAATAAAAAAACTGGTGCTCGTGAAGAATATAAAAAGCAAAGAGAGTTAAATTACTTCATGCCTAATGAAAAGAAGAGTAGAGAATATATAGACAATACACTAGATAATAAAGAAGATAGAGTTTATGATATTAACGAAATATTAAAACTTGCTAAAGAAAACAAACTATTTGATAGTGATTCTTCAAAGAAAAGAATGATAAATACTGAATATAATATTCTAACTAAACTAGACTTAGATGAAGTTACAAATAAGGAATACTCAAAAGAAAACTTGCATGAATTAATTGATACTATATATGAAAAAGAAAAAACTACTAAAAAGAAAGAAAATATATTATATGAAAAAGAAGATTTAAGTAGTAGTGATGATCTACTTAATCTAAAAGAAGACACAGTTAATCTAAATGAAGATATAAGTAAAGACATCTTAGATAAAACTGTTACTGAAGTAGTACCTAAAGTTGAAATAGATGAAGAAAATGAAGAAGAACAAGAAGATAAAAAAGAAGATACTAATACAGTAAATGAAATGACTGATACTATTGAAATAGATGAAACAATATCTAAAAAACTACTATTTATAATAATATTTGTCCTAATCTTACTTGGAGTATCAGCTTATATAATACTAAAGTACTTTAATATTATATAGTGCTTTTTTTTATTTTATTTAAATATATTTTAATATGAGAATGTGTCTTAAGAATAATGAAAAGAAAACTATTAATCATAAAAAAATAAAAGTAATTATACTATTAATACTTATATTTTTTGTTGTAGTTTTAATAGGAAAACTAATAAGTAATATTTCATTTTCATACATGGAATATGCTAAAAGTGAAGCCTTAGAGATGGTTAATTTAAGAATAAATAATTCTATAAAACAAGATACATTTGATTACTTAAAAGATGATCTTTTCTATGTAACTAAAAATAGTAATAATGAAATACAAATGATAGATTATAATACTTACAAAGTAAACTTATTCTTAGATAAAGTCTCATCAACGGTTCAAGAAGAAATAACAAAGCTTACTAATGAAAAGAAAACATTTTATATACCATTTTTCTCTATATTTAATAACCCCTTAATTAGTAATCTTGGACCAAATATACCAGTTAGATTAAGCCTTACTAATGCAGTTTATTCTAACGTTGAAATTAAAATAAAAGAATATGGAATAAACAATTGCATGGTTGAAATATATATTTTATTACAAGTAGATGTAAGAGTAATACTTCCAGTTATTAGTGATACAATAACAATAGAAAACGAAGTCCCAATCTCTTATAAAATAATAAATGGTAAAATACCAGAGTATTATGGTGGAAGCATGAGTAAGAATTCTAGTATTTTTACTTTACCAATCGAATAATTTCTTGTATAATTAAGTTGGTGGTAACATGATATATGAATTTAATAATATAAAATATAGTTTAGAACATGATGATGGAAAAATATTTGACTACGACTTAGTTAAAGAACTTATTACTGACTACTTTGTATCATATGATTATATATTCTTTGATATGGCATATGATAAGTTAAGACTTAAAGGTTTTTGTGATAAAAATAATAAAAAGTTTAAAGAAATAAATGATTTTTCTAAGTTAGATGATTATATAAAAAACTATTGTGCTGAAGGGTGCAAATGGTTTTATTTAAAAAAAATAAAGTAATTTGACGTAAAGTGTTGAAATTACTTTTTTTTTATGATACAATTTCATTAGAAACTAGAGGAGGGCAATATGAAAGAAAAGAAAATGCTTACTATAACTAAGTTAGATGGAACAGTAGAAACTGTTGAAGAAGTAATTAGCTTCGAATTCAGTGATACTTTAAAGAAATATGTTGTATATACAAAAAATGAAACAGATGCAAATGGAAATATTACAGTATATGTTACTGAAATGATAACAGATGCAAATGGTGCAAATAAATTTGTTGGAGTAGAAAGTGAAGAAGAATGGTCTAAAATTAAAGATGTTCTTCGCGAACTTGCTAAATAATCAGGAGGGACATTATGGAAAAAATAGTTATTGAAAATATGAATGGTGTTTTAATATGTGAAGCACCACTTAGTGCTGTTTTAGAAAATGATAGTAAAAAAATAAAACTATCTACTGAAAAACTTGCAAATGTTTTATCAAAAGCATTACAACCAAAAGAAAATATTGAAATAGAAGAACCAGTTCATGAAGAAATTGATGTTAACTATGTTACTGAAGTTGAAGAACAACCAGTTCACTTCGAACCTGTTTATGAAGAACCGGTAGTGGAAGAACCACCAATTATTGTTCATGACAGTTTTGTGAAAACTGCTAAACCAAGTATTGAGGAACAACATCCATATGGTGGATATCGTGGTGTTACAAGTCCTGTTCCTGATATTAAAAGTGTTAGTAATACATTAAATGTTGATACTAAGATTGAAAAATTGAAAAAAGAAGCAGCAGAAGCAGATAAAGACTCTATAATTGGAAAAGTACTACTTAGTGGCGTTTCAAAAATAGAACAAGTTGAAAGAGAAATTAGCAATTTGGATGAAAGAAACATGAAAATCAGTGGTATTATTGAAGAATTAATGACAAAGAAAAACCTTGCACAAAGAGACAATAAAGCTCTTGAAAATGAAATGAGCAAAACAATAAAAATTGATTTGACTAAAATTCAAGATGCAATTGCTCTAGATGCTGCAAGAAACATTAATGAAAGTATTAGTATTTTAGAAGGAAGAAAAAGCGATTCAGATAGAACAATTGATGATATTGAAGATAAAATTGTTGTTCAAAAACAAGAAAAAGCTTCAGTTGCAGAAACTAAAAAATCAAAAGAAAATGAACTTTATGAAATTTGTCGTGAAATTGAAGATAATAAAGTTAAAGCAAGTGAATATATGAAACGTTCTAGTGAACTAGAAAGTTTAAAAGAAAAACATGAACGTGAAGAAGAAAAAATTCAAAGTGGAATTAGTGAGTTATATTCAAGTTTATCTTTAATTGATGAAGAACCACCAAAAAAAGTAGCAAGTATTTCAAATCCATTTGATAGGGTAAGAAGTATGGAAGAAGAAGTAACTGATGAAATGGAATTAAGAACCATTAGTAGACGCTAATGGTCTTTTTTTTTATACTATTTCATAGAATTAGATGAGGGATTATATGAAAAATGCTATTATCTATTTTTATAACATGTATATTGATGATATAAGAAAATTAAATAATAATTATTACTTTTCTTTTAATAATGAAGATTATGTTATTGAACAGTATAACTTTAATATTAAAGAATCTGTTTTTATGTATGAATTAAATAAAGAAATGCTAGATAATAAGATAAATACATATAAAATAATACTTACTAAAGAGAATAATGTTTTATTTGAATATGATGGATATTTGTATTTTTTAATGATAATTCCAAAAATTAGAAATAGAATAATTACGTATGAAGACGTTATTAGCTTTAATGTTTATACAAACAATGATAAGATACTAAATACTTTAGATAAATCAAACTGGGGTTATTACTGGAGTGAGAAAATTGATTATATAGAATATCAGTTTAGTAGTATTATGGATAAATATAAAGTTATTAAAAATAGTATTAATTATTATATAGGACTATGGGAAAATGCAATTAGTTATTATAATGATAATATAAATGATTCTTATACTAAACAAGTAGTGCATAAAAGAGTAGATACTAATATGGACTTACTTTCGTTTCTGAATCCGATTAATCTTATAATAGATACCAAAGAAAGAGATCTAGGAGAATATTTTAAATCTTATATAATGAATGAGAGTTATACAATTGATAATTTAAATAATATGTTAAATAAGATATCCTTAGATGATACCAAAGTAAAAAGATTTATTTGTAGAATAATGTTTCCATCATACTATTTTGATAGATATGATGATATTATGATTGGAAGTAGTGATGAAGAAGTATTAAACAATATCATTAGCAAAAACAAAAATGTATTAGTCTTACTAAAAATAATATTTAATAGGTATAAGAATAATAATATTCCACAAATTGAATGGATAAAAAAAGAAGATTAGTCAACTAATCTTACTTCTTTAATTTCAGGTACTTTTTCCATTATTGTTTTTTCAATACCATCTTTTAATGTGAATTGTCTCATCATACAAGAAGAACATGCTCCTTGAAATCTAACATAAACGATGTTATCTTCTATCTTAACTAGTTCGATATTACCACCATCATTCATTAAAAATGGTCTTAAATCATTAATGACTTCTAAAACTTTTTCTTCCATAATTAATCACCAAATAGTATTATATCACAGTTTTTAGAAATGTTATACTTTAAAAAAATAAAAAAATATAGTATAATGTATATGGATGTGATAAATATGTCGAAGTATGAAGTAGGTAATGTAGTAACAGGAAATGTCACAGGTATAGAAAAATACGGGATATTTGTTAGTTTAGATGAATATTACAGTGGTCTTATACATATATCTGAAATATCAGATGATTTTGTAAGAGATGTTAATGATTATGTTAAATATGGAGATACAATTAAAGCGAAAATCATTGAAGTTGATGATGATACTTTTCATGTCAAATTAAGTATCAAAGATATGGATCATAAGGGAAAAGTTAAAAAGAAAAGACAGATCGTAGAAACCGGTAGTGGTTTTGGAATACTTGAAGATAATCTAGATAATTGGATAAATATTAAATTTGAAGAAATAGAAAAAAATAAAAATTAACGAAAATTAAAAAGTTTTCAAAATTGTATTGACAAAACTTTCAGAATATATTATATTTATATACGTCGACATATGATTTTATTCGGGCGATTAGCTCAGTTGGTTAGAGCACCTGCCTTACAAGCAGGGGGTCGGGAGTTCGAGTCTCTCATCGCCCACCATTTTTTATGCCGAAATAGCTCAATTGGTAGAGCAACTGACTTGTAGGATGTATTAGTAATAATACAAAATCATCTTGCACCCTTATTTGGAAACATTTAAGGTGGACGTCGCTAATTCGGGGAAACCTATAGCAGATATTATTTGTATGGCAATCCCGAGCTAGGTAGTAATACCGAGTGTAGAGACTTTATACGACGAACCTAAGTCTTCGGATATGGTTAAGAGAAAGTCCAGACTACAAACACATTGTGGTAGTGAAAGCTATAGTAGTATGAATCAGTAGGTTGTGGGTTCAAGTCCTATTTTCGGCACCATTGTGGAGTGATAGCGAAGTGGCCAAACGCGGCAGACTGTAAATCTGTTCCTTCGGGTTCGGTGGTTCAAATCCACCTCGCTCCACCATAACTTAGTTTTGTTGCCTCGTAGCCAAGCGGTAAGGCACGAGACTTTGACTCTCGCATGCGCTAGTTCGAATCTAGCCGAGGCAACCATCTTTATTGTTCCGCTAGCTCAGCCGGTAGAGCATTTGACTTTTAATCAAAGGGTCTGGAGTTCGAATCTCCAGCGGGACACCATTATTTATGCCTGAGTGGCGGAATAGGTAGACGCACAGGACTTAAAATCCTGCGAGGTTCATCCCTCGTGCCGGTTCAAGTCCGGCCTTAGGCACCAATTACAATGGAGGAATACCCAAGTCTGGTTGAAGGGACCGGTCTTGAAAACCGGAAGGTCGGCAACGGCGCAGGGGTTCGAATCCCTTTTCCTCCGCCATTAAAAATTTTTACTCTATCGCGGAGTAGAGCAGTTCGGTAGCTCGTCGGGCTCATAACCCGAAGGTCATAGGTTCAAATCCTATCTCCGCAACCAATGGTTCCGTGGTGTAGTGGTTATCACGTCTGCCTGTCACGCAGAAGATCGCGGGTTCAAGTCCCGTCGGAACCGCCATTTATTTTTGGCTTCATAGCTCAGTCGGTAGAGCAACGGACTGAAAATCCGTGTGTCGCTGGTTCGATTCCCGCTGGAGCCACCAGTCTAAAAAAGTTTAAAACTAGCATTGCTAGTTTTTTGTTTTGATTTAACCATTTTACTTTTTACTATCTATTGCCATTATTATTCCAAGTATGATCATAAAAGATATTAAACTGGAACCTCCATAAGATATAAAAGGAAGAGTAATTCCTGTTATAGGAAGAATACCCACGGTCATACAAATATTTTGTATTTGTTGATATATAAACACTCCAAGAAAACCTGTACAAATTAATTTATTTATATTATTTTTACTTTTTTTTGCAGTTTTAATAATTAATAAATCAAAAATGACAATCGCAGATATCAGGGCAAATATACCAAATAATCCAAATATTGAAGAGAAACTTGCAAATATAAAATCAGTATGTCCCTCAGGAAAATACAATAATATATTACTTATGCCATTACCAAAATATCCCGAAGAAGAAATAGCTATCAAAGAGTTTGTTAACTGCATACCACTAGAGTTTTGCCAATCAAGTATTCTATCAAATCGATAAAAGAAATTACTACCAAAAATATTTATAAACAAATCAGTATTAAATAAATATAAGTAAAAAAATGATCCAGATAATAAAAGTATTACTATTCCTAATAAAACAAACCACTTATAACTTATTCCTGAAGTAAACAACATAATAAAACCAATAACTAAATATATTATCACCGCCCCAGTATCGGGCTCTAAAAAAGTTATTAATGATGGAATTAATATAACTATTATAACTTTAATTATTAATAAGAATTCACTCTTATTACGTTTAATATCATTACTAATAATTTTTGCAATCAAAAGTACTAAAGGTATTTTCATAAACTCACTAGGTTGAAAAGAACCAAAAAAAGGAATAGTAAACCATGCTTTTATGCCATTAATTTCTTCGCCGATAAAAAGAACTAGTAAAAGAAGAAAGATATTAATAAAATAGATATGAATACTGTATTTTAATATTTTATCAAAACCTATTTTTTGAATTAATAATATCAAAATAAAGCCAAAAACATAAAAACATGTTTGTCTAATTACTAATGTGAATACATTAGAGTATAAAAAGCTAGAAAAACTATATATTGAAGTAATACTACATACATAGAATAATACTAGTAAATAAAGATAATTTTTATTAATATTTAACTTTGTTTTCATATTTATAGTATTATATTTTTATAATTTTTTATACTTTAAAACATATAATTAATCAAGGAGAGATTATATGGAAAAAAAACCAAGTATTTTTAAACCAAATATTAGTAACAAAATAAATAACAATAGAAAAGTATATTATTCTTTTATTGAAGAATCAATTCCTAACCTTGATGAAAGACATAAAATAGACCCAGTAGATAAATTAAAAGAATTAATGAATAAAGATGGTTACATTTTTAATAAAAAAGTAATAATTAAAACAGATAACAATACCTATGATACACGAATCGCAGGAACAATAAATGATAAAATAATTACTATTGATGGAAATAGTATACATATTAAAGATATTAGAGAAATAATAGAGAAATAGTGCTTGAAAAAGTACTATTTTTTAATTTTATTCGTTACAAACAAAAGATATCTATTTAAAAAAATCATAATCTATTATATAATATAATAGAAAGAAAAGGTGATTATTAATGAAACAAATAATGGATGGAAATAAAGCATGTGCTTTAGTATCATATAAGTTTACAGAATGTGCAGGAATATATCCTATAACACCAGCCTCAACTATGGCAGAACATATGGATGAAATGTCTTCGAAAAAAGAGGTTAATTTTTATGGTGATGTAGTAGATATAGTAGAAATGCAAAGTGAAGCAGGAGCCATCGGAATGGTACATGGTATGTTACTCAATGGAGTATTATCTAGTACATATACTGCCAGTCAAGGACTTTTACTAATGCTACCAAACATGTATAAAATAGCGGGGGAACAACTACCATGTGTTATCAACGTTGCAGCACGTACTATAGCAACTCATGCTTTATCAATAATGGGAGATCATAGTGATATATATTCAGCTCGTGCAACTGGCTTTGCAATTCTTGCATCATCATCTGTACAACAAGTAATGGATCTAACAAACGTTGCTTATTTATCTACAATAAAAGGGAAAATACCATTCTTAAACTTCTTTGATGGTTTCAGAACCAGTCATGAATATAATAAGATTGATGTAATAGATTTTTCTAAAGTAGAAAAACTTATTGATTATAAAGCTTTAAATGACTTTAGAGAAAGAAGCTTTGATATTGATAATCCTAAAACAAAAGGAACAAATCAAGGAGATCAAATATACTTTCAAGCAGTTGAAGCACGCAATCCTTATTATCTAGAACTTCCAGACATAGTAAATGATTATATGAACAAAATAAATGAAATAACAGGAAAAGACTATAAACCATTTAATTATTATGGAAATAAAGATGCCACTAATGTAATAATAGCAATGGGATCAGTTTGTGAAACAATAAAAGAATATTTAAAATATAACAACTCTGTTGGACTAATCGAAGTTCACTTATATCGTCCATTCTCTAAAAAATACTTCTTAGATATACTTCCTAAAAGTACAAAGAAGATTGCAGTATTAGATAGAACAAAAGAACCTGGTGCAAATGGCGAACCATTATATCTAGATGTATGTGAAATACTAAAAGACACTAATATAAAAATAATAAGTGGTAGATATGGACTATCTAGTAAAGATACTAATCTTAATGATATTGAAGCAGTCTATAACTTCCTAGATACTGATAACTTACATAACTTTACAATAGGAATAATAGATGATGTAACAAGTCTTTCACTTAATAAAACTAATACAAAATTCACTAAAAACTATGAAGAACTATTAATCTGGGGTTATGGCTCTGATGGAATGATTACAACATCAAAAGACATCTTAACAATCGTCGGAGATAACACAAGTAAATACGTACAAGGATACTTCGAATATGACTCTAAAAAATCTGGAGGAGTCACAAAAAGTCATTTAAGATTTAGTGATGAAGAAATACTGAGTACTTATTATGTTGATAGTCCTAAAGTAGTAGTATGTTCAAAAGATACATACCTTACTAAATACGATCTTTTAAAGGGAATAAAAGAAAATGGAATATTTTTACTAAATACTGAAAAAAATATAGATAACTTAGAAATACCTATAGAAATGATTAATACAATGAAAGATAAAAATATAAGCTTTTATATAGTAAATGCATCAGAAATAGCAAGAAATAATAATATTCCAAATAAAATAAGTACAATTATGGAAATGATAATTCTAGATCTTATGAATATACTAAATGAAAATGAACTATCTTCATATATAGAACAAATGATAAGAAAAAACTTTACTAAAAAAGGTGAAGATATAGTTAACTCTAATATAAATGCTATAAAAGATGCAAGAAATAGTTTAGTTAAAGTAGATGTAGAAAGCTTAAAACAAAATTATAAAATGGAAGAAGTAGATAATACTATTTTCTCATATTTAGAGCATGCCAAAGGTAATGACTTAAAAGTAAGTGATTTTAAAAACAACGTCGATGGTACATATGAAGCAGGACTATCTAAACTAGAAAAAAGAGGAATAAGTAATATTACACCATGTTATGATAAAGAAAAATGTATCATGTGTAATCTATGTTCATTCGTATGTCCTCATGCAGTAATAAGACCATACTTACTTGATAATGATGAAGTTGAATCTGCACCAGAGGAAGTTAAATCAGATCTAAAAGATGCTAAAATAAAAGATCAAGATCTAAAGTTTACAATTAGTATAAGTCCACTTGACTGTACTGGATGCTCTTTATGTGCCGGAGTATGTCCTACTAAAGCTATTACAATGGAGTCTATTGAAAAAAGTAAAGATAAAGAAATAGAAAAACATAATTATTTAGAAAAAGTATCAGAAAAAAGAGTAATGAGTATTGATACAGTAAAGGGAAGTCAGTTTAGAAAGCCATTATTTGAATTCCATGGTGCATGTGCCGGATGTGGAGAAACACCATATATAAAACTTCTTACTCAATTATTTGGTGATAACTTAATAATAGCAAATGCTACAGGATGTTCGTCAATATATGGCGCTAGTCTACCCAATACACCTTATAGCATACCTTGGGCTAACTCATTATTCGAAGATAATGCAGAATTTGGTTTTGGTATCAAAGTAGCAGAGTCTCACAATAAAGAAAAAGTAAAAAGAATAATGAGAGAAAACATAGATAAAGTAAATGCTAAAAATAAAGAATTAATTAATGAATATTTAAATAACTATAGCAAAGATGTTTCATTTAAAGTATATGATGAACTTGATTATGAAGACTTTAGTGAAATATTACCACTTAAAAAATATATAAAAGATAAATCAATCTGGATGGTTGGCGGAGACGGATGGGCTTATGACATTGGTTTCGGAGGAATAGATCATGTTCTTGCAAATAATCTAAATATTAACATTCTTGTTCTTGATACAGAAGTCTATTCAAATACCGGAGGTCAATCATCTAAATCAACTAGATGTGGAGCTGTTGCAAAGTTTGCAAGCAGTGGTAAAAAAACTCAGAAAAAGGATTTAGCACGTATTGCAATGACATATCCTCATGTATACGTTGCAACAATATCACTCGGAGCAAACTATATGCAAACAATAAAAGCTTTAAAAGAGGCAAATGAATATGATGGACCATCTATTATAATCGCATACTCTCCTTGTATATCACATGGAATAAAAACTGGTATGAAAGACTCTATAAAAGAAGAAAAATTAGCAGCAGAATCTGGATACTTTCCACTTTATAGATATAATCCAGTAACAAAAGAATTAAAACTTGATAGTAAAAGTGATTTTTCTAAATATGATTTAATATTTGAAAGAGAAAATAGATATCGAATTAAATCAGACTTATTAGAAAAGAATAAAGAAAACTCTATTGAAAAAGATAACGAATTAAAAGAAGATGCAAGTAAATAAAAATTAATCTATAAAATAAAAACTTTAGTTTTCTCACTAAAGTTTTTTAATACAAAAAAATAGAAACCGTACCCCCTGAAGGACGGTTTCAAAAGAATAAAAAGGGGTTGGCTAGTGTGATACTAGCATCCAATTCGCCTATTGCCGAACTGGTGATTTATATAATAATCAAAAGTGCTTTAAAAGTCAAGAGTTTTTTATAAAAAAGTAAAATTATTGTGCATATACTCATTTTACTAGTAATTTTTTACGCAATTTATCCCTTTCAATTTTTCAAAAAATGTGGTATAATTTGAAAGAAAAGGGACGTGGTATTATGACAATAAAAGAAGTTAAAGGAATAGGCCCTAAGTCAGAAATGTTACTTAATAAGTTAAATATAAATACAGTACTAGATTTAGTTACTCATTATCCTTTTAGATATGATTTTATAAAAAGGAGCGATCTAAGAAATTTAGTAGATGATAAAGTTATAATTGATGGAAAAATTGATTGTGTACCTATACTTATAAGATTAAAAGGAAACCTTAATAAGATGAACCTTAGACTAATAACCAGTGATGGTATGGTCGTGGGAGTATCAATATTTAATCGTGCTTTTCTAAAAAATCAATTAGAAGTAGGTTCAAATGTAACAGTACTAGGTAAATATGATAAGACAAAAAACATAGTTACAGCATCAGAAATAAGAATGGGACTTTTACCAAAAGATGAAAAAATAGAACCAGTATATCATGGAACTGCAGGACTTACCTCTAAAAATATTGCAACATATATAAACAATACACTAATGCAATATGGAAATGAAATACCTGACTTTATACCTAAATACTTAATAGAAAGATATGACTTTTTAAATAAAAAAACTTCTTTAAATATAATTCATAATCCATCAACAAAGGAAAAATTAAAACAAGCAATGATAAGATTAAAATATGAAGAATTATTTGTTTATATGATGAAGATAAATCTTCTTAAAATGAAACATAAAAGTGAAGACAATGGTATAAAAAAAGAATATGATGAAGATAAACTAAATAAATTAATTAAATCATTACCATATACTCTTACTGAAGACCAAAATAAAGTATTAAATGAAATACTAAAAGATATTAAATCAAAGCGTAGAATGAATCGTCTTCTTCAAGGAGACGTAGGTAGTGGTAAAACTGTTATATCTATCCTTGCACTATATGCTAATTATTTAAGTGGCTATCAAGGAGCATTAATGGTTCCAACTGAAATACTTGCACTTCAACATTTTAATACAGTTAAAAGTTTATTGAAAGATACTGATATAAAAGTAGAATTACTTGTTGGGTCTCTTACTAAAAAAGAAAAAACTTCTATTCATGAAAGATTACTTAATAATGAAATAGATATAGTAATTGGTACTCATGCTTTAATACAAGAAGATGTTTTATATAACAATCTTGGTTTAGTAGTAACAGATGAACAACACCGTTTCGGAGTATTACAAAGGACAAAATTGCAGAATAAAGGTAATATGCCAGATGTACTTTATATGAGTGCAACACCAATACCTAGAACGTATGCTTTAACTATATATGGAGATATGGATATATCTACTATTATGTCTCTTCCAAGTGGAAGAAAGCCTATAAAAACTTATTTAAAAGGTACTAGTGATATGAAAGAAGTTCTTAATATGATGTATAATGAACTACTTAATAATCATCAAATATATGTAATTGCACCATTAATCGAAGATTCTGAAACATTAGATTTAACTACAGTTGAAGAATTAAAAGATAAAATGAACCTTGCATTTGGTAAGAAGTATAATATAGATGTGTTACATGGTAAATTAAAACAACAAGATAAAGATAAAATTATGAATAAATTTGTAAACAATGAGACACAAATTCTTATTAGTACTACTGTTATTGAAGTTGGGGTAGATGTAGAAAATACTACAATGATAGTAATATTTGACGCGAATAGATTTGGACTTTCAACGCTTCATCAATTACGTGGTAGGGTAGGAAGAAGTAGTCTTCAATCAAGTTGTATTTTAATTAGTGATGTGGATGCTAAAAGACTTGAAGTAATGACTAAGACAAATGATGGTTTTGAAATAAGTGAGGAAGATTTTAAGTTACGTGGCCATGGTGATTTATTTGGTACAAAACAAAGTGGTGATATGACATTTAAAATTGCTAATATAAAAGATGATTATAAAATATTGTTACAAGCTAAAAAAGACTCATTAGAGTTTATTGAAAATGATTCAAAAGACAATGAACAAATTAAAGAAATGATTTTAAATGATATAACTGAAGGATAAATTATTACAATAAAAAACAACCACGCGGTTGTTTTTTAGTTATGCAAGTTTTACTATTGATAAGTATGCATTAGTATTAGAAGCAGGAGTTATTTCAACCCCAGTGGTAGATTCAAGTCCTAAAGTGATTGCATTACCTTCAGTAAAACTAGCAATAATACTACCAGTAGCATTTTTTTCATTAGCGGTTTCTAAGTTTAATGTTATGGTAGAACCTGGTACTAAGTTGTTGTTATTATAAACTGCTAATGTAACATCACCTGCAGTATTACTAATACCATTAAAGAAATAATCGATTTTATATGTACCAGCGCTACCTATTGTTAATGCGTTAGTAGTCGCTCCAGTAATAACATTAAGTGGACCAGTTTGATTTAAAGGAACAGTTGCAACAGTATTAGCAGTTAATGTTATTGGAGTAGTAGTGGTATCATATTTATAACCATATTCATTAGTAGCAGTAGTTCCTTGAGGACCAGTTGCACCAGTTTCACCTCTAGGAATAGTGAAGTTTAAAACAGCATTTTGAGCAGTTCCTGTATTAGTAACGGAAGCATTAGTACCAGCATCTCCGGTAGT
>CAKOQD010000013.1 GCA_934101185.1 uncultured Bacilli bacterium | reverse complement strand
ACCCCAATTCAGTATAAAACTGAACTAGGGTTCTAAAAATTCTTTTTTAGTGTCTACTTTTTGTTGACTAATTCAAAATAATTTATTTGTTAATTCTTTTATTGGTTATTCTTATTATTTTTAAAGTTTTCTGGCGATGGTTTCTTTATCTAAATATTTATTGATAATTTCTTCTTGTTCTTCATCAGATATGGATTGTCTACAAAATTGTTCTAATTTATTTTCTATCGAGGTATCAAACATATCGTGTTTAAAATCTTTGTGTGATTTAAGAAATTCTTTTAAAGGCAATTCTTTTTTCCAAATTCTTTTTAAATCCCATTGCAAATCTGTTTCATACCATTTTCCATCTAGTCTTACGACATTCCAACTATGATGCATTTTGCCATTTTTGGCGCAACCGTTAACAACTACTGATTCAATTCCTAATAAAGAGCATAAATTATTTAATGTGAATGCTCTTCCATGACAAGCACATGGTTTATTAAAAAGTACATTATATAATCCTTGAATTCTAGATATTTCATTATAATCATTTTGTTTTATTTTTTCTTGCAGATTATTAAATACAATTTCACTATCTAATGCACTATCATTGATGTTGGCAATTAATATATATAAATAAGCAAACAAGTCTTTTTCATTTTCAAATTCATGATCTTGTTTTATTTCATCAACAATTTCCTTACATTTATTATAGCATAATATATAATCTTCTCTAGAAATTAGAATGGGTATAAACCTATCCTGATATTTTCCAAAATTTTCTACAAAAAAAACTGTTTCTATATCAGATTTCAATAAATCATCAACACTTAAGTCCCTTATGCTAAAAACTTTCTTTTCCATATAAACTCCTATTTAATATTCTGATATAAAGTATATTTTTTTATTATTTATAATACTTATATAATTAAAATATTATCTTTTATTTTTGTGATAAGTATAATTGTTTAGGAAATCTTCCAACTCATTCTCATCATTAAATATTTCTTCAAAGATATTATATAAAGTATCAGTTTGTTCATATTCTCCGATAGCATAACACTTTTTACCAAGTCCATAAGCAATGCCTGATTCTATATGGGCTGCCTTTCCAGCAGGTAATACTAGTAGTAAATTGTTTGAGTTTTCTTCTCCTTCTAAATCAGTATAAAAAAGATTTAGAACAACATCACTTTTTAAGCCAAGTGACTCAAATTCTTTTTGATTTTCTTCAGGAGCATTATCTTTACTACCATATCCCCAGTCATCTTCGTTTTTTAAGAAACAATAATAAGAAATATTGCACTTATCAAATAAGTCACATATTCTAAGTATATTTTCTTTGTTTCTTGCTCTTCCTGCGATAAAAAATTCATATTTACTCATAATATCATTCCTTTCTTATATTTCGTTTTCTATTATCCATTTTATATCCTCGATTGATTTATCTATATTGAATATTCCATTTCCAACGGGATAATAAACTGAATATACTTTGTATTCATTATTATTAATATTTAACTTATGGCATATTTTTCTGTTTTGTGATACGGATATTTTTTTATCTAATATAATAGAACTTACTTGATTACCAAAAGCAATAATTACTTTAGGTTTTATAATATCTATTTCTTTAAATAATAAATCTAAATATTTTTTTAGTACTTCATCACTAAGTGGTCTAGCATCTATTTGAGTACATTTTCCAAGATTAGTAATAAATATTTTATTTCTACTTATTTCATCATATAAATAGTCACAAAATTCATAATCCCAATCTTTTGGTTTTTTATTTATGATTTTATTATACGTATCTTCACTAATTGAATCAACATTATAAAATAGTTTCCAGATGTTTTTAGTACCAAGCCATGGTGATTTTCTGCCTTTCCAAGATTTATCACTAGCAATATTTCTACCGGTTGGATTCATAAATACAAAGCATATATCAGGACTTTCTTCACATCCTCCATTATAAATAGAATCTAATTCTTTGGCACCATATTTCATTTGTAATTTATCATAATCTTTTTTTAAGTCTTCGAGTAACATAATACACCTCCCTTAAATTATAACATAAAAAAATAGAAAAAGTTAGTATTTACACTAACTTTTTCTTTTTTTCTTATTTTAATAATTACCAATGATGTAATGATTACTAGAGAAACACTGATTATATAAGGAATAATATTAAAGTTATTTTCTTTTCTTTCTATAACATTATTATCTTTAGTATTATCTTTAATATTATCTTTTTTATTGTCGTCATCCTTTGAATCAATTATATCATCAGACTTATCATCTTTTTTATCCTCTTTATCATTTGAAGTATCATTAATATCTGATTTATTACTATTATCGTTACTATTGTTATTATTGGTATTTGAATTATTATTCTTATTACTTTGATTATTATTATTTGATTGTCCTTTGTTATTTGAATTCATTTTCTTATCTATCCAATTTACTTTTGGTGTTTTAAGTCGTGGCTTTATTGTTAAATTACAACTTTTTAAAGAAATTTACAAAAAACACTTGTAAAAACTTAGAAAGTCACAAAAAAAGATAGAATTATCTATCAATTTTTAGTACAATTTATAGTTTGTGTTTTTTTACAAGTATTACCATCTTTTGTATAACCAGATGGACATACTTTACTACTTGTAGCACTTGTTGTTTTAACGCACCACATAAATGCTCCGCCTACACCATCTTCTTCTGAATACATATAGTCTGAACTACTATTGCATTTCCAAGTACCATTACTATTGGTAGCATGGTATTTACTACTGCTTAAGCATTTTCCATTTTTTAGGGTATAACCACTTGGACAAGTACTTTTACTAGTCATATTAGTAGTAACAACTTTATTACATTTACTTCCATCTTTTGTTGGTGTACAGTCTTTTGGACAAGTATAAGGTTTTACAAATACTGCTTTTAAAGTCATGTTTTTAGTAACTATGGTATTCTTTGTAATAGTATTACCATTTTCATCAGTCCACCCTTTAAATACATAACCTTCTTTTTTAGGACTTATTGGTAAAATAATAGTTTTATTTTCCTCGATAATTATGTCTTTTAGAGCAGAGCCATTATCAGTGTTAAACTTAATAGTAAAAGCTTTTGCATCTTTCTTAATCCAATATATTTTTAAAGTAATATCTTCATCTATTACCGTATCATCAGATATGAAATTATTTTTTTTATCTAAGAATCCGCCAAAAATATATCCTTCTTTTTCAGGAATATTAGGTAATATTATATTCTTTTCTTTTTCAATAGTCTCACTGCCCAGTTCTTCAGCATCAACAAATTTTATTGTCACAGTCTTAACATCATTTTTTATCCAAATAGCTTTTAATGTAGTGTCTTCCTTTAAATTGGTATTTTTAAGAACAACTTTATCATTACTAGTCCAACAAGAAAATATATAGTCGTCTTTTTTAGGATTAGTTGGCAATTTAATTTGTTCATGTTTTTTTAATGATATTTCACTAATGTTAGTCCCCCCATCAGTATCAAATGTAATAGTAACTGTTTTTTCTTTTATGAATAGTAAGTAAAATACTAAAAGAATAAGTAAAATAATTATTAGTATTAAAGTAATAATACCTATTTTTTTCTTCATATATCCTCCCTATTTTTATAACTTTTTTATTAATTATTTCATACATAATAAGAATAGTATCACCAATTATAACAATTTATTTTTTGTCTAAGTTATAATTATTTTTCCATTTAAATTACATATATAACACTGTGGAAGTTTTTCTTTTATTATTTCTAATTGCTTTTTATCATTTTCTAGTTTTCTACCTACTAGAACTCCCTCGATAAAACATGATGGAATTCCAAATATTATTGCACTTTCTCTATTGGTTGTAAAATCATCTCTTTTAATGTATATAAAATTTTCAATAAACCATTTACTAATAAAGCTCTTTAATATTTTCTTATCGAATTCCAAACTAAATATATCGTTTTTAATTATCTTTTTGGCATAATAGTTATCAGTATTTAAAATAAATGCAATTTGATTATCATCTCTTATTAAAGAGGGTAAAAATCTAATTTCTTTTGTTTGTTCAGCAGACCACATCCAAATATTCATAGTTCTACTATTTTCAATTTCTTCATCTAGTTTATTATATGGCACTAGTTTTGTTGTTG
Organism: uncultured Bacilli bacterium; assembly: GCA_934101185.1. Taxonomy (GTDB): domain Bacteria; phylum Bacillota_I; class Bacilli_A; order RF39; family UBA660; genus JAEDJI01. The sequence continues at coordinate 21,360 of CAKOQD010000013.1, read as the reverse complement.
GATGATCATTAAAATCTGTGTATTTGATAGTCATGCCACTGTAGAGATTAATATAGTCTTTTAATAAGATATCTTCTTTAATATTCCACATACTTACACAGTATGGCGTTTTTTGAGCTTTAGCATTAAAATTTTGAATATTTGAACTTAAGAAACCATTTTCTATAATAGAATCAAGGTTTTTATCTCCTTGTCTTACTCCGTGTATAAAAGTCCCTTTTTTTAGTAAAACATTATCTTTTATTTGATATTGATGTTTTGGTAATTCAAAATTGTCTTCTGCTAATTTAAAGTTATTTAATTGTTCTACAAATAAATTATAACTTGCTTTATTATATTTAAATTTTCTTTTTATATTATTTAAGTATTCACGTTCTTTTTCTTTCTTCATTTTACCTCACTTATTCTCTTACTCTTTTCTTTTTTTATATTTTTTATAATGCATATCAATAAAACAATAGATAATAAAAGTATGAGTGTACCCAACAACATTTGAAATTTTTCTTTACTTAGAATCATAACTATTCCAACACACATAAGGCATCCAATAACTCCGATAATAAATAATGCTATAAGTACTATAAGAGGGTACCTTATCCATTTGCTTATCTTTTTATTCTTAGTAACTTCTAGACCAGCATCAAATAATAAGTCTACTACTAATTCAATTAACATATCCATATGATCACTTCCTTTCTTTTATTATATCATTTTTATTAATTTTTCCAATTAAAATTGAAGAGTTTTTGTCATGTGTAGTACAGTTTTTATTAACCATATCTTCATCATAGTTAGCATAGCAATATTTACATAAATGTTTGCAAGTATTGTAACAACCTATATCAACCATTTCTACACAATTACATTTCTTACCTTTTCTAGCAGTCCAATTTTTATATTTTTTACCAGTTATTTTATATGCAAGTTCATGCGATAGACATTCTCCTTTTACAAATCCATATTCTATTAAATTGTTATCTTCAAAGCAAGTAAATACTTCCATATTATGAGCTCTTGCACTTTTACTGAAAGATTCTCCGATTACTTTATAATCATCAATAGTTAATTCTTTATATTTTAAGATATTTTTGTTTTTTTTAACATTTTTATATTCATCTAGAAACGATATTAGTATTCTATTAGTATAACCTTCAAGCAAAGAACAAAGTCTTTCAAATGCTTTTATATGATATTCTAAGCTATATTTATCACTTATAAATATTGGATCGTATCTAATAGTTAGATTTTCTTTTCCAATAATACTTGATAGCTTCTTGATTGACTCTATTATATCTTTTTTATCTGGTACATTTACCTCAATATCATTTTTATATGGTGTCAAAGTCACATGAAAAAGGATTGGTATTTTTATTTGATTTAATCTGTCTAGTATTGGTATAGGATTTTTTGTACAAAAGAAGATTAAATCAACATTAGAAAAAGATATTCTAGAAACAAGACTAGGATTAAAAGGATTTCTTACATCAACATATCCTTCATTATATCTATTCATAAACCAATCTGTATAAAAAGCTACTATATCAGTTCTACTGCTTACGTTCAATATCATAACACACATCCTCTAGTTAAAATATATCAAAATTAGATATATGTGTCAAGTACATTTGTTTGTTTTAAGTAAAATAAAAAATACTTATAAAATTATAAGTTGTCCTTTATTTCGGGAAATAGATTATATAAATTATATCCAAGTAAATCATCAAAGTATTCTTTTAATTTATATAATTCAGTTATATGGTACTGAGCATTTGAGAATACTCCTCTTCTTAGAATTACATCTATTAATCTTTTATCAATTGTTACAACATTTGACATGCACATAAGATCACATAAATTAATTATTTTATCATATATAGTGTATTCATGATTAGAAATAAATTCTTTAATATATGAATAGCCTTTCATATAATGAATAAGATCTGGATCAACCCCACATGTACATATAATATCATTATTTAAATAAGAATGAGTAAGGCAAATATTTGCATATTCTATATCATATCCTAAATCTTTCAAATAATAATATCCATTTATAATATGGGAATTAAAATCATCTAAACCTTTTCCAATATCATGGATATATCCCATAGCGCGAGCTTTATCACTATCTAAATTTAAGGCTTTTGCTATTATTCCAGCAGTATCTCCGACACATATACTGTGATCTATCCAACTGGAATCTTCAGTATCTCTATATTTATTTAATAATTTAAGTGCCTCATCAGATGAAAGTTTCATTTTTTACCACTCCTAACAAAAACAGCAAGTTTTATCCTGCTGCTTAATAATATCACTTATAGAGTATTTTATCAAGTTTTTATTAAAACATTTCTTTAGTTTTGCGTAAATATTTTATTCTTTTTTCTAATTTTTCTGGATTATGAGCAAGTGTATCGCATCTTTGTATTTCATATCTTTTATACTCTAATTCATAGTTTTTTACTACATCTTCTTCAGTAATAGTGGTATCATGTTTTTCTATTAAGTAACATATTTTATCTATAAAAAAATCATCAAAACCAATTCTTTTTAATACGTCATAACTTATAATTTTAGATACATGTGCATGATATCTAAAGTGCCTTATTTCTTCATCCTGATAAGAAAAAGGTTTACCTATATCATGTAATAATAAGGAAAGTCTAATATCAAAATCATTTTCTGAAATGCTTAATGCAAGTAATGTATGCTCCCATACATCTAAATGATGATGAGGATGTTTTTGATCAAAACCAACCATATAACTAAGTTCTGGAATTATAGAAAAAAGTAAATCAATATTGTTATTTATTGATTCTACTACATCTTCTTGTAATAAAATATTTTTTAATTCATTAATACTATTCACAAATATCACTCTTTAAATTACTACTTATTTTTTCTGGATATACTCCATTATATCTAACTTTATTAAGACCACGACCTTCAGTGTCTACAAAACATAAATAATATGTTGGAATATCTCCGTATGTAACATATATATAAGAAGAATCTTTAAAATATACATCTAAAGTATCACTTTTTATATCAAAACCCATAATACTTTCTATTTCATTTAGAGAATACTTTTTATCTTCTTTGTAATTATTATTTTTATAATCGTTTGCTACTGCTTTAGTCATATCATCTATCTTACCAGATATAGCACCAAGTTCATAATTATAGTCATAATATATATCCATATATTTATAAGAAACAGTAATAAATGCACTATAAAATATAATTCCTATAAAAGCACCTTTAATCATTTTACTTGAAGCATATTTGTTAAGTTTTCTAAAATATAAATATATAATTATAGCAACAGGAAAAAATATAAAACCAAATACATACCACATATTACTAGCATTAGTAATTTCATCTTTATAATTAGATTCTATCTCTTTTTTCTTTTTATTAATAATTTCATCAGCCTCAGAAGCATCATTAGGAAAAACTTGCTCTTCAACACTATCTATTTCATTTAAATAACCACATCTAGTACAAAAACTATTAATACTTTTCTCAGTTAATTCTCCACCACAGTTTTTGCAATAATACTTATTATTTTCCATAGTATTCCTCCAGTAAAGAAGGTAAATTATCATTAAATTTCTTATTTCTAATCATTTCTATTTCAAACTTATATGGAGGATATAACCCAACATATGGTGTTTCAAGTATCTTTGGAATAGAATCCAATCTATCGTTATATATAATATTAATTAAATTATCAAAGCCAATGTAACCATATCCAATATTTTCGTGTCTATCTTTTCTAGCACCCATACTATTCTTGCTATCATTTACATGAATACATTTAACATATTTAAATAGATCTAAATCTTCTAACTCATCAAGTACTTTATCAAAATTAGATAGATCATATCCGGCATCAGATAGATGACAAGTATCAAGACATATTCCAATCTTGTCTTTAAGTTCTACACCCTCGATTATTCTTTTAATTTCATCAAAATTACTACCTATTTCACTACCCTTACCAGCCATAGTTTCAAGAAGAATGGTTACATTTGTATTAGGTAATATCTTATTAAGAGAAAATATAATGTTTTCTATACCAACATCAATGCCAAGACCAACATGTGAACCCGGATGAAGAACTAGTTTATTCATTGATAACTTTTCACAACGTTTGCATTCTTCGATTAAAAAAGGTATTGAATAGTCAAGTTTTTCTGTATTTGCAAGATTGACTATATAAGGTGCATGTACAATAACATTATTTTTATCTATATTATTTTCCTTCATCATAATAAGAGCCTCTTTAGTTAATTCATCATTAAGAGGAAGTCTATTAGTATTTTGAGGAGCCCCAGTATAAAACATAAATGTATTTTCACCATAAGATAAAGCTTCTTTTAATGATCCTAGTAGTTGAGTATCTTTCTTAAAAGATACATGTGAACCTATTATTAGCATATTAATCACCTCAATAACATTATAACATAAAAAAAGATATCATTTAAGATATCTTTGTATTATTTTTATTTAACTTCTTGCATTCCAGTACATTTATCTGTAGATATGAGAAACATGTCATTATTAAGATTACTTTCATCAACTCCAGTTTCAGCAGTATCATCTAGTACAGTTTGTTCTTTACCATCTATTGTTTCTTTTTTTGTTGCATCAGTATAAAAGCAATAAATACCATCAGTCAAATGTAATTTGAATCTACTTTCACCGGTTTTATTATCACGTGATACTTTTACATAAGCAATTTTATATTTATTTCCATAAGGACTATTAACCAAATTCTTTTGTACCACGTTGTCAATTGGTTGATTGGCTGACAATGTTGTTCCTTCAGGTACCCATGTGGCAGTTTTTCCTCCAATATTGAATACAAAGTTTCCTGACTTAGTAATGTTATTTGCTACAATATAAGTTCTTGCTGCTGTAACTAATTCAGCTGCTTCATTTTGCATTGATCCTTTACGTGCATCATTTAAATATTTAGTAACACTTGGTATAGCTACTGCTACTAAGATAGCTAATATTACGATTACTGCTAGTAATTCGATTAAAGTAAAACCTTTATTATTTTTTTTCATTTTATTTCCTCCTAATTATTTTTCTTATGATATTAATATATCATTTTGGTAATAATTTGTAAAGTGTTTTTCTTATTTTTTGTGCTATTTAACATTTTGCATTAGTTAAACATTCATCAAGTTCTTCTTGAACATCATTTATTAGTTTTTTGTTATCATTATAATTATTGTCCATAATATTAAGAACTATAAACATAGACATACTAAGAAGTATAACTAAAGCATAAACCATTGTTGTAATAGCAAATCCTTTATTATTCATATAATCACCTACTATAGATAGTTTATCACAAAAAAAAAGATATATCAAGAAAGTATATCAAGTAATTGAGAAACAGTGTCCAAGCTATCTACTAATTTATCTACTTTATCTTTTGTAGTTAATTTATATCTTTGTTTCATTTCTTCTTCAAATGGTTTTATATAAGAACTATTTCTATTTAAATACTTATACCAATTAGAGTTTTCTCTTAAATATCTTAAGTTATTAGAATTATTTCTTATTCTATACTGGGTGTATAAGTTCATTAATCATCAAAATGTCTATACATAGGACGAGGTTCATAAGATGACTTTCTAACTGGTATATCCTTTGCTTTTGACTTAACCATATCTTGAAGATAACCTATTCCTTTTTGTAAAGAATTAATTCCATCTTGTAAATCATTCATATTTACATTTTTAAACATTCCTAACATATCTTTAATTGAAGTAGATGAAGTACTAGCACTGGTAGTAATATACTTATCCCAAATACTATTATTAGCGCCATATAATTCATACATTTCATAAAATTTTTGCCAAGTCATTTCATTGTTATTTACATAGTTTGCAAGGCTTGGTCTTTCTCTAACAAAAGATTTAAAATCATTTAAAGGCATTGTATCACCTAATAAATTATATTCATTTAATTATTTATCTTTACATATTTCAAATAAATATATATTTTCTTCATACTTATTATCATCTAATTTAAAATAACAAGTATCAATTAGTTTACCTTTACATCTTTTATAAAATAAATTAGCGGGATTATCTTTTAAAGTACTAATTAAAACATAATCATAATTGTTCTTTAATAGATTGAAACAATATTTTAATAATTTACGTCCAATACCCATTCTTTGATATTTAGAGTCTATGTATAAAGCATATACTTCTGCATAATTATTACTATATTTTTTTCTATTGGGTCCATATCTTAAGAAACCGACAACTGAATTATCAATTTCACAAACTATGTAGTCGGAAATCTTATTTTTACACTTCTCAATACTTTCTAATCTTTTGTCTTCCAAAGTATTGAGAAAATCATCTTTAAATATATTATTATAAGTATTTTTCCATTCATTTATATTAATATTTACTATAGTTATAGCATCTTTCTCTACTGCTTTTCTAATTATCATAACATTTTCCTTATCTATAATATTTTTTTATAATAGTTTATTAAAAGAGAGGACAAGCCCTCTCAATTTAAAACTAGATTTTATTGAATCATTATTTTATTTAGTAATCTTTTTATTTATATTAAAGATATTAGGTTATATATTGATTTATTATTAAAGATATTTTTTGTTGTGCTTTAGTAGTAGCGCTTACTTTGACATCAGTGTTTACTTTGCCAGTAGCACCAGTTGATTCTACAATAGTGTCAATGCTATATCCACCAGTTACGGATGTTGCTGTTTTATTTTTGTAATCGGTATAAGTATATCTATATGATGGCTTTACAGCAGCATCTATATTCCAACTAACATTTTGATTAGCTTTAACAGTAAAGGTTGAACCTCCACTACTGGTTTTATCATTTTTAGTATAAGTTTTTCCGTCGTGAGTTAAAACTAAATCTTTTTCATAATAAATGGTAGTTGTTGCGCTTTTTCCACTAGGTGTTTTGGCAGTTACTTTAATGCTAGCACCATTAGAACATTTTTTAGGATTAGAAACAACGTTAATAGCACCGGTATTTTTATTAATGGTCATACAGTTAGTATTGCTCAATGAATAAGTAACTTTTCCACTAGAATTTTTAACTGTTGCTTTTGCAGTAGCGGTTTTAATACCATTTACATGAAGATTTTTTCGATTTAAGGAAATAGATATTTTTTCTTCTTGTTGAGGTTTAGATTTAGGTTTAGGTTTTTGTATTTTTTCCCATTTAGCATATAAAGTTGTGTCTTCTTCTAGAATAACTTTATTATGTATTGGTGTTTCATTTTTATCATACCATCCTTTAAAAGTATAACCGGTATATGTAGGATCTTTGGGAAGGATAAGTTTTTCCCCTTTATTAATAGTAATTGGTTTGATGGTACTTCCACCCTTAGAGTCAAAAGTAATAGTAATTGTTTCAACTTTTTCTTTGTAAAGTGCTTTTAGTTTGATAGTTTTGTTAATTTTAGTATTAAAGTCAAATGGTTTATCTGCTAAGACATCTTGTTTTTCTTTAATACCGACTACTTCATACCAAGCAATAAATGATTCTCCTAGTTCTTTTTGGTCTTTGATATCTTTTTCGTTAATGGTTTGTTGATATTTGACTTTAATGATTTCTTCTTTGGTACCATTTTGTTTATTATACTATAAAAATTATAAAACTCAAAATATTTTTATATTTTTTTTAAAATGTGTTTGATTAAAAAAGCAGGTTTACTCGTTTTTTTGATTATAATATAGTTGTACTAAGGAGAGGTTACTACTATACCAAAACAACAAAAGAAAAATTAAAAGAAGCTATTTAGCTTCTACGATTAATTTAATAGCAGTTCTTTCTTCACCTTCAATTGTAATATCACTAAAAGCAGGAATACATACTAGATTAGCACCACTTGGTGCTACAAAACCTCTTGCTATTGCTATTGCTTTTATTGCTTGATTAAGTGCCCCTGCTCCAATTGCTTGTATTTCTACTATTCCTTTGTCACGAAATACATTGGTTAATGCTCCCGCTACTGAATTGGGATTTGATTTTGATGATACTTTAAGTATATCCATAATTTTATCATTCCTTTCTTTTTATATTAAATTATATTAAGAAAATGAAAAATTATGAAAAAAAGATAGAAATCATTTTAATTGATGCATTTAAATATTATAAAAAAAGATATCTATAATACTTCGATATCTTCTTCGTCTTCAACAACTACTTGTTTAGTCTCAACAGGTTTTTCTTCTTTAATAGTCTGTAATTCTTCAGTAGGTTGTTCAATTATTGGTTTTTGTACAACTTCAACTGGCTTTTCTTCAACTTTTTCTACAATATTTTCAACAGGTTTCTTTTCTTCATAAGTACCCTTTTCACTATTAAAACTAAAATTAAACTGTTTAGTAGGTTCAACACCACCATATATTAATGTAGTTTTAGGTTGTTCAACCACTTCTTCTTTGATTGGTTCTTCTGTTTCAACAGGCTTTATTTCTTCTGCTTTTTCTACAATAGGTTCTGTTATAACAGGTTCAACCTTTTCCATTACAGGCACAACTGTAACTTCATCCTTATTTTCAGTATCTATTTGATTAATAATTGGAATTGGTTCAGTCTTAATGTCTTCAATTTCTTCTTCCTTAGGGAACGTAAATGATTCTTTTCCATCTTCTTTAGGTTCCTCTATTTTTATTTTTTGAGTATTTTCAATTGGTGGTTTTTCATCATCTATTTCATCAACTGATAATACATCATTACTTAGTGAACTCGCTCCAATTGTATTTTTATCTTTCTTATAAGCTATAAATCCAATTATAATTGATAACAAAAGAAGAACAGCTCCAATTGTAATCAGAATACCTGGAAATTTAATAAACATTTCTATATCCATAGCCAACACTCCTTATCTTAAATATATAATATCAAAAAAAAACAAGTTATGCAACTGTTTTTTCTTTATTACTTTTTAAATTTACAATACATTTACTATTAAAGTCTAATTTTTTATAAACTTCAAGCAATGTATTATAGTCTAAACTTCTAATATCTTTTATCTTATCATTTTTAAATTCCCCATAGTCAATTAAATCATACACAATATTTTTAGCAGTCGCTACTACTTGATCAATCATTCTTACTTCACTTGCTACCCAAAGTTTAATAATTCTGTTAAAAGCATCTAAATTAAGATCTAAATTCTTAATATACTTATAAAATTCATCTAAAAATTCATCTGTTTTATCTGTATTAACATAGAAATTAAACATATAATGTTCATTTGTATCAACAAGTTCATAAGTGACAGAGTAAACAATGTTTTTTAAATATAGTTTTTCAATAAATGAAGATGAACTTCCAAATGCCATACTCAAAATCATTTGCATATAATAATCTAACATATATCTATCAATATTCAAGTCTTTAAATAGATTTCTGTTCATTTTATAACCAATAGCAAGTTTATTTACTTCAACAGGAAATTCTATTTCCTCATACTCTTGTTTCACCATATCTGGTTCATGTATTTCTACTGTTTCTACTACATCGGTAGGTTTTTTATAATCTTTTAATTCTTCTTTTACTATTTTAATAAAACTATCTTGATCGATATTTCCTACTGCAACTAAATACATATTATCTGGTCTATAAAAACTTTTATAACATAGTTCTAGTTCTTCTTTAGTAATACTATTAATATCAGAATCAGTACCAATTACCTTATCTTTATATGGATGATTTATATATAAATTACTTGATAATGCCTCATATAAAATCCTATCAGGAACATCTTTATACATAGATGCTTCTTCCAAAATGATTCCCTTTTCTTTTTCAACTTGTTCTTCTGTTATAGAAAAACTAGTTACCCAGTTAAGTAAATATTTAAGATTTTCATCGAAGTTACTATTTCCATAAAAGAAATAAGTAGTATTATCATTATTAGTTGAGGCATTCACTTCAGTACCACTTTTCATATAGAAATTGAATGGATTATCTTCTCTTTCAAATAATTTATGTTCTAAGAAATGAGCTATTCCAGTAGGAACTGTATATTCTTTACCATTTACTTTAAATGATCGATTCATTCCACCAAATTTTATTGATGTGCTAACATAGAAACTTTTTGTATTATTAAGAGGTACAACAAATACTTCTAAACCATTATCTAGTTTTTCATAATATAGTTTTTCATCAAAATTATTAATGTTTATTTCTTTCATTTTGCACCTTCTTTTAGTAAATATATTGTATCTATTTTTAATAAATTAGCTACTCTTACTATATCTTCTTTAGTGATGTTTTGAGACATTTCTAGTTGTTTTTCATAACTATCATTACCAAAATATAATTCTGTAAAGTATATCTCTATAATTGATGAAGGAGATTCCATTACATCATTTAAAATTGATACGTATAAAGCTTTTGCTCTTTCTAACTCTTCATCAGTAATTCCATTATTTTGAATATCGGATAAGCACTTTTTAATTGTATTTAATGCTTCTTCATAATTTTCATATGATATACCTGCGCTTACATAATAGAAATTATCTAGTCTTCTATAAGCTGAAGATATAGAATAAGCAAGAGATTTTTCTTCACGCACTTCCTTAAATAATCTTGATTCTGGTGAATTACCAAATATTATATTAAATAATATTAAAGCATATTTCTTATCATCAGGACTAAATTCTGTTAATTTAAATCCAATAAATAACTTACTTTGATTAAAAGAACTTTCTTCGATTACTTCTTTGTTATTTCTATCACTGGATAAAATTATTTCATAAGAATCTGCTCTTTTTGTATTCTTAAATTTAAAATTATCTTTTATAAGATTTCTCATTTCATCAAAATCAAAGTCTCCGATTACACATATATCACAAGCATCATTTTCTAAAACATGATTGTAGTATTCATATAAAGAAGATGCAGTAATAGAGTCTAGGTCTTCAAGATAACCACTTTGATGATATGAAAATGGTGCATTGATATCAATGTTTTCTTTAAATCTTGTAAAACCATATATACTAGATCTTTCATTATTCATTAATATTTCTTTTCTTAGGTTCTCTTTAGACATTTCAAATAACTCCTCATCAAAGGAATTTTCTTTAGTATTGGGTTTATAAAGTAAATTACTATAAAACTCAACTGAATCTTTAAGCATGGACTCTTCAGTAAATCTAGGATTAAGTATAGACATGGTATACTCAATAAAAGTATGATCTCCTATTCTACGATTAAACATAGTAATTGATGCGCCATATAAATCTTGTTTTTTAATGCTAACATCTCTCATAGTAGGATAATCTTTAGAAGAAGACATTAAATTATCTAATAGTATATTACGTATTGTAATATCTTCTTTCTTTTGTTTTTCAGATAAAACAACCTTAAAAAGAAGTGTCTTAAATTTATTTGTTTTTATTAAATGTAAATTATAAGATACTTCTTCTATTTTTTTATATTCCATATTTCCACCTCTTTCATGTACTGCAATTTTATAATGATTCAAGTACTAAAGTAATTGCATCATTAAATGTTGTTTCTCTTTCTTTGCTAGACATTTCTTCTAAGGTTTTAATATTATCTGAAACTGTTAAGACTGCTGACGCTTTTTTATTTAATCTTTTAGCAATATAAAATAGTGCAAAGCATTCCATTTCTACTGCTTTATAAGAAAACTTATCATCTTCAGGTTTTAAGTGATAAAACAAATCACTAGTCTTAATATCACTTTCTATCAAATTAATACTATGGTCTAAAGAGCACTTTTTTATTTTATCATTAATTTCAATAGAACTCAAACAATAATTAACATTTTCACTGTCAAATTGACACGAAAAGTTCGAATTAGTATAAGCTCCAGTTGGTAATATAACACTACCTAGTTTTATATTTTTATCTACTGCTCCACATGATCCAATTCTAATAATTTCACTAACATCATAGAAATTAAACAATTCGTAAGAGTATATTCCCATACTAGGCATACCCATTCCAGATGCTGCTACTGTTACTAGTTTGTCCTTATAATAACCAGTATATGCGTAATTAGAACGAACACTATTAACTAATTTATAATTATCAAGATAATTTTCTGCAATATATTTTGCTCTATTAGGATCACCAGGCATTATTACAATTTTTGCTATATCTTCTTTTTTTGCTTCAATATGTGGTGTCATTATTCATCATCCTTTTCTAATTTTATTAATACTTCACGTGGTTTTGAGCCATTTTGTGGTCCGATTATACCTCGTTCTTCAAGTAAATCTATTATTCTAGCAGCACGATTATATCCAAGTTTAAACTTTCTTTGTAATAAGGATGCACTTGCTTTACCAGTTGTCACTACAAACTCTACTATTTCATTATATAGTGGATCATCATATTCTTCCTTATCATCAGATATTGGGTTATTTTTCTTTTCATGATCAACACTATCTAAATCCATAAAGTTACTATCAAATTGTGCTTTTTGTTGTGATATTGTATAATCTACTACTTTTTTTATTTCTTCTTCAGACACAAATGAACCTTGTATTCTATCGGGAGCACTCTCACCCATTGGTAAGAATAACATATCACCTTTACCAAGTAGTTTTTCTGCTCCGGTCATATCAAGAATAGTTCTAGAGTCAATACTTGATGATACTGCAAATGAAATACGTGATGGAATATTAGCTTTAATTAAACCTGTAATTACATCTGTAGATGGTCTTTGTGTTGCGACAATTAAATGTATTCCAGCAGCACGAGCCATTTGTGTAATTCTCATAATAGAGTCTTCAACCTCTTTACCCGCAACAAGCATTAGATCTGCTAATTCATCAACTATAACAACGATATATGGCATTTTATTATATTTTTCATCATCAGGTAATTTCTTATTTTTTTCTTCAATTAATTTATTATAACTAGTAATATTTTTAGTACCAAGTTCTTCAAATAAGTCATATCTTCTTTCCATTTCACTAACTGCTCTTTTAAGAGCAATAGATGCTTTACGAGGATCAGTTACTACTGGAGTTAAAAGATGTGGAATACCATTATAAATACCAAGTTCTACTTTCTTAGGATCAACCATTACTAATTTTACTTCATCAGGACGAGCTTTCATAAGTATTGATATAATAATACCATTAATACATACTGACTTACCAGATCCAGTTGCTCCAGCGACTAAAAGATGTGGTGTTTTATCTATTTCACAATATTTTACTTTACCCATAATATCTTTACCAAGAGCTACTGCAAGAAGTGAATTATTAGTATTTTTTGGCATACCTTCGATAGTTTCTCTTAATGAAACACTTTGAGCATGATCATTAGGCATTTCAATACCAACAGTAGATTTACCAGGTATTGGTGCTTGAATACGAACATCTTTCTTAGCAAGGGCAAGACTAATTTCTTTGTTTATACTAAGTAGTTTACTAACCTTAGTACCAGAATTAAGTTCCATTTCATATTGCGTAACAGTAGGTCCAATATTAACCTCAACTACTCTACCAATAATACCAAAGTCTTTTAATACTTTCTCTAATATCTCAATATTTTTTTCTATAACTTGATGATCAGTATTATTCTTTTTATTCTTTGGTGCATCAAGTAATTCTATCGGAGGCAATTTATATTGTTTATTAGTTTCAACTTTTTCTACTTTAGGAGCCTCTTCATTAACAACTTCAGGAGTAACCTTAGTAATTTGACTAATATCATGAACTACTAATTTATCTTTATCTACATCATTATGATCGACAATCTTAAGCTTACTATCAACATCATTAATTGAAACCGGTTCAATCTTAGACTTATCTTTAGCTTTTTCTTTCTTAAGCTTTTCTTCTTTTTCAGGAATCATATCCTTAGTTTTTTCTGCAATGTTTCTTACAATATTAAATATGGACATACCAGTAAAGATCATAAATCCAGAAACAAGAAGTACCCATACTACTATATCTGTTCCATCTTTTTCAAATAGTTTATAAAACAAAGTAGAAAATATTGCACCAAGAATACCTCCACCAGTGTTAGAAAGACTAGCATCAAATACTCCGACACTAATTTTGCTTTCCATTATTCTTGTTACTGCACTCATTATATTATCAACTGTAGCACTAAAAATCTTAGATACTTGAACAGATTCTAAAACATAATTTTGATGTAAAAATACTAATATTCCTATTAAAAATAAATAAAATCCTAACATCTTAGAGGAAAAGAAATTAATATTTTTTCTATATATAATTAAGTATCCACCCATTACTAAAATAAATAAAAGTAAAAAGAAATATAGGTTACCTACTAAAAAGACTGCAAAAGAAGCAATAAATCTTCCTACTGGACCATACTTACCAATACCTATTATTGCAATAAGCATAAGAAGTATTCCGTATAAATCCATAAAATAACTTTCTTTTTTCTTAGAGTTTTTACGAGTTTTTTTCTTTGCCATTGTTATCACCTACTATTAACATTATAATACAAAATATAAAAAATAAAAAGAAGAAATTAAAAAATGATATGTATAAAAACATACCACTCATAAAATCAATTAAGCTTTTCCATTTATATTTACTCTAAACTTATAACTATAAGATTTACCAGTAACTTTATCAGTATTAACGCCTTCATCAATCCATGCTCTAAGTCTATAACTTGTCAAAACTCTATCTTTATTGTTTGAAAATGCTTCTTCTTCTGATTTAAGTATATAATTATTTAATTTATCAATAGTAATAGGTTGTACTACTACTTTTTCAACACCGTTTTCTACTTTAGTTAAGTATACTTTTATTTCATTATCATGTAAAGGATTATTTACATTTATTGGTTCAAGAATAATATTATAATTAAGCATTCTTTTCTTATTATCACTTTCCTTAGTCTTGATATAAGACAATACTTGAAAATCAAAATAATCACTTAAGATCTTACCTGCATCATCAGGTAAAGGAATAGCATTTTCCATTTTGATTTCATTAGATTCAGTATAACTCATCTTTATTTGTCCAGTAGATATACTATTATTACCAGTAATTGAATCTCCCGCAATATCCCAGAAAGCATATGTACCAAAAGATACTAAAGCCAAATTAAATAACATTAGTGCAAGTAATATTAATATTCTTTTCTTTTTATTATTATCGTTTTTGTTTTCCATTCTATTTACTCCCTCGTACTATAATAATAGTACAACAAAAAAAGCACTTTTTCAAGTACTATTTTTGTATAACAAGTTTCTTCTTTTGTTCTTCTGTTCTAATCACTTTAATATCATCTATTCTATTAAATATTATCTTTTTAACGTTGCCAGATAATACTTCGAACTCTAGTGTTTCAATAGTTTCATCAAAAGCTGTTTTTAGTCCTCTTGCCCCAATATCTTTCTTTTTAGCAACATCTGCAATATCATTTATAAATGAATCAGTGTAAATTACTTCAACTCCTAAAGAATTATAAAAATCTTTGGTTAATCTTAAAGGACTAATTTCTGACTCTTTAAGTATTTGTACAAATTCTTTTTCTCCTAGTTTATTAAGTTGTATAACTTTAGACATTCTACCCATAAGTTCTGGAACAATTCCCGAGTTTTTGAACTCTTTTGTAGTTTTCTTTTCATCAACATTCTTACTAGCAGTAAATCCCACTACTTTTTCTTTACTTTTCTTTTCATCCATATGGGAGAATGCACCACTTAATATAACTGTAAGATAAGAACTATCAAACTCAAAAGGTTCTAACATATTTTCATGATCCCCTGAAATATTATAATTTGTTCCTTCAAGTAGTTTTAATAATGATTGTTGTACTCCAGTTGATGCAATACTAGATACATCATCATTAGAACTTTTCTTATCAATTTCATCTATTACTAAAATACTTCTTTCTGCAAGTTCAATATCATAATCAGCACTTTCATATAAATGCTTAATCATATCTTCAATACTACTTCCTTTGTATCCTTCAATAGTATAACGAGTAGCATCTTCAATAACACAAGGAATATCTAGTTGTTTAGCAATTTGTTTAATTATTTCAGTCTTACCTACTCCAGTTGAACCCACTAATAAAATGTTTTGCTTTAAATTTCTAAGCTTATCATCAGGAAGATCTGAATCATATAATCTTTGATTAAAATAAATAGTAGAAAGTATTTGTTTAATAGCATCATCTTGTCCAATAATACTCTTTTTTACTTCTTCATTAATAGACTCAATATCTATTATTTGTTCATCTTTATTTTTTACATTCATTAATTCCTCTAAAGGAAGATCAATCATTTTTGTAAAAACATCATCCAATATTGTAAAATTAACAGAATTATTTTCCTGATCTATATCGAATCTTATAACAGAACACTTATCTGCATACACAAACTTTTCTTTCAATTCTTGATAGTCTTTACATATTTTGTTTTTTATAAATCCACTTCCATCAAAAGCAAATATTGATATATCTTCTTGATTATCAAATATTGGTAAAGTAACAGATTTATATTTACCATCTTTTATTTCAAATCCTTTGTCAGTAGGTTTAACTTCTTCTAAACCTATACATGAATATGTATTATCAAAACCATCTATCTTTTTTAAAATCATTCCCATTATTGTCATATTTTCCATATTACTTCTCCCAAAACTAATTAAATTTTTTCCCCTTTAATTCTTTTAAATTACCATTTAAATAGTCTTTAGAACTTATTCTCTTCTTTCCTGGTATTTGAAGTTCTTTAATTATTATATCATTATCAATAGTAGACACCTTAATATCTTTATCTATTGTTATAGTGCCAACTTCTTTAGTAGACTTGTCTCCAATAGAACAACTAAATATCTTAATATTTAAATCATCTAAAGAAGCGTAAGCACCAATATTAGATAATGCTCTAATCTTATTATATATATTAATTGCTTTATCATTAAAATTAATCTTTTCATCTTCACGTTTTATAATTGGTGAAAAACTACGCTGTTCATTTGATTGTTTAATTTTTTCACAAGTATTATTAAATATACTGGGTAAAGTATCTATTAAAAGCGTTGCACCAAGATTAGATAACTTTTTGCTTAATGTTTCTATGTTATCATTAATATCTATTGGAATAGATTTACTTGTTATGATATCACCACTATCCATACCTTTATCAGTAAACATAATTGTAATACCTGTTTTATCATCACCATTCATTATTGCTCTTTGTATTGGAGCACCTCCTCTATAATTAGGTAAGAGTGATGCATGAACATTTATTGTATGATATTTTGGATGATAAAGTATTTCTTCTGGTATTATTTGTCCATAAGCACATGTTACTATAATATCAGCATCAATACTATTTATTTTTTCAATTTCATCTTTTATTTTTATAGGTGTATAAACTTTTATATTATTTTTTATAGCAATTTCTTTTATTGGACTTGGTGTTAGCAATCTTTTTCTACCAACTTCTTTATCTGGTTGTGTAATTACTGCGACTACATTAGTATTTTCTATTAATGCTTCAAGTAAAGGACATGCAAAAAGTGGAGTTCCCATAAATATAACTTTTTTATCTTTCATGTTATCTTCCTCGTCTTCCTCTTTCTTCTTGTATTTCTTTTCTTTTTTCATTTATTCTAATTCTTGCTTCACTTTCTAATATTTCAATTTTTTTAAGATATAGTTTGTATTCTTCTTTTTTTAAATAATCTTTATATTTTTTACGAAGCATAGTCTTAAACTTTTCCATTTCATCTAATACCATTTCAATTGTGCCATCATCAGAAGCCTCATCTTCATACACAACAGATAACATTAATATAATCTTTTCTAATCTTCTTTTGCACTTTTTTGAAACAAGTTTTTCGATTAATCCAGGATTAATAACAATCATTTCATTAACATTAATCATATCCTCTATCTCAAGAGAATCTTTTGGTTTAACATTAAATCCTTTTAATTTTTCATATTCCATATATGTAATAGTTTCTTCATGTGCTTCTTTTTTTACTACAAAACGTCTTGAAATTGCCATAAAACCACCTCTTATTTATTTAACTTTATGTTAGTTAACCTAATTCTTTCTTTATTTCTATATTCTTCAATTTCTTTATGATTACCATTTAGTAATACATCTGGAACTTTCATACCACGGAAATCTCTTGGTTTAGTGTATACTGGATAATCTAATAGGCCATCATCAAATGATTCAGATTCAAGAGATTCATTAGTTATTACTCCATCAAGTAATCTTGTAATTGAATCAGTAATTGCCATTGCTGGTATTTCTCCTCCGGTGAGAATATAATCTCCGATTGATATTTCTTCATCACAAAGTGTTTTGATTCTTTCATCAAATCCTTCATAATGACCACATATTAATATTATATGTTTTTTAGTTTTTAAAGATTTAGCAACACTTTGATTATATGTTTTTCCACTTGGAGTAAGTAATATCACATAAGAATCATCATCTTTTAAAGCTTCAACTGCATCAAATATTGGCTGTGGCATTAAAACCATTCCTGCTCCCCCACCATATGGAGTATCATCTACTTTATTATGAGGATCATTAGTATAATCTCTAAAATTTATTATATTTATATTAACAAGTTCTCTATCTATTGCTCTTTTTATAATGGATTCATTTAAAAAACCAGTAAACATATCAGGAAAAAGAGTTAGAATATCTATTCTCATATTAGTCCCTCCACATTTTTTAAATAAATCTTTTTATTTTCTACATCTATTCTTTCAATAAAATTATCGTTTTTAGGAATGAACTTATTACCAGTTAAACATAGTGTAAAATTGCCATTACCAGAATTAATTATTTCACTTACCATTCCTACCATTTCGTTATTAAAGTAACAATCACATGCTAAATAGTCTTCATCAACATATTCATCTTTTGATAAGAATAAATCATCTTTTAAAGCAAATACTAAACTACCTTTATACTTTAACACATCATCAATATTATCTATTCCATAAAGAGTAACCATATCATATTCTTGATGGGGTCTATAAGTTCTAATTACTTCTTCAGTTTTATCTTTACCTATATATAAAGTAAAGCCTTCTTTAAATACTCTATCTTTATAGTCAAAATTAGATCTAATCTTTACTTCTCCTTTTAATCCATGGGTATTTGTAATTCTTCCAATATAAACATAATCTTTATTCATAGATTGTCACATCCTTAAAACATTTTCTATTCTACCACAAAAAATATAAAAACAAAAGAATAAATCTTTATAATATTATCTTATCATATTTGAGATAAAATTAAAATAAAAAATTAAAAAGAAGAAACTATTTAGCTTCTTCTTGTACTCTAGTTTCACGAATAACTGTTACCTTAATAGTACCAGGGTATTGCATACTAGATTCTATTTTTTCTTTTATTTCTCTTGCAATCTTATGTGATTTTAAATCATCTATTTCTTCAGGTTTTACTAATACTCTAAGTTCTCTACCCGCTTGAAGAGCATAACTCTTATCAATACCTTTGATATTATTAGCTATTTCTTCAAGTTGTTCTAAACGTTTTAGATAGTTTTCTAATGAATCATTTCTAGCACCTGGTCTTGATGCTGATAGAGCATCGGCGATTTGTACTAAAACTGATATAACACTTGTTGCTTCGGTGTCTCCATGGTGTGATGCTATTGCATTTATTACAACAGGATGTTCTTTATATTTTTTTGCAATGTTTACTCCAATTTCAACATGGCTTCCTTCAATTTCGTGGTCTATTGCTTTACCAATGTCATGTAAAAGTCCTGCACGTTTAGCAAGATTTACATTTTCACCAAGTTCTGCGGCCATAATACCCGCTAAATGAGCTACTTCAATTGAATGTTTTAAAGCATTTTGTCCATAGCTAGTTCTAAAATGAAGTTTACCAATTATTTCAATTAAGTCATTATCTATTCTTGTAAGTCCTAATTCAAAAATAGCGGCATTACCTATTTCAATAATTTTTTGTTTCATTTCACGAACAGTTTTATCATATATTTCTTCAATTCTAGTTGGATGAATTCTTCCATCCTTTATTAATGTTTCAATTGTTATTTTAGCTATTTCTCTTCTTAAAGGATCAAATGATGAAATTACAATTGCTTCAGGTGTGTCATCAATAATTAAATCAACACCAGTTATTGCTTCGATTGTTCTAATGTTTCTTCCTTCTCTACCAATAATTCTTCCTTTCATTTCATTGTTAGGAAGTTCAATTGTGGAAACTGTTTGTTCATTAGATACATCTGATGCATATTTTTGCATAGATAAAACTAACATTTCTTTAGCTTTTTTATCACTAATTAATTTAGCTTCATCTTCACGTTCTTTGATATAAGATACAATTTCATTTGATATATCTTCTTCAACTTTTTTCATGATCAAATCTTTTGCTTTTTCTTTATCAAGACCACTTATTTTTGAAAGCAAATCAATTTGTTCTTGCTTTAGCTTATCCATTTCTTCTTGATCACTTTGAATTTTCTTTTGTTTTTCTCCAAGTTTTTCTTCACGTTCATCAAGTAATTGTTCTCTTTTTTGAAAGGTTTCATCTCTCTTATCCATATTTTTTTCTCTTTGAATAAGACGATCTTCCTGATCTTTAATTTCAGATTTTTTTTCTTTAATTTCTTTATCTAACTCATTTTTTAATCTTTGTTTTTCTTCTTTAGCTTCAAAAAGCATATCTCTTTTTACTTTTTCTGCTTCTTTTCTAGCTTTTTCTGATAAAATTTCAATTTTTTTAACAGCATTAGATACTCTTATAAAATTAATTAGAACAGAAAGCCCTACTCCTAAAATTAATCCAATCATGATCATTAAAATGGAAAGTATTGTTTTACTCATATTATACCTCCATTAAAATTATTTATGTTAAACATACTATTTAAATATTACTTAACACTATCTTTATTTTATATTTGTATAAACTTTTTGTCAAGTAGGAATGAATATCAAAAAAAGAAATAGATCACTCTACTTCTTTAACTTTTCTACTTCTTCAACAGATAAATCAGTACATCTAGAAATAATGCTTATGTCAATTCCTTCTTGAAGCATCTTTTTAGCAGTTTCTATAGCTTTTTCTAAAGAACCTTCTTCATGTCCTTTTTTAAGACCTTCTTCCATACCTTTTTGAAGTCCTTCCTTTAGTCCTTCTTCATGCCCTAGTTCCCTAAACTCATCTATTTCTGCTAGACGAAGTTTTTCCTTATGTATTTCTTCATTATACATTCCTATAACTTCATCCTTTTCACTTGCTTCTTTTGATTCCTTAACATACTTCTCCATTATCTCATCACCCTCACTTAAATCATTTAAAAGTCCTTCATCATTTTCATTGAA
>CAKOQD010000012.1 GCA_934101185.1 uncultured Bacilli bacterium | reverse complement strand
TATTACCAGATTTATATTTAGAAAAAGGCGAAAATTATGGAAGGCTTGGAAGATATGGAATATTAAGATTACACTTTATTGCACAAAACAATAAGGCACTTTATGAAACATTATTGATGACAAATAAATTAACCCATCATCTTCTTTTAGAAAGTAGATCTTGTGAGAATTATTATAAAGAACTAATGGAAAATTATATTAAAAATGATGAAAGACTGTCTAAAAAAACAAAGAATTAAATCCATTGGAATGGACAAAATTAATGAACTCCTATAAAAATACAGCAGAAGAAATTGTCTTAAATGAATATGTTTTTATATAAATAATCTTTAAAAAAGAGGAAAAAATTATCAAAATAATTTAATTCTCTTTTTATTTTTCTTGAATATGGGAATAAAATATATGTCTAGCCAGCACTGAATTTGTACTCCCGTATAAATTCGTATATGGGAAAAGTCCCAATCCCTTTTATAAATTTTCTTTTATTTCTGGAAATAAGTTATACAAATTATATCCTAATAAATTATCAAGGTTTTCTTTTAACTTGTATACTTCAATTAAATGATAATGAGTATTTTTATATACGCCATGTCTTAGTAATAAATCAATTAATCTTTGTTCTAATGATTGCAATTTAGTAGTACACATTAAATCACATAAATTAATAATTTTTTCATAAATTGTATATTCTTTTAAAATATAGCTCTTTATAAAATTATATTTTTCGTTAGTTGAATCTGTATAGTCTCTATCATTAGCCAAACAATTAATATCATTATTCAAAAAAGAATGTTTAATACATATACCTGCATACTTATCATCGTATCCTAATGATTTTAAATAATTATATCCATTAATTGCATGAGGTATTACTCCTTCATAACTATTACAACCAAATCTTTTCCCAATATCGTGAATATATCCTAATGCTTTTGCATAATCTTCATCTAAATTTAATGCTTTTGCAATAATCCCTGCAGTATGACCAACACAAATTGAATGTAAAATCCAATCATCGTTTTTTGCCATACCCTTACAATCATTTAATAGCATTAATGCTTTTTTGCAATTTAATTCCATTGATTTACTCCTTAAAAATATTATTTTAATTCTTCTCTTACTTCCATTAAAATTTTTCCTAATAAATTTTTATGTTCTGAAGTTTTACAATCATCACACGTACATTCACCCCATATATTATCATGCCAACCCGTTGTATCTTCTATTAATTCCATAGATTGAGTATTTAATAATTCTTCTAAACAATCTTGATTTTGTTTAAATTTTTCCATTACTACTTTTTTCATTAAATCATATTTAACATTTTCCCAATCATCGCGTATAAATCTTGATAATTCTCTGCTAACATGTTTTGATTCATCTGGTGTAAGTTTAGTCATTATTTTCTTTATATCTTCATCTAAAAATTTTTGTGAGTGATATGCAGCTTCACTTGAAGAATATTTTATTCCATCTACTATAACATCACACAAAAAATAATTCGTCAATTTTGTATCGTTTTTAAAATAATATTTATTACTCATAGTATTTCTCCCATATTAATAATTTCAAATATATTATACAATAAAATAACAAAATTCTCCATACTCCAATTGAATTTTAATAACAATTCATATATAATGTTTTTAGAAAGAGAATAAAGTTCGTAACTTGTATGTGATTCGCTCCATTTAAAAATACAGAACTTAGTAATTTGCTGAGTCTTTTCTTATGCCCACGTAGGCTGCTTGAAAAGCAGGTTCTTACCTTGTTTTACAAGACCATTAAACTACATTTTTAATCTTTGATTAAAACTAAAAAGGCGATTTTTTTTATAATTTGATCGTTTCTATACCATAGAATTTGATCTGTTAAATTATACCATTTGATTTGAACATTTCATCTACATTTTTAATATTTACTATTGTAATTTAGATTTTTTGACTGCGGTTGTATAAATAATGGTCCGATATGTAATCCTGTTGTTTCTATGTTTATGTATTCGTATATTATTTCTTTTATTTCATTTTCTGTTAGATAGAAAAAATCGTTTGTTGAACCTATTATTATAGCATCTACCCTTTTGAACTTTTTACTTCTTCCTTGCAAGATAAATCTTTCAATGCATTTTTCTATGAATTCTTTATTATTAAATTTTTAATTCAAGTAATCTATATCTTTTTACTTGATGTATTGTTTTCTATTTAAATACCACTCTTTAGTGTCAGCAATTTAATTATATTTTAATTCAAAAATAATAATAGTTCACATTTTTAAAATGTGTAAAAAATTGTTGAAATTATTTATACCATTTTTATTAAATTGATCAAAAAAACTGACATTTAGAAAATATTTCTAAACATCAGTTTTTATTTTAACTACTTTTTCAGCATTCTTGTTTGATATTGATTATTCTTTAATCTGTTATCCATAAGCAGTACAATGTTTCGGAAAGTTCAATATCTTCAGGTGTAAATGTATTAGTTATTGTTGGTGCTGCACCTACTGCTTCATACATCATATTAGAGTTAAAAGTGGTTTGAGATGTATACTCTGTTGTAAATGGTTTAAAATCTACTTTTACACATTGTTTTAATATTTTACCAGCAGCTTCTGCAATTGATTGTGCTTGCAATTCAGCTTCTTTGTATGCTTTTGCAAGTATTTTTCTTTTGCATTCTTTTGTGTTCTTTACTCCAAAATTAATCTGACAAGTGGGTGCATTATCCAATTTAGATAATTCTTCCATTATTTTAGCCATTCTTTCTTTATCATAATCAAATTTTATGGTTGCGCTCTGATTAAATGAAAATCCATCAAATATATATGTTCCTGTTGATTCGTTATATTTTTGATCTTCTCTAACTACAAAATTTCTTGTTTTCATATCTTCTATTGTAAAATTATTTTTTAATAATAATTCGTTAACAAATTTTTGAACGTTTTTTACTCCTTCAGATAATACTTCTTCGTAGCTTTCTCCTTTTGTATTAAATTTGATATTTAAGACTATTTCATTAGGTGTAAAATATTCTGTTCCTTTTCCTTGTACTATTATTTCCATTTTTTAATCCTCCTATATTTTATTTAAAATTTTTTGTTCTTTCACCACTCATAAATTTTTTAAAATGTGTATCAAAATCTATAGTTGGTTCTGCAAATAGATATTCTTTTGTTTTTGGATTTATAATTATACTACTGCAACGAGTTGGTATAGAAATATATAACAATCCATTATCTATTTTTCTTGTATAAAAAACTATCTCTGTAAAAGGTGTTTTTAGTAAATTAGAAGCAATTTTAATTGATTCAACATCTGCGCTAGAAATATCATTAAACAATTCATAAAATTGATTACAAGATTTTTTTAATCTTACTATTTCATCAATATTTAATTCATTATCAGATTTTCCAATATAATTTATTTCACCTTTATAATCATAAAATTCTAATTTTTTATAAATTTTCTTTTATTTCTGGAAATAAATCATATAAATTATATCCTAGTAAATCATCAAAGTATTTTTTTAGTTTTATTGTTTCTTAGAGCAATTTCTATAATTTTATTTACTGCATTATTGTCTTTTTGATATCCATTTTGGATATAGTCTGTTGAACCTTTGAATATCTTTTTTGTATCAAATTTTAGCCATTTGCATATTTTTATTGTCTCGCTATAACTTAGTTCTTGTCCTTTGTTTACTTTTACGTTTTTATTGATATGGGAATATGGTGCAATTGTAATAGCGTTTACATTGAATAGATCTTGATTTTTTAATAAGTATGCTAGCGCAAATTGATCATCACATTCATTAGAGGTGTCAGTATCTAAAATGATATTTATTTTATTGTTTTTATAGTTTGAAACATATTTATAAAATTCTTTCCAGTTTTTAACTTTTTGAATGTTAGATTTTTTATTATATGGAGTTTCCATCAAAATAGCTTTTATTCCATTTTCTATACAATCACTACATATACGTATAGAGTCATCTATCATAATATCAATGTTATGTTTTATACATTCTTCTGTTTTAGCATGTTTATCGTTTGCATCTGTTAATATTAAGTTATCATAGTAAATATTATTATCGTCAAGCCATTTTTTTGTCATTGTGTAAGGTTTTTTGTAATCTCCATTATCTCTTCCTGTAATAATATAAATAATATGTCCATCTTGATGAAGTTTATCTATATATTCCTTAGTTCCTTCGATTGTATTTAATTTTTTGGCTATTCTTTCTACATTGTTTTTGTAAAAGTTTGTTTCTTCGTATTCGCTCCAGTCAAACATTCCTTTTCTAATATAGTCAGCATCTTTATTTATAATGCCTGAATTTCTTAATTTTTTATCGTGTAATAAATACTCGTTTAATAAGATGTCATCAAAGTTTGATATTACATTGTCTATATCTATTCCTATCTTCATGTTTATCCTCCGGTTTTTGTACTTTTTATATATAAATTATACTATAATGTAAAGATGTTTTCTATAAGTATACTTAAATTTATACTTTTAATGATTATATATTTCATTAAAAGAAGCTTATTATGCTTCCTTTTTGGTTTTTGAATTACTTTTTGTTTCTAATTTTTTTGCTTCATCTACTTGTTTTAGTCCTAAGTTTATGAAGTATATTATTACTAACCATGCTGCTACTGTTAAGCCTATTTGAAGTAGATAGTATGGTGTATTTATAGGCATATCCCACATTCCATGTAGTATAATTGGTATTAAGCATATTAGTAAGAATCTCTTGTCGTTTATGTGTTTTTTGTCTAGTTTTTCGAAGCCTTTTACATACATTAATGCTGCTCCTTCGATTGCTGCCCAAGCAACGTGTCCACCTGGTGCTAGGAAGCCACGTAGTTTTATTACTCCAAGCATTGATTCTAGTCCATTGCTTAAGCCGAATCTTAATATGTATCCTGCTGTTTCAAATGCTGCGAATCCTGCTCCTACTGCGGCTCCTATTAAAAGGCCATCTAATATGTAGTTGATTTTTTTGCTTTTGAATAGGAAGAATGCTACTATTGCTGCTTTTGCTGTTTCTTCTATTAGTCCGACCATTAGTGCTCCGGAATAAGTGCTTATATCGGTATTAAAGTCTAATGAGAAGAATAGTATTGCAAGTATTAAGCTTAGTCCTCCTCCTAGAATGAAGTATTTCATTACTTTATAGAACGGAATGTTTCTAAATATATTTATCTCAAAGAAAAATATTAATATTGTTACTGGAACTGCGAAGGCTGCAAGCATTACCATGGCTGGTAAGAAGTTGGCATTTCCATATGTTATAAATCCTATTCTAACTGGTATGTATGCTATTAAGAAGAAGATGAATATTTTAAAGTATACCCATGCTGTTGCTTTTGTTGGATCAATATCTTTTAAGTCAGGTGTTGTATTTGGACCACCGCATATAAATACTTCATCTAATTCTTCATCAGTATGTTTTTCAAAAGTGTTTTTGAATAGGTCTTTAAACGTTACATAGTTTTCGCTTTTTGCTCCGGTTATTTTATCTAGGTTTTCACTTATAATGTTTTGAGCATTTTTCTTTTGAAGTGGGTAACCACATTCTGGACATGTTACATCACTTGGTTTTACTATTTTTCCACATTCTGGGCATGTTTTATTATCGTTTTTATATCCACAGTGAGGACATACTTTAGCGGTACTTGAGATTTCTTTGTTACATTCACGGCATTTTATTAAGGCCATATTAGTTTACCTCCTTTAAAGTTTCTATTATTATTTTTCCAACGTTGTTTATTTCTTCAGTGTTAGTATTTTCTTCTTTTGTTGTTACTAAATACATGCTATTTCCTACTAGAAAGGCGTATCTATTGTCTACAACTACGTGGTTGCTTGAGGTGTATGTGTATTGTATCCCATAGACGTATTTGTCACTTATATATGCACTTACTAGATCGATTGTTATTCTAGCATCAGGGTATTCTTTTGTGATTGCGGTAGTAAGTTCTGTTAAAAGTTCTCTAGGATCGTTGTAGCTTTTATATTTTTCTATCATTACATAAGGTATTAATGCTCCTTCTTTATCAATGTTTTTAGCTACGTAGATGCTACCGTCTTTACTAACATATACTTTATATGTTGTTGGAAATTCAAAGTATTTACCATTTTGATTGAACTCATAGTTACCATTTGCATTTGGTTTTAGTTCAGTGTTTGGGTTGTTGTCTTGATTGTTAGTGTTAGGACTATCGATGAAAAAGAAATATCCTGCGATTAAAATTATTACTATGATTAACAGGTATTTATTGTTCCATTTGTTTTTTAGTTCGTTAAGATTAGTTTTGTTGTTATTATGATTACTGCTTGGTCTTTTTTCTAATGAGTATCCACAGTGAGGACAGCTTTCTGCTTTATCACTTATTTGTTTATCGCACTCTGGACATTTGATTAGTGCCATATTTTTTCCTCCTTTTGTTTCATTATAACAAATTTATAATAAAATGTCATTAAATTGATTTTATTTTTCTATTTATATTATACTATATATTTTTATATTTATTATGTATTTTGTAATTGTCCATATGTAGTTATGATTCATAAATATTTTGAGGAGGGAAAATTGTGGAAAAAGAGCTTAGTAATATAGTAAGTGCAGTTGGTAATTATGATGAAATACCTACTTCGATTACTTCGGTTGCTTCGGTTGTTACAATGATTGATGGACTTAGTATTAGTAAGGGTGCTGATAAAAGAGTATGGGCTGATGGGTTGCTTACTTATACTGTAACTATTACAAATAATACTCTGAAGGAATATAGTAGTCCAGTTTGTTTTTATTAGGGTTAGTTTGAACGGGATTTTATTTGTAGCGCTTTCTATATTTAGTTCTCCAGGGTATATTATTTGTACTTGTTTTGTATGGTATATTAATTCATTGTTTTGTTTGGCATTTATTGTTATTATTGTTCCAATTGGAAGAGACTATTCAAGATTATGAGAGAATTTTCCTATTTCATCTGCGATTGTGATTATTTCATTATTTTCGTATTCTATTAAGAGTGATGCAAGTGGTTCTGTTGTTCCTTCGATTGTTGTGTCGGTATCAGTAATTGGATTCATATTTACTTTAAAGTCTCCGATGGTGAATGTTTTTTTTGTTTGAAATATAAAGTTTGATAGTGCTGGTGGTGTTTGGAGTTCTTCTTCGGTATGGTTTGTTTCTGATATGGTTGTTGTTGTGTTATTAAATGTTCCTTTTATGATTGATAGTTCTTTTTTATATCATTTGTAAGGGTAATGTTTGCTCCGAAATGGACTGTTGTATAGCTATTTTGTTCTTCAAGTGATTGTTTTAGTTTTTCATAGGTATAGACTACTACTGTAGTATCGTTTATTATTGTCATTTTAAAACCTCATAATATAATATGATGTTTTTTTAATATGAGTTATTTTATTTATTTAGATAAATTAAAAACAGGATTTCTCCTGCTTAAAGTTTTTTCTTAATTAGTTTTATATATACTATTAAGTATGATATTGATATTAAAAAGCCTCCGATTACATCGCTTACATAGTGTACTCCTAGATAGATTCTACTTATACCTATTGCTATAATTAATAATGATAAGATAATGATTAGTGTTGTTTTTAGGTATTTATTTTTGATATTTTTATATATTAAATAAATTAGGAAGCCATAGAATGCCATGCTGATCATTGAGTGTCCTGATGGAAAGCTATAGCCTGTTTCGTTTATGATTTTAAATTCTGTTGGTCTTGGTCTTCTTAGAATGAATTTTAGTATTTGATTTAGGATTGTTATTGTTACTAGGTTGGTTAGGGTTAGAAGACCTATTTTTTTATTTTTTACTATTATGAGTAAAAGTACTGTTATTGTTATTAGGCATGTTGCTCCACCAAAGTTGGTTATTATTTTCATGTATGGAGTTATGGAGTCTTTGATGAAGTATTTTCTTAATATGTTGTAGAAAGTTATGTCTTGTTTCATTATTTGGTATTCAAGAACGTCTTCGGTTAGAGCTAGAAAGAGTATTAAACAAACTAGGAAGAGTATCCATTTGTAATTGGTTTTTATTATGTTTATTATTTTTTTAGTCATTTTAACCTCTTGCTATTTCAAGAACTTTTTTTATTGTGTTGGCAGTTCTTATTGTTATGTATTTGTTTACGTCTTTTTGAGCGGTTTTGCTCCACCAATTTGTTTTTCTATATTCTTTTAGTATGTATGACCAAAATATGTTGTTTTTATACTCTTTTATTTTTTCTAGTTCTTGATTGGGAATTCCTAGAATGTTGTATACTTCGTTGTATGTTTTTGGAGGTATTATAAAGATGATATTGTCATATATTTGTTTATCTTCTTTACCCCACCAATCTGGTTGATTGTTTAACAGGTCTTCGAGAAGGTCTTTGGTTGTTATATAGATTTCGGTATCAACATTTAGTTTATCTTTAAGAATTGTTTTGATATTTTTTTCTATTTCATTTGGTTTTTGATTGGTATCAAAGATTATGTTGCCACTGTTTAGGTGTGTGGTAACGTTTTTATAGTTTAAATCTTCTAAGTATGTTTTTAGTTCTTTCATTGGTACTTTGTTTTTACCGCTTATGTTGACTCCTCTTAATAGTGCTATATACTTCATAGGTTTCTCCTTTTGGTTTATTAGTTTATTTCTATTAATTCGTATTTTCTAGATCCGAATCCTAATTCGTCTGATGCTTCAATTGTGTGGATTCCGTTTTGTCTTTCTATTCTTTCGATTAGATGGTCTTTTCCTTTATCGTTTGAATTATATACTAGATCTATGCAAGCTTGATCTATAGCGATTGGGTCTGTGCTTGCTAGTATTCCTATGTCTTTCATGCATGGGTCTTCTGCTACGGCACAGCAATCGCAGTCTACTGACATGTTACACATTATATTGATGTATGCGATGTTGTTTTTGAACATATTGTGTACTGATGATGCAGCATCTGCCATTGATTCTAGAAATTTGTCTTGTTCTGGTAGATTGTCCCATAGTTTTGTTTGGTCTTTTGATGCTCCTGCTGTGTGGATGTATGTTTTTCCGTTTGATGATGCGCATCCGATTGATAGTTGTTTTAATGCTCCTCCATAGCCTCCCATTGGGTGTCCTTTAAAGTGAGATAGAACAAGCATTGAGTCATAGTTTTTGATATTTTTTCCTAAGTAGTTCTTTTTGATTACTTTTCCATTTGGTATATCGATTTGTAAATCACCTTCTTCATCCATAATATCAACGTCAAAGTATTTAGTCCAGTTGTGTTCGCTTATTAGTTTTTTATGTTTTTCGGTTGTGTTTCTTGCTCCTTTATATGCTGTGTTACATTCTACTACTGTTCCATTTACTTTGTCTATTATTGGTTTTACGAATTCTGGTTTGATATAGTTTTGGTTCCCTTGTTCTCCAGAGTGTAGTTTTACTGCGACTTTTCCTTTTAGTTCTATATTTAGTGATTCATATACTTTTATTAAGTTTTCTTGTGTTACTCCTTTTATGAAATATACTTTTTCCATTTTATCTCTCCTTTTTTAGTTATATATATAGTATAATACTTTTTTTGTTTTTTTTATAAAAAAAGATGATTTTTAAACTATTTTGTTGTAGTTTTATCATCTTTTATAATTCAAATTGTGAATTGTATAGTTTTTCATAGAAACCTTTTTTGTTTATTAGTTGTTCATGGTTTCCTGTTTCTATTATGTTTCCATCTTTCATAACTAAGATTAAGTCAGCATTTTTTATAGTTGATAGACGATGGGCAATTATGAATGATGTTTTTCCTTTTGTTAGTTTGTCCATTGCTGTTTGTACTAATTCTTCTGTTCTTGTATCAACGTTACTTGTTGCTTCGTCTAGTATTAAGAATGGAGAGTTTTCTATCATGGCTCTTGCTATTGTAATTAATTGTTTTTGTCCTGATGATATGTCGTCGTTGTCTGTTACTTTTGAGTTGTATCCTTCAGGTAGTGTTTTTATGAAGTGGTCTATTCCTACTTCTTTACAGACTTCTTTTATTTGTTTATCTTTGATGTTTTTTCTGTTGTAGATAATATTTTCTTTAATGGTTCCTTCGAATAGCCATGTGTCTTGAAGAACCATAGTAAATAGTTCGTGGACATTTTGTCTTGATAGTTCTTTTGTATCTATATTATCAATTTTTATAGTTCCACTATTTATTTCATAGAATCTCATAAGAAGGTTAACGATGGTTGTTTTTCCTGCGCCTGTTGGTCCCACTATTGCGACTTTTTGACCAGGTTTTATTTTAGCACTGAAGTTGTTTATTGTTGGTTTGTCATTTCCATCGTATGTGAAGATAACATCTTGGAATTCAATGTTTCCTTTTACTTCTTCTTTGTCTAGTTTATGTTTTGGATTTTCTTTTTGCATTTCTTGTTCATCAATGAATTCGAATACTCTTTCTCCAGCGGCAGCGGTTGATTGGAGATTGGTCATTGCTTGAGCAATTTGTGTAAGTGGAGATGTGAACATTCTAACGTATGTCATGAATGCTACTATTACACCGAATGTTATTTTATCATTTATTGTTAATAGTGCTCCGACTATGCATACTGCTACGTATCCAAAGTTTCCAATGAATGACATCATAGGAGGCATTAAGCCTGATAGGAATTGACTTTTTTGATTTGATGTTTTTAGTTGTTTGTTTAGCTTGTCGAATTCTTTTTTTGTGTATTCTCTAGCATTGCTTATTCTTACAACGTTTATACCGGTATATACTTCTTCGATGTGTGCATTTAGTTGACCTAGTTTTTTTTGTTTTTCATTGAAGTATTTTTGTGATTTTGTCATAACAATCATCATTAATGCAAAACCAAGTATGCTAGATACTATTGCTGTTATTGCCATGATCCAGTTGGTTATGAACATCATTATTATTGTACCAATGAATAGTGTTGTTGCGCTTACTAGTATTCCTAGTGATTGGTTCATTGTTTGTCCTATTGTGTCTACGTCGTTTGTTACTCTTGATAGAATGTCTCCGGTTTGGTGTTTATCAAAGTATTTAAGTGGAAGTTTGTTTATTTTTTTAGTTATTTTTGCTCTTAAATCTTTGGCAAACTTGTTTGATACAATTGACATTACTAGTCCTTCGAATAGATTGAATATTGCACTTATTGCGTATAGGGCTACTAAAAAGATTGTTATTGTTTTTATTTTTTCTATGTTCATTTTAGGACTTATTACTGTTTTTATTGATTCTGGTAGTTCTTGTATTTTTTTGTATAGTTCGTTTACGTTTGTATCTTTTGTTAGGTTTTTTGTTTTTTCTATATATTGTTGTTGGTCGATTATTGAAATAGTTGTGTTATCAATTGTTATTTCTTGTGGTATACCGTTTTGAAAGTTTGTAGCTATTTTTTCATTTAATTCTTTAATGTTTTCTTGGTTGACCACTAATCCTTCGGTTATGGTGTCTGTTAGTTCTTTTAGTTTGTCTGGTGCGAATAGTGATAGAATTGAGCTTAGTGCTGAGAGGATAAGTGAGATTATTACTAAGATTTTGAATGGTTTTAGTTCTTTTAGAGTTCTTTTTATTGATTTTTTGAAGTCTTTTGCTTTTTCATATTGCATTTCATGGTTGTGTTTTGATGTGTTTTTGTTGTTTTTACTCATGTTCTAATTCCTCCTTAGAAAGTTGTGATAGCGCTATTTCTTTGTAGACTTTGCATGTTTTTAGAAGTTGTTTGTGAGTCCCTATTCCTACGCATTTGCCTTGATCTAGTACTAGTATTTTATCAGCGTTCATAATTGTTCCTATTCTTTGTGCTACAATTAGATTGGTTGCATTTTTTGTGTATTTTTTTAGTTCGTGTCTTAGTATTTTTTCTGTGTTGTAGTCTAATGCTGAAAATGAGTCATCGAAAATGTATATTTCTGGTTTTCTTGCTATTGCTCGTGCTATTGCTAGTCTTTGTTTTTGTCCACCAGATATGTTTGTTCCTCCTTGTGCAATGTCTGATTCATACTGTTTATCCATTTTTAGAACGAATTCTTCTGCTTGAGCGATTTTTATTGCTTCTTGTACTTGTTCTTTTGATATTTTTCCGTGTTTATTTTTTCCATATGCTATGTTTTCTAATACGGTGCCACTGAACATTACTGCTTTTTGTGGAATGTATCCTAGTTTATTGTATAGTGATTCTTCAGTGTATTCTTTGACGTTTATTCCATCGATTAGGATTTCTCCTTCGGTTGCATCGTAGAATCTAGGGACTAGGTTGATTAGGGTTGATTTACCGCTTCCTGTTGAGCCGATGAAGGCTACTGTTTCTCCGTTTTTAGCAACGAATGAAATGTTTTCTAGGACGTATTCATCTGCTCCAGGATATTTGAAGCTTACATTTTTGAATTCTACTTCTCCTTTTATTTGTGTTTCTTTTATATTTTTTGTTCCTTCTTTTACAGTGTTTTCTGTTTCTAGTACTTCGTTTATACGTTTTATTGAAACGCTTGCTCTTGGGTAAATCATGAAGATCATTGATAGCATTAAGAATGACATTACTATTTGCATGGCGTAGCTTGAGAATACAACCATGTCAGTGAATAATGGAAGTTTGTCTATTATTTGTGCATCTTTTATAATGTAGGCCCCGACAAAGTAAATGGTAAGGGTTAATCCATACATTATTAAGTACATTATTGGAGACATGAATGACATTGCTTTTTGGGTAAATAGTTGGTTGTTTGTAAGTTCGTTGTTTGTTTCTTCAAATTTGTTTTCTTGGTATTTTTCAGCGTTGAATGCTCTTATTACACGGATTCCTTTTATGTTTTCACGTGTTTTGTTGTTTATTTGGTCTGTTAGTTTTTGGACTTTTTTGAATTTTGGCATGACTATTGTTACTAGGATTGTAATCATGATTAATAGTATTAGGACTGCTGATGCTGTTATGGCGCTCCATTGCCAACTTTTATTTAGTATTTTGGTTATTGCCCAGATTGCTGTGATTGGGGATTTTATTAGCATGTGGAGTCCCATTGCTATGATCATTTCTACTTGTGTTACGTCGTTTGTTGTTCTAGTTATTAGACTGCTTGTTTGGAATTTTTTTATTTCGTTCATTGATAGGTTTTGAACTTTATCGAATAGTTTTTCTCTTATGTTTAGTGAAAAGTTTGATGATAGTTTAGATATTATGTATCCTGTTACTACGGCTGATGCTAAACTACCGAATGCACACAGAAGCATGTATGATCCATTTAGTATGATATCATGCATTTTGCTTCCTTCGGTTTGGACTAGTCTGGTGATTGTTGACATGTAGTCTGGTATTTTAAGATCTAGGTATACTTGTGATGAGATTAGTCCTATTATTAGGATTATTGATATAATGTCTTTTTTCTTCATATTTTTTAATATTTTTAGCATTTTATTCCTCCTTATGTTCTATGTTTTTTATATTACTAAGTATTTTATGATATAGTTTGTCTAGTGTTTCTTTTTCTTCTTTTGTAAAGTTTTTGAAAATTATTTTGTTAAATTGTTCTTTTTGTTTTTTAAGTTCGTTTACTACTTCTTGTCCTTTTTTGGTCACTAATAGTCTTGTTGCTTTACCATCTGGTATTTTTTTTATGTATCCTTTGGATGTTAATTGTTCTGTTGATAGTGACACGTGGGATTTTGAAAAAAGAAATTCGTCCACAATATCTTTTGCTGTATTTTTAGTATTTTCACTTAAGTAGATTAATATAATTACTTCATTGTTGGTTAAATTGTATTTTTTCATAGTGTTGGCATAAAAGTCTTTAAATGTTTTTTCAAAATGATGTCTATGTAGACTCATTGCATCGTTTGTCATGACATTCACCTTCCTTAGTTCAATTTTGAACCTTTATTAGTATAGTGCTTCCTGATGGAATTGTCAAATGTTTTTTGATAAAAAAAGTTAGTATTTCTACTAACTCTTATGTTTTATTTATTCTTCATTATCATATTGGAATAATGATTTTATATCTTCTTCGGTTAGACTGGAGATAATATTTTGATCTCTGTCTTCTCCTTCGATTAGGGTTTCTGCGAGTAATTTTTTCTTGTTTTGAAGTTCTAAGATTCTTTCTTCGATTGTTCCTTTACATATTAGTTTTATTACTTCGACTGAATTTTTTTGTCCAATTCTATGAGCTCTATCGGTTGCTTGGTTTTCTACTTGTGGGTTCCACCATAAGTCTAGGTGTATTACTACATCTGCACTAGTTAGGTTTAGTCCTGTTCCACCAGACTTTATTGTTATTAAGAAAACGTTAGTGTCATCGTTGTTAAATTTTTCTACTAGTTCCATTCTTTTTTTAGAGTTTACTGAGCCTTCTATTGTGTAGGTTTTGATATTTTGTTTATTTAGTTCTTTTTCTACTATGTCTAAAGCTGTTTTGAAGCTAGTAAATATTAGTATTTTGTGGTTGTTTTTAATGATATCTTTTGTCAAGTTTACTAATTGTGTTATTTTAGAACTTTCTCCTTTGTAGTTTGAGTATATTATTCTAGGGTCAATGCATAGTTGCCTTAGTTTTGTTAGTAGTTGTAAGATTTTGAATCTTGCTTTTTTGTATCCTTCTGTTGCTATTATTTCTTCCATTTCTTCTTTTGTTTCTTTTACATTTGCAGCGTATAGTTTTTTTTGTGTTTCGTTTAGTTCTATGTAAATGTTGTTTTCTATTTTTGGAGGTAAGTCTTTTAGAACGTCTTGTTTTTTTCTTCTTAATATGAATGGTTTTATTTGATCGTTTAGGTTATTTAGTTTATCAATGTTTTCTTTGTTCATATCTTTTATATTGTATTTTGCTTGGAATGTTTTTAGGTTTGCAAGGTAGCCTGGCATTATAAAATCAAAAATACTCCATAGTTCTAGTACGCTGTTTTCTAATGGGGTTCCTGTTAGGGCAAGTTTTACTTTGGCATTTACTTTTTTTACTGCTTTACTTATCATGGTGGAGATGTTTTTTATATTTTGTGCTTCATCTATTGCCATTACTTCGAAGTTTATTTTTTTATATATTTCTAGGTCTTCGCGTAGTAATCCATATGTTGTTATTAAGATATTAGAATCGTTTTTTTCTAGTTGTTCTAGTCTTTTTTGTTTTGCCCCATAGATTACTTGGTATTTTAGTTCTTTACCAAATTTATCGAATTCTTTTTCCCAATTAAATATTAGTGATGTTGGTGCGACAATTAGTATTTTTGCATCTTTTTGTTCTTTGATTATTTGTTTTATAAGATATATTAATTGAATACTTTTTCCTAGTCCCATTTCGTCTGCGAGGATTGAGCCTAGTTCGCATTTATAGATATTGTATAACCATTTTACTCCGGTTAATTGATAGTCTCTTAATATTTGTTGATCTTTTTTTGATATTGATAGTTCAATGTCTTTATATTTATTGAACTTTTCGATGAATTCATCAAATATGTTGTTTGTTTCTATTATGTTGTATTTTTCTTTTTGAAGGGAACTTAGGTAAATTGCTCTATATTTAGGAAGGGTTCCTTCGTCTAAGTTATTTACTTGCATGTCTTCAAGGAGTTCATTTAATTGGTTTAAGTTGTTGTCTTCTTCAAGGTTTATTAAATCTCCACTTTTTAGTCTATAGTATTTCTTCTTGTTTTTAAGACTTAGAAGCATGTCGTCTACTTCTTGTTTGGATGTGTTTCCTAGATTGAATTCGTATTTTAGGATGTTGTCTTTTCCTATGCTAAATGCGCTACTGAAAGCAGTTTTTTGGATTTTTGTTTTCTTTATTTTATCACTTGTGTATACTTCGTAGGATTCTGCTAGAAGGGCGATGTCGTGTTCTATAAATTGTCCCATTTGATCGATGTCTGTTATTATGAATTTGTTGTCTTCAAGGGTGAAGTTGTATTTGTAGATGTCGTTTATTACTTGGTTTTCAAAGTCTGTGTCTCTTAGTATGTTTTTGGTATTTGTAAAGTATTCTATTTCTTCTTTATTGTATAAGAATACTGGTTTACATACTATTTTGTTGTAGTGGTAGTCGATGTATAGTTTTACTGTTGGGGTCTTGCATATTACTATTTCGTTTTCTAAGGATTTATCTACAGTTATTTCATCTTTTATAACGTTTAGAAGTCCGTTGGTGAAGTTTTTTAGATTTTGTTTTGGAAAGATTATGTTATCTGTTTCGTATTCGTTTAAGGCATATACTATTTTTTTGGTTTCTTCGTCTAGTTTGTATATTTTATTTCTAGATAGCATAAGGTCTTCATCTATTAGTTCTAATTGGTTTAGATTAGTGAATGTTAGTTTATAGTTTTCGTCTTCTTTAAATAGATTGGTTGCAAATGGGTTTTCTTTTGAGATTCCTTTGTATTTGTTAGTACCTAGTTTTTCTGTTGTTATTGTTATTTCTTTGTTTGGTACTTCGTTTATTAGTCTAAGCAATGTGCGTTCTGTTAGTGCATAGTCCCAGTTTACTTGTCTATTTGATTGGAGAAAGTCAATTAGTTTTTCGTCTTCTTTAGAGAAGTAATAGTCTTCTTTTTTGTATGTGAATTCTTTTCCAAAATGTGTTTCTGTTTTGCCAAATTGATATGTTTCAAGAAAACTAGACATTTTCTTATTTAGAGCGTACTTTTTGGTTTCTCCGATTTTGAACTTTATGGTATAGTAAGTACCACCATAGTAAAATCTTTCTTCTTGATTTATTTCTATTTCGATGTTTGCTAATTTTTTAATTTTCTTTTCTTTAGTTGGTGTATTAAACATTTCTAGTATTTTTGTTGATATTTCAATAGGATTGTCTTCCATGGTAACTTTGTTTATTATGTGTCCTGCATGAATTAGAACCGCCGCGACATGTTTGCAACTAGCGTATCTATCAAATTGTGCACATTCGCAGAAAGTATTTACTATGCGATGATCGTCTTTGGTAATCACTACGTAGTATTTCTTATAAGTTGTCTGAGATTCTACTCTGAAGTGAAATTGTCTTTCAATTCCTTGTTTTATAGTTTTTTCGTATTCAATTGGTTCTCTATAGGTTAGACCTTTGTAGTAGTCTTCTCTATTAATTACATTTAATATTTCTTGTGTAAGCATAGTACAACATCTCCTTACTGGGAGTATTATAGCATTTTTGTTCGTTTTGTGCAATTGGTTTGTGTGTTTTTTTATGATGTTTTTTTAAGAGAGGTTGCTCTCTTCAGGGGGCTATTATATTAAAAAAGAGGATTGTTTAAAATCCCCGTAATATCGACATATAATTCATATATAGTTTAATAAAATTTAATCAAAAATTGATAAATTTATATTAATTTGATGGGTAGCTGATGGGTAGAAATACTTATCAGTTACTCATCTTATTTTGTTTTATAATGACATTATGACATTATAAATTTATATACTTATTCAGAATCAGTTTCTTTAACAAACTGATTGTAGTCTTCGACTTTGTTATTATAATCTTCTATTATACCTGTTATCAATTTTATCAAATTTTCTTCTTTTTCATCTTTTCTATCAATATTATCAGTAATAATAATTTTTTCTGATAAATTTTTATTTAACAAAAAATTTACCAGTTCTTGAAAATTTATTTCTTTTTCAAAATTATATTTTTCAATTATACTATCATTTGCTTTTAATACAATATCTTTTTCATTTCTATCTATTATCATATTCTTCTTCTCCTAATATATTTCCAAATTTATGATTTCTATTTGAGAAACTTGGTCTTCCACCCTCAAGTATGTTAATCAATTGTTCTTTATCTTCTTTTTTTTCGATTATATAATTTGTATAATCTATATTCTTCCCATCATTTGTCACATAAATATAATTAAAAGCATCACCATAAACTGCAACAGAGGGATTATGCGTAACAAATATTAACTGTTTAATTTTTTTAGTTGATTTAATATTTGGTACCAAATAATTACTAATATAATCATTATCTATATTATCTTCTGGCTGATCTAAAACTAATATTTTATCTTCTAAATCGAATAACATATCTAAATAAGCCACACTTTTAGTACCCGGTGATGAGTTTGTTAAATTAATCAACGAACCATTTAAGACATGTTCATTCAACTCATTCATGGTATGAATTTTATCTTCATAATCTATGCTATCATCTTTAATTTGGTAAAATTCCTTTTTAGGTTTAAATATATCCTTATTTAACATTTTACTAAGTTCATCTGTAATATTATTGTATGTTGAATTAAGTTTTTTGTTATTTATATTTTTAACATAATTATCAATATCTTCAATTAAAGAAGCACGAGATATTGTTTTTAATATCATTCCTTCTATTTCATCTCTTATATTTTCCGGAATATCATAATATGTTACAAACAAATATTTATTTTTCTTAACCATTTCAACAGGTGGATTTTCAATCGAAAAATTTGAAATTAAATATTTAAACTTTTTAAGATTTAGAAGAATATCAAAATTATTTTTTATAACTTCAATAGAGTTTCTAATATCAATAGAATTTTGCTTTACCGTTATTTGATTATTTGTTTTTCTTGAATTAATCTCTTTAATATTATTATTTATACCTATTATTAAATTATTATACAAAAAAATTATTTTTAAATATTTAAACTTTAAATTTATAATTATTTCTTTTTCTTTTATTAATTCATCAGCATTTAAACCTATGTGATTAATTGACTTAATTAATTCTTCAATTTCAGTAATAGTATTATTAAAATTATTTTTTACATTAACATCACTTAACTGATTTAATAATGTGTATTCAAAATCATTAAATTTTTTCAATGCTAATATGTTAGATGTTAAATTTTTATAATTGTTATCATATGGTTGAATTTTTTTTCCATACTGTATAATACTTTTTAATTTACTTAGGTTAATTCCTTTTATTTCAGGAAAATACTTCGCAATTTGGGTCTGAGCATTATCTGGATTTTCAAAAATATTAGTTATTGTATCCTGTGATAAAAAGGAAATGGAATTTAAGCTTCCCAATGATATATCTATATTACTTCTATCCTTTGCTGTGATATCATCTATATTTAAACTATTATATTTTTTTATTGCTCCATCATTAGCGCTTTTATCATATAAATTTTTTAAAACAGCAAGCAACAGAGATTTACCCGACCCTCGTTTACCAACTATTGCATTTAAACCTGGTGAAAACTCTATATGTTTTTGCTTATCACCTATTTTAAAGTCAATATTTTTTATAAGAGTATTTGGAATTTCAATTTCAGTATCAACTGATTTTATTATTCTTGAAATTGGATCTAACGTAGCCATTTCAAATGATTCAAATGCATAATCTATACTTCCAAATATAAAATTATTTATTTTAGGTTCATATTCAAAAGCATTATGCCAATCAGAAAAAGTAAAATATGCAAAAAATGCTCCGTATTTTAAAGTATAATCATATATTATTTGTTCATTTTCATTTAATTTAGTATTCTTATTCTTTATTTTTTCTGTAATACTTTTTTTTAATTCTTCAATTTCATCATCAGATTTATTTTCTATAATATCATTAAATGCTTTTGTTTGTTCATAAAAATTAGTCCCCCAGAATTCTATGCTTTTTTTATAAAAACCTTTTTTTACATCAAAAGCATTAAATATTTTATACATAGCATATCTATAAAACTCAGGATTTTCATTTAATGATAAATTATCTATCAAGTGATTATCAAATATTCCACGATCCTTATCTCCATGTGGAATAATAATTATTTTAGAATTTACCCTTTCTAATTCATATAATATATCTTTAAAATGAGGCTTTTTATCATTTCCACTTTCATCTTTATACAGATTATTAACAATCTTTTCTAACTCTGTTCTATCAACAGTATTATCAAAATAAAAACATACATGAATTATATCTTCTTTTCCATCATTCAATGAAACATAAACGTCCAATTCAACACCATTAATCAATTTCATATCTAAGTTGGAATCTTTTATGTATGAATCTATGCTATTGTAATAATCGCTAGAAAAATAATTATGATCCGTTATACTAAAAATTTCAACATTCTTGTTATGCAAAATATCAACAAATTCTTTTGCAGACATATCTTTTACTTTATCTTTGTCTCCAGGTTTATTTATTTTAGAAAATTGAGAATGCATATGCATATCTATTAATAACCATTTTTGATTCATATATCTACTCCTATTAAACTATTTTTCACTGTTCAATTTTTCTAATCTATGTTGTAATTGATATAAAGTAATATTACTTTCTACTTCGCCATTTAAGTCCTTAACTGCTTGTAACAATATTTGTTTTTTAGATGGATTACTATTATTTGGAACTTCATTATTTGTTTCTTCTTCATATATTCCTAAAGTTCCATCATCTTTTGTTTTAGAATAATATGTTTTATTTGTTAAACTAGATTTAAACTTTATTTCTTTAAAATGATGTCTATTTTTAGATAATTCTCTATTCTTTTCAGCAGTTTCTTCTTCTTGTACCTCATCCTTTGTTGGTTTGTATAAATGAAGCCTTTCTTTGGTTCCACTAATAATAGCAATATCTTCCAACAATTCATAAGCATCTTCTGGAGATATCAAATAAAATTCTCTAACTCTTACTTTATCATTTATGGTATCAATACTTCTTAAATCAGCATTCAATTTATCAATTATTTTATGTAATACTTTATCAGCCGATTGAGTTTCAACATCATATGTTGCATATAGTCTAAACCCAAAAGGAACTGCCTCTGAATTATTTAATTCATTTATTCTTTCTTCTACATTCTTTGAATATCCTATCTTTACATAATCTGGAAAAGATGGGTTTGTAAGTATATAAATTGAGCCACATATGTTATTCATTATATTCACCTCTCTAATATTTTTATATTCTAATTCAATTGATTTAATATACCATTATCTAAATCATCTATGTTATACATAGTTTCTAATTCATTAAAAGTTTCTTCTAAATTTTTTCTAGCATTAATCCAACCAGTTCCATCTGTAAACCATATAAAGGTTACACCATGAACTTTTTTAGATTCTTGAGCTAGCATTTTATAACTTCTTGCAGTTTCATTTAGTTTTGAACCCCCACTAGAATAAAAATTTGTTTCTATTACATATACCTGTTTATCTGTTTTAATTACAAAATCAAATCTTTTAGTTGATGTATTATGCCCAGACATTTCACTTAAATCAAGGTTCCATTTCTTTTCTATATCTTTTAGATACATTTCTTTAAAATAATTAATATCTTTTTTATAACCTGCTTTTATTATATATGATTCAACCAAGTTTTCCATTAGGTGCCCACCACGATTTTTTCTACCATTTGAATCTAATCCAACTTCAATTCCTAAAACATAGTCATATAAATTATTTATAATATGATTTTGTAGTAAATCAAATAAACCACTTTCTCTCATAAACTTAATATAATCTTTTATAGAATAAACCATTTTATTAAACTTAAACAAATATTCATTTATTTCATCTTTAACAAATATTTCTTTTGAACGAACTGCAAGTAGTAACGGTATGCACTCTAGAGTTTCAGGATACTTAATTAAAATATTTTGAAATTCCTCCTCAATGTTTTTACTACCAATTAAAGAGTTTAAAATATTAAGTTCAACTTTAACCTTATCCACATTTTTGTATATTTTCTCAAAATCAACATAATAAGTATAATCAGATATACTTGTTTTAAATTTACTTATCCAATCATTAAAATTTCTAGTCATTGTTATCACTTTCCTTTCTTCTAATGGTTAAATCTAAA
The DNA here is from genome assembly GCA_934101185.1 of uncultured Bacilli bacterium. Classification (GTDB taxonomy): domain Bacteria; phylum Bacillota_I; class Bacilli_A; order RF39; family UBA660; genus JAEDJI01. The sequence continues at coordinate 11,256 of CAKOQD010000012.1, read as the reverse complement.
TATTCTTTTTCTTGTTCTATTCCTATATATTTTCTATTTAACTTATTTGCTACAATTCCTGTTGTTCCACTTCCGTTAAATGGATCTAAAATTAAATCTCCTTCATCTGTAGATGCTAATATTATTTTTTCTAATATAGCGATAGGTTTTTGAGTTGGATGTTTTCCTTGTTTTTTCTCACTAGGTTTAGTTAACGACGACTCCCAAACATCTTTCATTTGTTTATTATCATTTAACTCTTTCATCAAGGAATAATTAAATTTATGTTTAGCTTTTTTTATATCTTTTTTTGCCCATAAAATTGTTTCCGTAGAATGAACAAATGCACGACAGCTTATATTCGGTGGTGGATTTAATTTTTTCCAAGTTATATTATTTATTATTTTGAATCCTTCTTGTTCCAATGCCATACCTATTGAGTAAATATTGTGCATCGTTCCACTAATCCATATTGTTCCTTCATCTTTTAAAATATTGTAACACAATTTAATCCATTTTCGATTAAACTTATGTTTTTTATCAATATCTATTTTTTCATCCCACTTTCCTTTTTTTACACTTACCATTTTTCCCGCACTACAACTTATACCATCTCCAGACAAAAAATAAGGAGGGTCTGCAAAGATCATGTCTATTGATTTAGATTCAATCTTTTTTAATTCTTCGATCGAATCTCCTTTTATCAATTTAAAACCATCTGTTTCATAATATGGTTTCTTAGACATATTGCCACCTCCTTAACTATTCTTCAAGTCCTTTTTTATTTTCATAATTTGTTATAATTACTTCTTCTACTTTTCCTCTTTTCTTTCCATTAGCATTTATATTTCTTTTTGCTTCAATTACATGAATGTTAAAATCTTTATATAACTCATTTATTAAAGTTGTATTGTGATTTGAAAGCATAACATAACAACCTCTGTCAGAAAGTTCTTTATAAACTTTTGCAAGTCTTTTTTGTTCTTCTTTTCCAAACCCTCCTTCTGTGTAGCTATTAAATGTTGCTGTGTCTGAATCATATGGAGGATCAAAGTATATAAAGTCACCTTCCTTAGCGTCTTTTACTGCTTCTTCAAAGTCTACACTTAGTATTTTCACATCATTCATTGTTAAATAATTACTAACTGTTATTAGATTACTTCCTTCATAAGTATTTACTTTTGTTTTCTTACCGAATGGAACGTTGAACTCATTTTTACTGTTTACTCTATATAAACCATTAAAGCAAGCTTTATTTAAGTAAATTGTTCTTCCTGCTCTTGTATAGTCTGATAATCTATTAAATGATGCTTTATTTTTGTCTTTATTTCTTATTTCATAAAAGAATTCTTCACTATGATTTGCTTCATAATTATTTAATACATTGCACATCTTCTTAAATTTGTTTTCATCGCATAAAACATTGTATACATTCATTAACTCTTTATTGAAGTCATTTATTACTGCTTTTTTTGGTGATAATTCAAATAATAAAGCTCCACCACCAACGAATGGTTCGTAATAAGTATCAAAGTCATCAGGTACATATTTTAATAATTTATCAATTATTTGTCTTTTTCCACCAGCCCACTTTACAAATGGTTTTCCCTTTATCATTCTTATCTACCTCCAAGTTAAATATATATTTATTATATCATTAAACGTTTATTTTTCCTACAAGTTTAGACAATTTTATATTTGAATTTTTTATATTATTTCTTTAAATATTATAAAAAATTCAACTGTTATTAAATCCGTACGGAAACAATAACATGTCGGATACATCCCTTACATGTTCAAACATTATAAAAACATTCTTTTTAATCTATTTACGAAGATTAACTATAAAAATTCATAATTAATAATTTTTTAATTTATGCATATAATATATAATAATTTGTAAATTGCTTAGTATATTTAAAAATCTAAAAAACTAAAATGAACAGTAAGAAATGCCTGGGCTAAAAACTTTTTATTTTATTTAATCTGCAAAATACTTTAGCAGAACCCAAGATGTTAAACTTCGAACTCTATAGAATTTAGTTTAGATATTTCAAAATCTGTGTTTTGTATTTTTTTCTCAATTTCTTCGAGTCTTTCTCTTATTTGTTTAGAATCAAAGTTTAATGTTTTACACTCGAAATATGAATTATTTACTTCAGTAACTCTTTTCTTAGTATTCTTTAGTAATAGTAATTGTTCATACAAGGACTTTAACTTTCTTAGGTTGTTATTGTCTACTATTGCTTGTTGTATATTTCTATTATCGCTTAGTTTGAATTGATTATTTTTTTCATATAGAATTGTTTTTAGCTTAGATAATTCACTTGAACTTCTTTCTAGTTCTTTTAAATCTCTTTCAAATTCTTCTTTATTATCTTCGATTATGTTAATTTTGCCATCAAGTTCTTCGACAGATGTATTAATTGCGTATTCCTTTATCGTATATAATCTACTATTTAAGTATCTTTCTTCTTCTGATATTAAACTCATTAAAGCTGAAATATTTGTTTTCATCCTATTCACTCTCCTTTTGACTGATTTAATTCTATCATTGATAAACTTAAAAATGGTCGCGGAAAAAGCGACAAAAAAAATACTGTTATAAAACAGCATTTGAGTAAGTATAGAGATAACTGTTTACAACATCTAAGTTATAAATATTATTATCCAAACAGTACGCAATAATCAAATCAAATTTACTATTGCTCAAAGAATAACCAGCACTATTCAACAATTTGTTAAAATCATTTTTGGTCAATTCTAATGCTAAGCATAATTTGATAATTACATTCCTTCTGGGGATATAATTGTTATTACATCTGATTTTAGAAAATAGTTTTCTATCTATATCTACTTTTTTATAAATCTCTGAATCTTTATAACCACTTTTATCAATGAATGAGAAAAGTAATTCATTAAAGTTCTTTGATTTATTGTGACTTAAATAGTCTTTACAACTTTCTTTCATATGAAACCTCCTATAATAATATTTTCCTTTTTCATTAATATTGATTAATGAATTCTTAAGATATAAAGTAAATTTTCTATTTTTTTATATAGGATTCCTTTTTCATACAAAATAATTTAAATCACAGAGTTGCTTTTTCAACTCATATAAAATATATCATACTTTATTTACTTTATCAAGTTTATACACTCACAGATTATATGTGTATGATTAATTTATGATAATGTCTTACAACACTTTTGACAATTATATAAAAAAATCTAGTTTTTTCTAGATTTTTAGGCAGAAAAATAGGGCTCCATCATAAGACAGTGCCCTTGCAAAAATGATTTAACATTTTTTCCTCGCATAGATAATATAGCATATTTTTTTATCTATGTCAAACCATTAGTCAATATTTACTTTATAATATTTTTTTATTATCTTTATAATAAATGCTTAATCTCAGAAAGAAAATAATCTATTTTATTTATTAATTCATTAGTTGTGTAAACCGTCTTTAAATCTTTAGTAAATCCTTGTTCATTTTTTGGAAATGATTCTTCGTTTTTTATATATTCTTCAAATGAATATAGTTTTCCATTGCACAAATATTTTATATTTGAATCATAACCTTTATATAGTTCTCTTCTCCAGTTTTTTATATCTTCTAGTACTGAAAACATCTTTTGTCTATTAATCACTAATTCCATTTCATTTAAACTATTTGTTTCAAATATGTATTTATTTTTCATCGAACTCCTCCTTCGATTCTATGTATATTTTCATAATAGATGCAAATAAATCTTCTTTTTGACTATTTGTTAATTCTTTGCTTTGAAATAATAATTTTACTTTATCTAGCAAATTTAAACATGAATCAGTTGTTTCTTCCATAAGAAAATATGACATATCTATCTTGAAATAATTACATAGTTTTTCTAATTGTTGTAGATTAAAGTTTCTTTTGCCACTTTCTAAATTAGATATTTGGGATCTACTAAGATTTAAAGCTTTTCCTAGATCATCTTGTCTTAATTTTCTTTGTTTTCTTAAAAGCCTTACTTTATTTCCTAAATTTGAATTCATTTTTACCACCTTATATTTTTATTATATCATTAATGTTTCAAATAGTAAACTTTTTATTGCGGTTTTTTCAAATAAATAAAAGTACAAGTTAGTACTTTTATTCTACTATTTCGTATCCTAATTTTTCATATGTTTTTTTTCTTTTTACTTTTATTAACTACTAATAAAGTACCTACAATGGCTCCTGCTATCGCACCAATCATAGTATAATTGTAAGTCTTATTTTTATTATTAGTTTCTTCTTTTAAGTCTTTATTTATTTTATATGTTATTTTGCTTATTATATTTTGAAATTCTTCTTGTTCTTCTTTAGTGAAATCATTTTGTTTTTGAAACTGAATGTTATAACCTTTTTTATTTACTACTGTGTAGTATTGAATTATATTTAGTCCTTGATCATTATATTTTATATACGCATATTTATAATTATCTTTGTATATATCATATTCGCTAGCATTTATTTTCTTTTGTAGTTCTTTTGCTACTTTTTTTACAAAATCATCATCATAGTTACTTAAATTATTTATATTAGCTTCTTTTATTCTTACAAATGATTCTATCATATCTTCTGTTTTGGATTCTTTTTTTAATGCATCTAAGTAAACACTATTTTTATTCATAAAATCATTTAAGTAGTTATATGTAATGTTTAGTTCTTCTAGTTGTTTATTATCTTTTAAATTAGTTCTTGTAAATGTATACCAATTATCATTCATATCCACTTTCATATATTCATCTACTTGGTATGTTTGAGAAGTTACAGTAAGTGGAAATAGTAATAGTAAAATTAATAAATATTTTTTCATAAAGCACCTCTTTTTCTTACTTTATATTATCATTTTTTTGTATTTTTTACAAGTTTATACAATGAGGGGTGCTTGTAGTTATATTTTGTTCATTAATAAAAAAATACCTAACAGTAAACATTTTGTTACTTTGGTATTTTTTATTTTTATATTTTTTGTTTATTTTTTGATACTATGTTGGTTAGTGTTATAAAGATAATTGCAAATATAAGCATAACAATCATATTAATTATTATTTCGTTTGTATTATTTAGAGTAATGGTTTCTAGACTTTTTAATATATCATTACTTTTTATGTACCATCTAGCAGGTAGTATTTGTGCTATTTGTAATACTTTATCTGGCATATATTTTGCTGGTATAAAGGCACCACATAGGAATGCTTGTGATAATGAAATGACGTTTACTAGTGCTGTTATAGCGTTTTTATTATATATTAAGTTACTTATTAACAGTGCTAGGGTTAGGGTTGTAAAGGTAAATATTGTTGTGTTTATTATATATAGTATTCCTTTTATATTTAGTAGTGGCTCTTTTAAGAGGATTAGTCCTAGTACAATATAGAAGATGCATACTATACTTGCGAATAGTGTGCTTGCTATTAATATTAATTTATTGTTTTTCTTATAGTTAGTACTACTGATGATTATTCTTTTGTTTACTTCTTTTTGATGAAAGCTTGAAAGTACTAGGCAGATTATAAATATCACAACTGCTGTTATACTATAGCTTGCAAAATTGAAGTATGTTGCTGTTTTTTCTATATTTGATATGTTTTGTTTTGATGTTAAGTTGATGTTTACTTGGGTTTCTAATACTTCGTTAATATTATTTATAATCTCATTTTCATTTGTACTTTGTTTTAGCATTATGTTTTGTGCTTTTAAGTATCTAGTTAGTATTAATTCTGATAGTGATGCATCATAGTTGTTGTTTGTTTTTATATTTATTTCTTTGTTTTTATTATTTAGAAGATCATTTGTATAGTTTTCTGGGATATATATTATATAGCTTATATCTCTATAAAATAAAGCGTCTTCTAAATCTTTTTCTTTGATGTTTCTAATTTTTGTATTTTTATCTAAGTAGTTTATTAGATTATTTGTTAATGATTTGTTTTCATCTTTGTTTACTATTGCAATGTCTGGTAGTTCACTTTCAAATGTTTTAGTGATGTCGTTGTTTTTTATGTTTATTCCTCCGAAGGCTATTAGTATTACAGTGTATAGAATTATCGTTCCTTTGTATTTTTTTACTATTTTCCAAAATGTATTAAATGTTGTCATATTTTTGCCTCCTTAATCCTTTTATAGAGATTAGGATCATTATAAATGAAAATATTAAAAGGCTTAGTATATCTTTGTAGAACCTATCAAATGTATTGTAGTAATATAGTGAGTATAGGGCATCTGTTATCATATTGGCAGGATTTATCATATTTAGTAATGGGATGTTTTTGTCTATTATGTATTTCATGGTTATTCCCATCATTCCTGATAGGAAGCAAAATAGCATGGTTATGGCAATTATTATACCTGTTTTAGCATTTTCATTTGTTTTAAATAGGGTTGATGTTGCTACTCCGAGAGATAATCCTGAAAGTGCTCCGCATAGAGAGGTTATTATTACATATAAAAGATTTTTTCCATAGTCTACTTTTAGGATAAAGATTGTGAATAGAAATAAGAGTAATAGTCCGATTATTTGGACAATATATGCTGATAGAAGACTACTTATAAGTTGTTTTGTTTTATTTATTGGTGATGCTGATATTCTTTTGCCTGTGCTATTCATATTAGGTAGTTGATAGTTTATGATAAACATTGATAGCATTGCACCGTATAGACAAGCCATTGCTATTAGGGTATAGTATTCTATCATAGTGTAGCTTAAGTTTTTATTTGATATGTTGTTTATTTTTATATTGTTTTCATTTAATAGACTTAGGGCATTTTGATATATTTGTTCATAGTTTATTTTTTTATTTGTTGCTACTTGTTCACTTATTTCTTTTTCAACTTTTTTATTAATTATTTTTGAGTTAGTTTGTATTTGTTCTAGAACTTGTTTTAGAATAGTTTCCTCCACACCAGAGTTTTTTACTGTTATATTTACTTGGTTTTCTTTAAATGTTAAATATCCTATTATTTTATTGTTTTTTAGTAAATCTTTTGATGTTTTTTCATCTGTTAGCTTGATATTAAATAATTTGTTTTTGCCTTTTGTTAGTTCGTTTAGTGATTCTTTTACTATTTTATTATTGTTATAATCGTTTGAGTTTATTATGGCTATATCTATTACTTGTAGTTGTTCATTTTTTTCTATGTTTTGAAATGCTAGGTTAAAGAATAGTCCTAAAATTATTGGAAAGGCAAAGGTCCAGAATATTAAGGCTTTATTTCTTAAAAGTATTTTTAATGAGTATTTAAGGTTTTGATAGAACATTAGTCTCTTAGATCCTTTCCTGTTAGTTCTAAAAATACATCGTTTAGGGTTGGTCTTTCAGAGAATATTTTATTATATTTTATTTTATTATTATTTAAATACTCAATTATGTCTTTTAGATTGTTTTGTCCTTTTTTGTATGTAATTATTACTGTTGATTCTTCTTGTTTTATATTTAAAACGTTTTTGAATGATTCAATTTGTTTTAATTCTTCTTTTGTTAGTTTTGTTTCGATTGTTATTTTTTCTTCGATGTTTGTTTTCTTTTTTAGAGAGTTTTTAGTTCCTTCGGCAATTATTTTTCCTTTGTCTAGAATAACTATTCTATCGCATAGTATTTCTGCTTCTTCCATATAGTGAGTTGTATAGATTATTGTTGCTCCTTGTTTATTTAGTTTTTTTATTCCTTCGAGGATGTTATTTCTACTTTGAGGATCTACGGCGACTGTTGGTTCGTCTAGGATGATTATTTTAGGTTTATGAGCGATTCCACATGCTATGTTTAGTCTTCTTAAAAGGCCTCCGGATAGTTGTTTTGGATAGTATTTTTTATAGTCTTTTAGTCCTACTAGGTTGATTGCTTCTTCGATTGATTTTTTTCTTGTTTTTTTGTCTTTTATATATAGTGAAGAGAAGTAATCAATGTTTTCATAGACTGTTAGTTCTTCGAATACTGCGATTTCTTGGAATATTACTCCGATTTGTTTTTTGATGTCGTATGAATCTGGTTTCATTTCTTTTCCTAGTATTTTGATTTTTCCTTGTTGGTAGTTTAATAGTGATAGAATGCAGTTTATGGTAGTGGTTTTTCCACTTCCGTTTGGTCCAAGTAGTCCAAGTATTTCTTTATCGTGGACTTCTAGTGAAAGGTTGTCTACTGCTTTTTTATTTTTATATTTTTTAGTTAGATTTTTTATTTCAATTATATTTTCCATGGTTTCTCCTTAGATATTTAGTTTTTGATATTCTTTTGATGTCTTATTCATAAGTATAATGTATAGAATTGTTGTTAATGATATTAAGATTATTAATGATATTAACATTTGTCCTGGGATGGTTAGTATTTTATTTAATTTAATCATGATGAGTATTAGAACGATTGATATACCTAGTCCTGAAAATACTGATAGGGTTGCGCTCATACTTTGTTTTACTACTTCAGTATCACTTGAGGCATTTAATTTAGGGTATTTTAGGTTTATAATTAGGCCTAGTACTGCTTGGAATGCTATTGTTACTAGTGATGTTAGAATTATTAAGATTTCTTCTTGTATGGTCGGGGTAAACTTTATGAAGAAGATTATTTCACTTAGTATAATGAATGGTAGTTCTATTATGAATGGGAATATTATTTTTGATTTCATTATTGTTGATGTTTTTATAGGTAGGCTTTTTGTTATATTGATTGTTTTTCCTTCGAGTGATATGGATGATGATGTAATTGATGTCATAGATATCATTATTAGTACCATACAGAAGTATATGAATGTTATTGATATGTTTGTTGTAAGTCCATATTGAGATAGTATTAAATTATTTATTATTTTGTCATTGAAGCATAATGCTATTGAAAGGACTAGGATTATGATGTATCCAAAGGCTGTATTCATCATATAGATTGGTGATGATAGGTATCTTTTTAACTCTTTTATTATTAATGCTTTTAGTTTAGTGTTTTTATTATATTTAATTTGTTTTGATTGTTTACTTGTTTTTGCTTCTTTAGAATTGAATACTATTTTGAAGTAATATTTTTGTCCAATGTAGATGAATATTGCTAGTGGGATTATGTTTATTAGTAGTATTTTTATTAAGTCAGTTGTTTTATAGTTTGTTATTAAGTCTATGTATAGTCCTGCGGGTAGGTATGTTTTTGTTATTACTTCGTTAATGCTTTTAGCGTGTCTTGCAATGTTTTCTAGGTATGAGTTTAAGTTATAACTAAGTATGAATATTGCTATAAATATTAGGAGTGTTACTACTGTTTGAACTAATCTTTTTTTATTTGATTTTGATGATATCATTTTAGTTATGTATCCTAGAATACTTGATGCGATTGTTGGGATGATTGGGAGTAGGAATGTCATTAATAATGATATTAGGTAGAAGTCTATACTAGGTTTTTCAAAGTAGATATATATTACAAAAGCAGGTAGTAAGAACATTAGGTTATATATGTATTGAAATATTAATAGTTTTAAGATTCTAATGAATAGTATTTTTGATTTTTTTATTGGTAGTGAAAATAATAGGTCGTTGTCTTTGGTGTCGAATAGTATTCCTTGGGATTTATATATTCCGGCGGTGAATGTTAGAATTGTTACGAGTAGTGTAAACATTGTTAGCATAACATATGTTAAGTTTACTGGATGAAGGGATTCTCCAAGCATATAGGCATAACTACCTATAGCACTTGCAACAAGTAGGAAAAGTAGGATTGGCATTAGTATTTTGTTTATTTTTTTCTTTGATGTTGTTTTGTATTTAAACATGTTCATGTCTTGTGTTAGTACTGCTTTTAATAGTGATATTGTTTTCATTTTTGGTCTCCTGATTCTAGGAATACTTGCTCTAATGACTCATCTTTTTTGATTTGTTTCATTTCTCCTGATTTTATTATTTCACCTTTTTTTATGATTGCTACTTTATCGCATAGTTTTTCTGCGACGTCTAGAATATGAGTTGAGAAAAAGATTGTTTTATTTTCTTTTTTCATTTGTTTCATTATTTCTTTCATATCGTATACTGCTTTAGGATCTAGTCCAACGAATGGTTCATCCATTATTAAGACTTCTGGATCGTGTGCTAGTGCTGATATTAGGGCTATTTTTTGTTTCATACCATGAGAAAAGCTTGAAATGTCGTCGTTTAAGTTGTTTTCTATTTCAAACATTTTAGCATATTTTTTAATTTTTTCTTTTCTTTTTAATTCTGGTACTTCGTACATGTCACATATGAAGTTTATGAAGTCTATTGCTTTCATGTTTTCGTATAGATCTGGATTGTCTGGTACATAGGCCATTTGTTTTTTACATTTGATTGGATCTTTTTTGATTGAGGTGTTGTTTATTAGGATGTCTCCTTCATCAAAGTCTAGTATTCCTATGATTGATTTTATCATAGTGGTCTTGCCTGCGCCATTGTGTCCGATGAAGGCAAATATTTCTCCATTTTCAACGTTAAAGCTCACATTGTTTAGGGCTTTTTTGTCACCATATTTTTTGGTTACGTTTTTAATACTTATCATTTTATCTCTCCTTTATTTAATACCCATTTATTGTTAGGGTTTTCTTCAAGTAGCATTAATGCTTGGAATTCGTATGATAATAAGTCTGTTATTTGATTATCAGTTAGATTTATTGTATTGTTTGCTACGAGTGTTGCTAATCCGTGTGTAAATATCCACATTTTTACATGGAATGTTTTTATTTCTTCATCTTTTAGATTTGTACTTATTTTAATGAATTTTTCTATTTCTTTGAATTCTTTTGTTTGTTCTATGAAGTTTTCTACTACTAGATTTGTTTTTCTCATGAATAGGGCTTTAAATATGTTTGTTTCACATTTTGCAAACTTTATATAGTTTATTCCTACTTGTTTGTATTTTGGAATGTTTTCTATAGTGTTGTCTAGTAAGAATCTGTAGAAGTATTCTTCCATTTTTATTAAGAGTTCGTTGTATAGCTCTTCACTGTTTTTAAATTGGTAATAAATTGGTCTTATTGATGAGTTTAGTTTTTTTGCTATTTCTCTATTACTTACTTTTTCTATTCCTTGTGTTTTTGCTATTTCAAATGCTTTTTCTAGTATTAGTTCTTTAGTAATTTTTGTTGGTTTAGACATGTTTTCCTCCTTTATAATTATATTGTATCACATGATACATTATTTGTATATAAAAACATATCTTTTTTGAAGTGATATGATAAAAGTAGACAATGTCAAAAAGACAATCAGTCTACTTTTTTGATACAATAAAATAAAGGAAGT
>CAKOQD010000011.1 GCA_934101185.1 uncultured Bacilli bacterium | reverse complement strand
CCCAATTCAATATAAAATTGAATCAGGGTTTTAATGATTGTTTTTTATAAACTGTCTATTTTTACTTGACTAGTTCATTTTTGATATGTTTATTCTTATATTTTTATTACGTCTTTGTACATAGCTTTTTCACTTAAATATTTTGCACATTCGTATAAAGCACAGTATTTATCAACAATTGTTAATAAAAAGCCCTCTTTTGATTTAGGTGGAATGATTGTGACTGGAAACATGTGGGTTTTTATCATGTTTTGTTCTTTTTCTGTTAAATCAAATATTTTAACAGCATTTTTATATGCGCATTTTGCATGGGTAAAGGCGTGTAGGCCTTTACGCCCATTTTCTCTTGTTCTCCAGTTGTATAGAAATAGATCATGAAGCATTCCTGCGCGTGTTACTGCTTTGTAATCCCAGTTTAGTTTTTTTGCTATACTGTAGCATATATATGCAACGGTATAGCAGTGTTCATAGCAGTCTGTATTAAAGTGTTGAATGTAGTTTTTCATAGCTTGTACATTTTCGTTTTCTATTAGTTCTTTTATTATTTCTTGAAACTCATAATAGTTTGTAATTTTTTTACCCATAAGGTTCCTCCTTTTAAATATTTTTATTTATTATTTTTCTTTGTACATAAAACATTGTTTATCATGTGAGTAAATTATTCCAATTGCTTGAAGGTATGAATAAATAATTGTTGTACCAATGAAAGACATTCCTCTTTTTTTTAAATCTTTTGAAATAGCATCTGATAGATTATTTCTAGTATTATTTATTTCATAGAGTGTTTTATCATTGGTAAATGTTTTTAAGTAATTATAAAATGTTTTATATTCATTTGTTATTTGTTTAAATATTTTAGCATTTTTGATACTTGCTTTTATTTTTAATTTGTTTCTTATTATGTTATGGTTTGTTAATAATTCATTTATTTTTTCTTCATCATAGTTTATTATTTTATCTATATTGAAGTTATCATATGCTTCTTTAAAATATTTTCTTTTATTTAGAATACATTCCCAAGAAAGTCCTGCTTGAAATGATTCTAGTATTAACATTTCAAATAAGTATTTATCATCAAAGTTTTTTTGACACCATTCATTATCATGATAGTCTACGTATAATTGGTTATTTAGATTGCACCATTTGCATCTTTGTTTCATAGTTTGGTTCCTTTCTAACTTAGTCATTTTACATTTTGGCTCATTTTCATTTTACATTTTGGCTGATTTTTATTTTACATTTTGGCTATCTTTTTATAATTTGTTTCCTTTTTTGGGTATTTTGTATTTACTTATATCATTTCCTTCGATTTGTAAGAGTCCTATTTTATTTTTTAGTCCTCCACCATACCCAGTTAGATTGTTATCTTTTCCCATTACTCTATGGCATGGGATTATAATACAAATAGGATTTTTTCCTACGGCATTTCCTACTGCTTGTGATGACATTTTTTCAATACCTTTTTTCTTTGCAATAATTTCTGCGATTTGTCCATATGTTATTGTTTTTCCGAATGGTATTTTATTCATAATATCTGTTACTTGTTGTTCAAAGTCTGTTAATTTTATTTTATATTTTGGTGTAAAGTTAGGGTTATTACCACTGAAATATATATCTAACCATTTAATAGTTTCATCAAATATTTCTAAGTCTTTTTCTGTATAATTATCAATATGTTTTTTAGCATCATTACTGTTTTTAAAATATAGTCCTGTTAAATAAGTTCCGTCACTTGTTAGAATAATATCATCAAGAGGACACTTATATATTTTCTTATACATGTGTCATACTTCCTTTTCTACATTTATTAGTATAGACTTCATATTCTTTTATTATGACTTCATTTACTCTGGGTATTAATAGATATTTAATTTGTCCTGTTAAAGTTCCATATTTTAAATATAAATATTTATACATCATATTTCTAGTTTCTTCTTTTTTAGATTCTTCAATGTTCCAATAATCTATTTCTTCAATTCTTTTCATAATAGCAGAAAAGCAAATAGTTAGTAATTCATCATGATATGAATCAAGTTTTTTTAAATCTTTTGCATTTTCTATTATATCATCGGTAACTTCGAATATTTCAGTTATTTTAGTATTTGGTTTTAGATTAATGCCGCTTACACCAGAGTTGGTTCTTCTGTAAAAGTAGTCTTTGTTAAAGGTTTTTATTATTTTATTTGATCTTAAATACATAATAGTAGTAAATGCAATGTCTTCCCATTTAGTATTTATAAACTTATAGTCTTTGATTAGTTCTTTTTTAAATAATTTATTACATACTGAAGGACTAGTATTTAAGATATTTTCTTTTATATCTAATTCTAATGATTTATTAGTATTAGCAAATGATAAGTCTTTATTGTAATAGTGATTGTCTTTTACAAAGATTAGGTCTGTTTCAATTAGATCAGGATAATTATTTTTTATTATTTGATTTATCATATTAGAGTACATAGTATTACTAATGTAGTCATCACTATCTATAAAGGATATATAGTCTCCTTTAGCATGAGATAATCCAATGTTTCTAGATTCTGATTGTCCTAGTGTTTTATTATTATGGTAAATACTTATATTTTTATATCTTTTTTCGTATGATTTTAGTATATTTAGACTATCATCGTTTGAATTATCATCAATAATTATTATTTCAATATTTTTATAATCGTTTTTTAATATAGAATCTATACATGTATTTAAGTATTTAGATGTATTATGTACTGGTATTATTACACTTATTAATATATTACTACTCATTTATAATCCCTCTTTCGTATTAATATTATATATCATTTTATATTAGTTTTCAAATGAAATGGATTATAAATATTATTGGTTTTACATATAATAATAATGAACATGTTCAATTTGACAGATTATGGTAAATGTGCTATAATTTGGTTATTGGGTGGACCCGCTGCTTACAGGGGGTTCACTTTTTTTCATGATTTATTTGATATGTTATTAATATAGTGATATAATATGTAATAAGAAATCAGTCCCACTGACTATAACCAGAGAGGCTGATTTCTTATTCTTTTATATATTAACTAATTTAACAGATTATTATATAAATGCTATATTTTAGGCAATAAAAGTTGTAGTCATGGTGATTTTTTCACCTAGTGTTACAATTTTTATTTTTTTATTTTTACAAAAAATAGTAGTTATGTGACTTTTGATTAGTATTTAATATAATTCTACATAGGAAAAAAAGGGCTTCACTGTATCGCGGATCCTTATTTAAAATCTACCTCAGTAAAAAGTGTTGTTCCTAATCATCAACATGATGAAACCAAAAATAATTTACTATCATTTTCCTTTAAAAAGGAAAATGATAGATTCCAAAAACTTAACCACTTTTCATTTTCTTTGATAAGAAAATGAAAAGGAAAAGTACGAAAGTAAAACATTATTTTCCCTTTCTTTCTATTTTGCTGTGCCAGTTCTTCGAACTGGGTCAGTTTGAGTATTAAAGATCCCGAACTGACACCAACGTTGTTTGGTCACAGCATCAATTATTTATTTCAAAAAACAATTTATTTCGACCACGTACCGACAGAGCAAGACTGACTTCGTCAGTCCAGAGCGCCAGGAAGCACGGCACGAGCAGAGTAGTAAGTGTCAGCAGAACCGTTGTTGTAGTCGAAACCGAACGCGCCGGCGCTAGCACCACTGCTATAGAGCCCACCACGGTAGAACCAAGGGCCGGAACTGGCAGGAAAGAGGGCGTAATCTGAATACCAGTTACCTGAACTTCCGATAGGTGCCATTTCCTTTGTAGCGTCTCCTAACTTTCCTCTTGTGTATTCTTTATTACTTGTTCCATAACTATATTTATCATAATATCTCTTACTTGGGAATGAGTATGTTCCTGTAAATGATGTTCCATTTCCACTATCATATAGAATTCCTGTAAATGCTGAATTGACATTATTTGTTGTTCTGTTTCCACTCATTTGTTGTCCATTACTATATACCATATTACTCATCATATATTCATATGCTCCACCACTCATGTCATATACTCCTGTGACATTACCTGTTGTACTTGCACTTTGTCCTAATGCTGTTGTATATCCATTACATGTTGCACCACTACTTGTTGAACCTTCACTTTGTGGTCCACATCCTGTTGTATATGTATTTGCACTGTTTATTGCTATTTCTTTATTTATTCCATATTTACTATGTGATAGATATGTTACTGCTCCCCATTCCATGTTCTTCATCATATGGGTTTCATCAGTTGTATTAAATCCATATTTATTTCCAGACTCTCTCATCTTTTGGATTCCATTAAAGAATGTACCTACTTGTGCTCCTCTCCATGATGTTACGTTTGGTAATACTCTCGGTCTTATTGTTTGTAAGTTACATCCTGACCCTACTGCTGCTTTATCAGAAGGTGTACAACTAGTATCACTTGATACTTCAAACTTACCTACCCAGATTCCTGTTAGTTCTTCATTTTCTTCTCTTACATTGTTATCATTCTTATCCCACCAGAATGCTGGATGAGTATATGTACTTGTTTCTGCTTTTAAACTTCCATTTGTCGTATCAGTACATGTTTCACTTGTGCTACTAGTACCAGTAACATTATCAGTACACTTAATTGTACCAGTACTTGCTGTACCTTTTTCAAACTTAATATTTATACTTTGTGGTGTATTTGTATTTAAATATGTATATGTATATCTTGGTACCCATACCCACATTGTATTAATATCACTCATTGGTATTGTTGTACCCGCGCTCGCATTTAGATATGTATCTCTATTGGTACTTGTAACTGTTACAGCATTTGCCCACATCTTATTATCATAATTATACCAACTACCACCATTATTATTCTTATTTGCTTTTTTCCATACATTTGATGTACTATCATAATAAACTGGTATCATATTACTTAATAAAGCTGGTTTGTTAGGCTCTATTTGTATCTCAGTAGTACATGTATTAGTATTACCCGCTATATCTTTAATATATGCAGTTTTTGTTCCTCCACTTGTAATTTCTTTAGTAGATAATTCTTGATAGTTTGTTCCATCAAATGAATAAGGTTTACCTGCTAATTGGTTACTATCTTGTCCTGTTATTTGTAATCTATATCCTTTACCTGTTTTTGCATATGTTAATGTACATGTAGGTTTTGTTGTATCTATTTTATTTACTGTTACTGTTTTAGATGCACTAATATTGTTTGATCCATCTTTAACCCATACATAGTATGTACCAGCATTATATTTAGTAGTTGTAGTAACTTTAGCATTACTCATGCTAACCCATGTACTTGCATTTGATGCTGGTTTAGTATTTGATGTTGTTATATTATAAGCACTAACTCCTGACCCTTTACTTTCATCAAATGCAGATATTGTTATTTGTTTTCCTGTATTTGTCCAGTTTTGTGTTACACTTGCTGTTTGTATACTTGGTGCAGTTGTATCATTATAAGCTTCTGGTATATTACTAAATAAACCGGTAATTGTATATTTATTTGAAGTAGATCCTTCTCCTGAAAGATTTGCATCTTTTGTTATTGTAATTGTAGGTCTAATACCAAGTGTATTAGTCTTATTTACTATACTTATTTGCTTTGTTCCACCAAATGAAAATACATCATTATTAGTTTGTGCTGGTGTTAAGGTATATGTATTTGTAGATGAATCTAAATAAGATGTTTTTGTTGTACTATTATATATTGCATTAGATAACATTACTTCATCTACTGATAATATACCAATACTTTTTTTAGTAGTATTATTACATTTTAATTTAGGTTTATTACTTGTTACTCTTTTATATGATAATGTTGTATCATTACAATAATTATCTTGTACTACGTATTTTTCATAGTCTGTTCCTTTTATGTTAGAGTTATACCAAGTATTTAATGTAGTATCTATATTATTATAAGTACTAGTACCTATTGAATCATTTAGTACTAATTTAATACTTCCATCTTTATTTATTCTTACTATTTTCCATTCTTTATTAGCAAAAGTAATATTATTATTTACATTTGTACCTCTGAAATAGAATGTATTTTCTTCATTATTTCTTTTTAAGTAGTATAATCCATCTTGTGTTGTTTTAGTATAATCTGTATCATTTATTACTGTATTATTCTTTAAAACATTAACACCACCAGAAAGGTTTGTAAGAGTTTCTGCTTCTTTTGCTATTCCTGTAACTAGTATTTGTGTTTTAAAATCATCATTAAACTCTGTTACATCATATCCTATCCACATAGCAAGTTTAAATGTTTTAGTAGTTTTAGCAGGTAAGTATCCTTCATCTACTACATAGTTTGCTATTGAGTTTGTTAATGGATTAGTAAAATTAGCAGTAATTTCTCCATTTTTTAGTGTTGATAATGTAGAAGGTGTAAGATAACCATCTTGATATAATGCCACTCTTACTTTAGAGGCATCATCTTTCTTTGATGGAGAAAGTACATTAATAGTAGTTTCATAATAAGCATCTAAATCACAAGTATTTGTAATAGTATAAGTATATGGAGAAGTGTTTACTCCGATTGTATCTTGTGTAGGTATTGCATTATTTAAATTAATTGCACCATTATCTTTCATAGTAATATCAAAACAACTGTTAATATTTTCTACTTTATCAGATGTATAACTTAATTTTACAAAAGCATATGACATACCACTTACTAGTACTATGATTCCTAGTATTGCTAGTATTAATATTTTAATTCTTCTTTTTGTTTCTTTGTCTAAATTATTATTTTTTTCTTTCATATTTTAATCACCATACTTAAAATACATATCTTATATGTTAAGTTAATTATATAATATTTTTATATTTGTTTCAATATTTTAATGGTTATTTTTTTAAAATTAGGTTGATAGATTTTACTTATTAATATTAATTATCTTTTCCTGTGAGAAAATATATGTCGTTTTTTAGTGTTATCTTTTCCTGTAGGAAAAGATAATTTATTGAAATACTTTTTTATATAAAAAAAGAGATTAGTCTTCTCTTTATTTGTCCGCTAGCATGCCCATTGTTTTTTTAGCTGCTTCTTGTTCTGCTTGTTTTTTTGATTTACCAATTCCTGTTGCGTATGTTATTCCATCTATTTTTACTGCTACTTTAAATCTTTTATCATGTGATGGTCCAGTTGCCTCTAAAAGTTCATATTCTACTGGTGTTTTAGTAGTTTGTACTGCTTCTTGTAATGCTGATTTATAGTCTTTAAAGAATTTTATATTTTCATCTTTTATATAAGGTATGATTATGTTTAATGCTACTTCTTTTACTTTTTCAAATCCTAAGTCTAAATATATTGCACCCATAAGAGATTCAAATGTATCTGCCATAATTGCTTTTTTATGTGTACCACCAGTGTGACTTTCTCCTACCCCTACTCTTATGTAATCACTAAAGTGTAAGTCATTAGCATATTCATAAAGAGCGTTTTCACATACGTATGATGCTCTTATTTTTGTCATTTCTCCTTCGGTATATTTATTACTTCTATAAAGGTAGTCTGATACTACTAAGTCTACTATTGCATCTCCTAAAAACTCTAATGTTTCGTATGATTCTTTTAGATTATTTTCATATGCATATGATGTATGAGTAAATGCTTGTATATATAAATCTTTATTTTTTGGAGTTATATTTATTTTTTTAAAAAGTTCTTCCATGTTTGTCACCTTCTTTGTATAAATATATCATATTTTTATTAAAAATAATACTCTTTGATTGATATTTTCTTCTTTTAATAGTAAAATGATAATGGTGGTACTTTTGAGAGAGATTTTAATTGGAATTATAAAAGTATATCAAATGATACCAGGTCCATGGCATAATATGTGTCGTCATGTTCCTAGTTGTTCAAATTATGGAATTGAGGCAATTAAGATACATGGTGCTATTTATGGAAGTTATTTAACTATTAAAAGAATATTAAGGTGTAATCCTTTTGGAACTAGTGGTTATGATCCTGTTCCTAAGGGTAAAAAGGAGTAATTATGAAAAAGAAAATTATTTATTTATTATTTATTTTTGTTATTTTATTTAGTTGTAGTGGATGTATTAAAAGTGATGTAATGCAAGGTATTGATATAGTTACTACTATATATCCAATTGATTATATTACTAATAGATTATATGGTGAGGATTCTAATATAACTAGTATTTATCCTAAGGGTACTATTGTTAATGAGTATAAATTAACTAATAAGATGTTGAGGGACTATAGTGAAAAAGATTTATTTATATATAATGGTAATACTAATGAAAAGGAATATGCTAAGGATATGTTAGGTTTTAATAGAAGCTTAAAGATAATTGATGCTTCTTACGGAATTGATTCTACTTATAAGGATAGTGATGTTTGGTTGAACCCTTCGAATATACTTATGGTTGCTCAAAATATAAGAAATGAGCTTAGTGAATATATTAATTCTAGTGTTGTAATTGATAGTATAAATAATAAGTATGATTTGCTTAAAGTAGATATTACTGAACTTGAGTCTGAAATAAAGAAAGCTGCTGAAAGTTCTAATTTACCTACGATTGTTGTTTATGATGAGAGTTTAAATTATTTAAATAAGTATGGTTTTAAAGTTATTAACTTGACTGAAAATGGTAAGACTAAACAAAGTAATATTGATGTTGCTAGTGATTTATATAATAATAAAAAGATTAGTTATGTGTTTGTTATTGAAAATGAAAAAATTAGTGATGATATAGAAAGTTTTATAAAGAAATATAATGCTGAAAAACTTACTATTAGGTCTCTTGATAATATTAAAGAAGAAGATATTGCTAATAATGATGATTACTTGTCTTTGATGCATTATAATTTAGATTTAATTAAGAAAGAAACTTATAAATAAAAAGATTCATTTAGTTTGAATCTTTTTGTTTTGGGTAATATATTTTTTCATTTTGTTTTAAATATATACAGTAGTAACCATCTTTTGATGCTTTAAAACTATTATAGTCTTCGAGTGTTTTAGGATCGGTTGGATTTGGTTTTGGACTTGGTGTTGGACTTGGTGTTGGAGTTACTGGTTGTTCTTCTTTGTTTAATACTTTGACATAGTCTTTTACATTTGCTATCCATTTATTGTAATCTATTCTATACCAAGTATAACCATTTGATTCTTTTTTATCTAAAACATTGTAGTATCCAAGATTAGCAAAGCCTAATACTTTTGCTGATAATGAGAAATTATCTCTACAATTTAGATATTCTTGTAAGACTTGAACTTGGTTTTTATCTTTATTTCTAGTAGTTGGAGTGCCTACGACTTTTTTAACTCTTGAACTGGAGTTTTTAGTAACTGTTTGATCATCAAATAAATATAAATAGTTTAATGGATCTTTTGCATATTTGGAAGCATCTGATGATTTATATTTATAATTTTTAGGACATATCCAATATTCAAAATGAAGATGTACTCCTTGTGCTAGTCCTGTTTCACCCATGTATCCTAGCTTTTCTCCTTGTTTTACTTTTTTGCCTTTCTTTATTAATGATCTTTGTTTTAAATGCATGTATATATTTATGATCGTATTTTCTTTTTTTATATATTTTAAAACTATATAATTTCCCATTGATGATGTGTAACCTTCTTCAATTACGGTTGCATCATGTGTTGCATATACTGGTTCTCCCGGTTTTTTTATCCACCCTAAATCTAATCCATAGTGATATCTACTTACTTTAGTTATGGGATGAGTTCTTAATCCAAAGTCTGATGTTATTCCTACTGCATTTACAGGATATTTTACGTACATAATATCATCCTCCTAGTGTAGTATATGTAAGAGAATGATTTTATTAT
This sequence comes from uncultured Bacilli bacterium, assembly GCA_934101185.1. Taxonomy (GTDB): domain Bacteria; phylum Bacillota_I; class Bacilli_A; order RF39; family UBA660; genus JAEDJI01. Next base: position 27,654 of record CAKOQD010000011.1, on the reverse strand, counting down.
AAAGATAAAGAACTTATTTTTTGCTAAATTCTTTATCTTTAGTTTCTTTTTTAGTTGTTTGTGTTGTTTTATTTTTGTCTTCTTTACTTTTTTCTTTTTCTTTTTCTTTATCTTTGTTTTCAATTTTTATATTAATTGAAAATATTGGCTTTTCTTTTTCTTCTTCAGTACCATTTTCATCAGTTTTCTTATCTTCTTTGACATTTTCTTTAGTTTCTTTTTCATCTTCTTTCTTTTCTTCTTTTAACTCATAAAAGTTCAATTTGAAAGAGTCATATTTTTTAGATTGTTCAAATACTAAAGTACCAACTTTAGTCGCTCCGATTACTAGCTTACCACTGTAAAGTGCTGTATTAACATCAAGAGCAGTAAAAATCCTTTGAGTTTCTTCTTTGTCTTCATTTTCAAGTTTCCAATTTCTAGAACTATAACTTACTGGCTCATCAGATTTGTTTTCATATTGTATTGTTATTATAATGAATTGATTACCATCTTTAGGCTTTTTATACTCTGTTCCTGTTTCGTTTATTTCAACTTTTTTAACTTTATAGTTTACATCTTTATATCTTATTGTTTCATTTATATCAAATATTTTAGTAGTATTTTCATTTGGTTTTACTTCTTTTCCAACATCGAATACTTTATGGTATAATTTTATTCCTGATAGGGTTATTGTTATCACCAATGTTAGTACAATTATACTTACTATGATTCTCTTAAGGTTTATTTTTTCATACTTATTATTTGTTTTCTTTGTAGTATTTTTGGGTAGTTTTATTTTTTTTATTTTCTTTTTTGGAGTTTTATTCTTTTTTGGTTTAGAATTATTAATTATTTGTGGTTCTTCAGTTATTTCTTCTGTTACTATTATTTTTTGTTCTTGTTTAGGCATTTCTTTTATATCAATTATGTTTTTTGTTAATTGTTCTTTTTTATTTTTTTGTACTTTATTACTTGTTTTAGTACTTTTTTTATTAGAGGGTATTATCTTTGCTTTTGATACATCTGCTCCACAATATCTACATATTTTTAGTTTGTTTGGTACTTGTTTTTTACATTTTTTACATACTTTCATTTTATTCACCTACCTTGTTCGTTTTATCAAAGAAATTATACCATACTGATTAATAAAAGTCATTATTTTTCAGAAATTATTCATACTAATTATGGGTGATTTTATGATAGTAAGATTGGGTTATGTTTCTATTTCTAAATCTATATATGATGATACTAGTTTTAAGAGTATTAACTATACTAATTATATGAAGAATGCTAATTTAGAAAGAATAGATTCTGTTATTGTTAATAACTTAGAAACGCTTAATAAAATAATATGTTTTAATATTAGAAATAATATTCATTTTTATAGAATTACTTCTGATTTAGTACCTCTTGCTACTTTGGATGATGTTAGTTTTGATTATATTGATAAGTATAATGATTATTATAAGGATATTGGAAATCTTATAAATATGCATAAGATGAGAGTTGATGCACACCCGAGTGAGTATAGTGTTCTTAATAGTACTAATCAAAAGGTGGTTAATGATACTTTTAAAATACTTAGATATCATGTTGATATTCTTAAGAGTATGAATATTGAGCCTTTTGTTATACTTCATGTTGGTAGTAGTGTTTTTGGTAAGAAAAACTCTCTTACTAGGTTTATTAATAATTTTAATTTACTCGATTCTGATATTAAGAATAGTATTTTAGTTGAGAATGATGATAAGGTTTTTAATGTCTCAGATGTCTTATATCTTTGTAAGGTTATTAAAAGACCTTTTGTTCTTGATTATCATCATCATGTTTGTAATCCTTGTGAAAAAGATATTACTTGTTATTTAAATGATATTTTTGATACTTGGGGTGATATAATTCCTAAGGTACATTTTTCTTCTTCAAAGGGTAAGTTAAAGAAGGATATGAGAAGTCATGCTGATTTTGTTAATGTTAATGAGTTTATTTCATTTATTGAGCTTATTAAGCCTTATACTGACAGGGTTGATGTTATGATTGAGGCTAAGATGAAGGATGAGGCTATGTTTAGGCTTATTAGGCAGTTGAAGTATTTGACGGATTATACTTTTATTGATGATACTACTTTTATAGTAAAATAACTAAATATAATCTTTTATTATATTTAGTTATTTACTTCTTCTTTTTCTTCATTTAGGCAATGTTCAATCATACTTATTATGACATTGTTAAATGATGTGTCATTTTCTTTTGCTATTTCTTCAATTTTTTGTACTAAGTTTTCTTTTATATATAAGGATTTATATATTGCTATTTCTTTTCCTTTTGTCTTTTTTAATGTAAAATTCATGATACCACCTACCTAATTCTATTTTAATGTTTTATTATATTTTAAAATATATTAGAAATTTCTGGTATATTTTTCTAAAAAGTTATATAATAGTTAACTAAGGTGATATGTTTGAAGAAGACAAATAATTTTGAGACAACTATTTTTGGTATAGATTTATTTATAAAATGGATTTTAGAGAAAATAAAAAAACGTAAAAAAAGCAACAAAAAAACTCTTTAATAAGAGTTGTTTTTTTTATATGGCGGAGCGGGAGGGATTTGAACCCTCGCACCAGTTACCCGATCTACACCCTTAGCAGGGGCGCCTCTTCAGCCTCTTGAGTACCACTCCAAGGACACTTTTTTTAAGTGTATATTTATTATATGATATATTTTAATTATTTTCAAGCATTTTTTAACAAAATTATGATTATTGTTGCAAGTGAAAGAAGTGCCACTAGTATTAAGGTTATTAAAAGCATATTACTTGAACCTGTTTTACTCTTGATAAATCTTAGGTTTTCTTTTTCTTCTTCTACTTGTAGTTTTGATGAGAAGTCATCACCATAACCTGTAATTTCTTGAATTTTTTCTATGTGCCCTACTAGTTTGTTTATTATTTTTTCATCAAAGTCTTTTAGTTCTAGAATAGTATCGTTTTCCATAATTGCTAAATAGTTTTGGTCTTCGAAATAACTACTTTTTACACTAGTACACATACTATATCTGACTATTATTTCAGGTATTATTTCCATTTCAAATATTTGAGGTTGATCATAGACTATTACTAGACTGTTTTCTACTCCATTTGTATTGCTAGATACTATTAATTGATATGGAAAACTATCTTTTAATGTTATTTTCATGTACTTATTGTTTGTTTCAAAATTAGATAGTTTGTTCAATAAATCATACTTTTCTAGATTATAATATTTTTGTTCTTTTTTATAATTAGTTTCTTCAACCGCTTCATTGTATCTTATCATGGGCCACCTCTATTATAAGTATACCACGATATTTTTATTTAATAAAGTTTTTTTACTTAAATTACAATTCCTCCGTCAACTTGAATGATTGTTCCGTTTGTAAATGTTGAGTCATCACTTCCTAAGTATAGATATGCTCCCGCTAATTCAGATGGATTTGCTATTCTTCCTAATGGTGTTAGTTGTGATAGCATACCTCTTGTTTTTTCATCAGTGGAGTCTTTAGTCATATCTGTCATTACTGCTCCTGGGGCTACGGCATTTACTCTAATGTTGTGTCTTCCAAGTTCTTTTGCACATGATTTTGTTATACCATTTACTGCGAATTTTGATGATGCATAAGGTGTTTGCATCATACCACCGTAGTTTGCTACCATTGAACTAGTATTAATTATTGAACCTGATTTTTGTTCTATCATGTATGGTGCTACTTCTCTTATGAACTTAAATACTCCGAAGGTATTGATTTGAAACATTCTTTCCATTTCTTCATCAGTTGTTTGAATTAATGGTTTTGCTGAGGTTATTCCAGCGTTGTTTATTAGGATATCTATTTTACCAAACTTTTCTATAGTTTTTTCAACTACATTTTTAATGCTTTCTGTACTTGTTACATCAAGTTCTAATCCTAGAATATTTTCACTTTTGTGTGACTCTTCAAGTGTTTTTAGAGCTTGTGGGACTTCATCTTTTAGTCCTGTGACTACTACTTTAGCTCCTTCTTTTAAGTATAGGTCCGCTATCGCATACCCTATTCCTTTTGTACTACCTGTTATTATTGCAACCTTATTTTCCAATTTCATTTTATCATCCTCCTTAATTAATTATAACACATTTTTAATATTTGTTAAGATTTGTTTTACCTCATTTGGTTCTTCGTCTAGTAAATCTACTCTAAAGTTTGTTATTCCTAATTCTTTTAATTTTGGGATCTTATCAATGTAATTAATTTCTTGATAGTCCATTAATTTAGTAGTGCAATTATTATTTATTAATCTTAGTTTTTTACCATTTCTATCTTTTAGACTATATTCATTAGAACTTTTGCACAAATTACATGGCTTTTTACCATCATTAATTAATGCATTTAATGGGCAATATTTCATGATCATTAGTTCTAGTTTTCCATATACTAATATTTCTAAATTAGGATTTCTTTTGTATTTTTCTTTATAACCTTTTAATAAGTGATTTAAATCATTTTCATTTAGCTCCACTGATAGTCCTACTCTTTTAACATTTAAGTTTTCTAAAGTATTTATAGTTTTACTGTTTACAACATTTAAATATATATCACTTACTATATTGTTATTTTCTTTATTTTTATAAATTGCTCCTGTTTCTGATGCTAGAATATTTTCCTCGCAATATTTTTTAGGATTTGGATTTACTCTTGGTGTTTTTAAATATATATTTTTATTTTCTTTTCTATATTTATTATATAAAGATTCATCTTCAATATAGATATTAACATTTTCTGTTAATAATGTTTTTAATTGAGTTTCATTTCTTACAAGAAAACTTATACTATTTGTGTTTTCTATTTCTTTAACTTGGAATGGTGTTTCACCAATCTTAGATAATTTTTCTTTTAAGTCTCGTGTTAAGGTTGGGGTGTTTTTAGATTGTTCTACTTTTGATATAGTTTTTGTTATAGTATTTATTCCATCTGTTATTGTTACTTGTAATGGTTTATTTATTTTTGCTATTACTTTATAGTTTATATCTATCTTTTTTTCTTTGATGTTTTTTAAATCTTTTATTAGTTTATCATCTTGAGTTTTTAATACTATTCCTTTGTCTTTTAGATTTATTTTATTATCTAAATATATAATTTGATTTTTATTAGCATGATTTATTAACATGTCTTTTTCATTGTATATAAAGTTGGCAATCATTCCTTCGTTGTTACTGAATCTTATTCCATCATTTTGATTTAGTTCTTCTTGTAGTTTTATTTTTATTTTATTTTTTGTTGTTTCTAATACTTTGCCTAATATTATTCCTTGATGTTTAGGAGATTTTGTGTTTATAAACTCATTGTTTTTATTATTGTTTAAGTATCCTTTAGTAAACTTTCTATTGTATAGGAGTTCTAATGTTTTTAAATCTGATTCTTCAGGTGTCATGTCTTCATTATTGTAGTATTTTTCTATTAGTTTTTTATATATTTTGGTTACATAGTATGTGTATTCTTCTTTTTTCATTCTTCCTTCGATTTTTAGTGATGTTATGTTGCTATCTAGAATATCTTTTAGATTTTCTATTGTGCATAGTTCTTTAGGACTTAGAAGGAATTGTCCATCTGTTTTTATTTTATTATTTTTTTCATATAGTTCGTATGGCAATCTACACATACCTGCACATTCGCCACGGTTTCCACTTCTTTGTAAGAATTTTGATGAGAAGTAACATTGTCCTGAGTATGATACACATAGTGCTCCATGAATGAATATTTCTTTTTCTAATGGAGTTTTAATGTTATTTATTTCTTGTAGGGATAGTTCTCTTGCTAGTACTACTCTTTTTACGTTTAGGCTTTCTAATAGTTTTACTTGTTCTTCGTTGTGAGTATGAAATTGGGTGGAAGAATGGATTTCAAAGTCTGGGAATAGTTCATTTACTAGTTTTATCATTCCTAAGTCTTGCATTATTAAAGCATCTACATCACTTTCGTATAGATATTTTATGTATTTAATGAAGTCTTTTACTTCTTGTTCATAGATAATTGTGTTTACTGTAACATATAGTTTTACTCCATATAGATGGCAATATTTTACTGCTTGTTTTAATTCTTCGAGTGTGAAGTTTTGGGCATATTTTCTAGCAGTATATGATGTTGTTGATACATATACTGCATCACATCCGCCATGGACTGCATAGTATAGTGTCTTTTTATTTCCTGCGGGGGAAAGTAGTTCTACTTTTTTCATTTATATCACCTTTTGATTAGTTTGTTTAGTTTCTTCATCATTTAGATATTGTTGTATTGTTAATAAATTGTTATCCATCATTTCTAAAAACTTTATTACTGTTATTTCTACTTTTAAGATAATTTTTCCTTCATAGATGTTTGTAAATATTAGTTTTGCATCTTCGATAGTTGGTCCTGGTATTATTTCATAGGTACCGTGTGCTATTGAGTTTCTTATTGAAGCAATTATAGATCTATTTTTCATATATAGTTCATCATCTTGATAATAGTTTTGTAATTTTTGTAGTTCTTGTTTTAGACTTTGTAATTCTTGTTTTTTTTGATTTAGATAATTATTTTTATTTGTTAGGTTGTTATTTATTGCTGTGATTGCTTTTGTGTTTTTCTTTGGTACTTTAGCTAAGTTGTTTTTTATTTCTTCAAGGGATGTTTCTACTCTTGTTAGTTCTTTTTCTAATTGTTTTTCTTTGTCTTTTTTAGGTTTTAGTCTATCTTCTTCGACTTCTAAATGGATGATGTTTAAAGCGTTTAGGTTTAGTTTTGAAAAGTCTAATCCTTGTTCTTCGGGTGTTTTTTTATATAGTTTATCATATGGGACTGAAAAAAGGCTATTAAAGTTACTTATTACTGAGGTTGCTAAGTTGTCATAGTTAAAGTACATTGGGTATTTATAATTATTTGCTATGTTTCTTTTTAAATCTTCTATATCAGTACTTCTTGTACTTTTCATAGCTCTTAATATTATTAAGTTTTTAATATTTGCCATTCTTACATCTGTTATGTTATAGTTTTCATCAACTTTTCTTTGGGTTTCTTTTACTATTGCTAGTACTTGACTTTTATAGTCATATTCTGTTTGAGATAGTATTGAGTTTTTAATTAATGGAAGTAGTTCATTTATATCTTTATATTTATTTAGTCTAGTGTATTCTACTTTCATTATGTAGTTTTTATTTTTTAATAGTTGTTTGTAGTATTTTATTAGTTCGAAGTCACATTCTTTATTTTTTATGATTTCTACTATTTCATTGAAAGAGTTTATTTCGTAAGGTGATAATTCTTTACCGTCTTGTCTTTTAAGAGAGAACTCTATATTTTCACATTGTCTTATTATGTTTGTTACTTCTTCTTCAGTGGTTATTTTTTTTGTTCTATTTTTTTCTAATTTTTTGAATATTATAAAGTTTCTTTTATATTCATTTGTTTTAGTGTTCATAAAGAAGTTATAGCTTGCATTGATTATGAATGTTGTCAGTTTTTCGACACTTATTGACACTTCTTGATTTTCAACATGTAAAATGACTTTGCCTGTTTTGTAATCTATTGTAAAGTCTCCATGGCCTAATTTGTTTCTTAGGATTGCTACTAGTGTCGGGGCATCTTTAAATGTATAGTTATCTATCTCATAACCATTATTTGTTTTTGTTGATATGTTTTCTACTGTTTCTTCTAATCTTTTTTCATATAGTTTTGATTCATATATTAAGTTTCCGGTGTTTTCTACTAATTCTTCTTTTATTGATAGCATAATATTGGCAATGAATCCTACTTGTGCTGATAGTTGATAGTCTTTATTTTCTATGTAGTTTTTTTCGTCTACATCGTATAGAGTTTTAAGCATAAATATTGTGTATGCTTTGGTTCCTAGATAGTAGTTTTCAATAAAGTTTATGTCTGTCATTTGTCTCACCTCTTTTATATTTTACCATATATGACAAAAGTTTACAATTATTGACATTTGTGCTTGTCGTTTTATTGTAAACTTTGTATTTTTGTTTTACTTAATCATTTTTTATCACGAATGTTGCGTATAGTGGAACAGATTTTATTTTTGTTGTAGGATTGTATCTGATTATTTTTGAAATATTTTTTGTGTTTACACGTTTTTCATAGGACTTTTTGCTCCTATTTACACGTTTTTCATAGGACTTTTTGCTCTTTTTTACACGTTTTTCATAGGACTTTTAATTTTTTTGATATTTTTTAATGATTCTTAGAGTGTTTATTATAGTTAATAATGTTACTCCAGTGTCTGCGAATACGGCGAACCACATGTTTGCTAACCCAAATATGCTTAGTAGTAGTATTAATAATTTTACTGTGATTGCAAATATTAAGTTTTGTTTTATTATGTGTTTTGTGTATTTTGATATATTTATTGCTAATGGTATTTTTTCTAGGTCATCTTTCATAATGACTATATCGCTTGCTTCGATTGCTGAGTCTGTTCCAATATTACCCATTGATATACCAATGTCTGAACGTTTTAGTACTGGAGCATCGTTTATACCGTCTCCGACGAATATTGTTATTTCTTGGTTTTTGGCTACTTCTTCATAGTTTTCAAACTTATCTGTTGGAAGCATTTCATATTTTATTTGATCTATATCTAGTTTTTTGCCTATTTCTAGTGCTATTTGTTTTTTGTCTCCGGTAAACATGTATGTTTTTATATTTAGTTTTTTTAAATCCTCTATTGTTTTTTTTGCTCCTTGTTTTATTCCATCGTTTATTGTAATTGATGCGATGTGTTTGTTATCTATATTTAAATGAAGTGTTGTTTCTTCTTCACAGTTACATAGTTTTTTATTTCCTATTGCTATTTTTTTATTATTTAGTTCAAATGTAATACCTTTTCCTTCGATTTCTTGAAAGTTTTTTATGTCTTTATTATTTATTTTGTCTTTTTTTAGTTTTATTATAGAGGTTGCAATTGGATGGTTTGATAGGGATTCTCCTTTTACTAGAATGTCTATTATTTGTTCTTTTGTATAGTTTTTATCTAATACTTTTATTTCTGTTACTTCGAATGTTGCGTTTGTTAGTGTTCCTGTTTTATCAAATATAATATTTTTGGTGTTTGATAGATTATCTAAGTAATTGCTTCCTTTTACTAAGATACCATTTTTACTTGATACTCCGATTCCTGTAAAGTATGATAGTGGTACTGATATTGCAATAGCACATGGGCATGATATTACTAAAAATGTTAGTCCACGATAGATTGATTCTTGGAATGGTATTTGAAATAATGGTAATAGGAATACTACTAGTAATGCTAAGATTATTACTGTTGGTGTGTATATTTTGCTTATTTTTGATATTGTTGTTTCTGTTTTAGTTTTTTTATCGGTTGCGCTTTCTAATAGTTCTAGTATTTTTGCTACGGTTGAGTCTTCGAATGTTTTTTGGGCTTTTATTTCTATTATTTTTCCTTGGTTAATGCTTCCTGATAGGACTTGGTCTTGTTCTTTTATTTCTACTAGTTCTGATTCTCCGGTTAGTGCCGATGTGTCTAGTAATGTTGTTCCTTTGATTACTATAGAATCTACTGGTATTTTTTCTCCTTTTTTGACCACTAGTAAATCGTTTATTTTTATTTGTTCTACTGGAATGCTTATTATTTGGTTGTTTTCTTTTTTATTAGCAATGGGTTGTTTTATATCGATTAGGTCTTTGATTGATTTTCTTGAGTTATTTATTGCTTTTTCTTCAAGTAGTTTTCCTATTGTATATAATGTTATTACCATTGCTCCTTCGTTTACTTCACCGATTAAAAGTGCTCCGAGTGAAGAGATTGTAATTAGTGCATTTTCATTTATTGTTTTACTTTTTATTAGTAGTTTTATAGCATTTATAGTTGTTCTATAAAGTAATAATGTATAAGATATTATGTACATTATTATTTTTAAGTATTTTGGTATTTGTAGAAAGTATCCTGATAAGAGAATTATGATAGCTATTATTAGTACTTTTAGATGGTATTGTTTTTTTATTTTTATTTCTTCTTCGGATACAAATGCATCTGGTTCAATCTTTTTTATTATGTCATTTAATTCTTTTATCGTGTATTCTTTTTCTGATTCATATGATATTTTTTTAGTGTTAAAGTTTACTACGGCATTTTTAAAGTCTTTATTTTTATTTATTTGTTCTTCGATTTCTCTGGCACAATTTGCACAGTCTAAATTGTTTATATTGTATTTGTATTTTTTCATTTTTCCTCCTTATGTTTTATATGCGCTAATGTTAGTTCAAATATTTCTTTTACATGATCATCATCTAAAGTATAGTATACTTCTTTTCCTTGTTTTCTATATTTTACTAGGTTGTTTTTTCTTAGTATGTTTAGTTGGTGTGATATGGCTGATTTTGTCATTTCTAAGGTGTTTGCTATGTCACATACACACATTTCATTATTATCTAATGCACATATTATTTTTATTCTTGTTTGATCTTTTAATACACTAAAAAGTATGCTCATATTTTTTAGTGTTTTTTCTTTTAACATTTTTTCTTTGGTGTCTTTTACTACTTGTTGATGGATAATGTTACAATCACATGTATATTCTTTTTTCATATATTACCTCTTTTATAGTTGAATAGTTGTTCAACTGTTATTTTTAAGAAAAAGAACTATTTCAAATAATAATGTCTTATTGGTTTTAGTTCTTCATCTAGTTCATAGCATATTGGCTCACCGGTTGGGATTTCTAGTTTCATAATTTCATCATCGCTTATGTTGTCTAAGTATTTTATTAAGGCTCTTAGGGAGTTGCCGTGTGCTACTATTAGGATTTTTTTGTTTTCTTTTAGTTTTGTTATTATTTCATTTTCATAATAGTTTGATACTCTTAACATTGTGTCATATAAGCTTTCTGATGTTGGTAGTTCTTCTTTTATGTCTTTATATTTTGGATCATTTCCTGGGTATGTTTTATCTTTCTTAGAAAGTTCGGGTGGTTTTTCATATAGACTGCGTCTCCATAAGTTTACCTGTTCTTCTCCAAACTTTTTTTTCATTTCATCTTTATTTAGTCCTTGTAATGCTCCATAGTGTCTTTCATTTAGTTTATATGTTTTTATAACTGGGATATTTTTTTGATTTATTTCTTTTAGAATGTATTCTAGAGTTTTTTCTGCTCTTTTTAGTTCTGATGTGTATGCTATATCAAATGTTAAGTTATTATTTTTAATTATTTTACCTGCTTTTTTTGCTTCTTGTATGCCTTGTAGTGTTAGTCCTACATCGAGCCATCCTGTAAAAAGATTTTTTTTGTTATATGTACTTTGACCATGTCTTACTAGTATTAGTTTTATCATTTCATCACCTTTTACAACATAAATTATACATATTTTTTATTATACAGTCAATATTATGGACAAGATATTGTTATTGTATTATAATTTATATGGTGATTTAATGAAAAGTAGTAGAAAAGATTTAAGATTAGGTATTTTCCTTATTGTTTTTATGCTTGGTTTGCAAGCTTTTTTATATTTTGTTACTAAGAATTTTAATAGTTCTTTTCATCTTATTGGTAGTTCTTGGGATGATAAGATTCCTTTTGTTAAGTATTTTATATATATTTATCATTCTTGGTATCCTTTTTTGATTTGTTTTTGGTTTTTTCTTTTTTATTTTGATAGAGATAAGTGTATTAATTTCATGGTTTCTGGTCTTTTATCTATAATTATTGGTAATTTGATTTTTTTATTTTATCCAACGACTGTTTTAAGACCTGATATTGTTGGTAATGATTTTACTAGTTTAATTGTTAGTCTTACTTATAAGGCTGATGTTCCTGTTAATTGTATGCCTTCGATGCATTGTGTGTTTTGTTTTATACCAATATTTTGCTTAATTAATAGTAAAATAAAAAATAGGTATAAGGTTCCTATTTGTTTATATTTTGTTCTTGTTATTTTATCTACTTTGTTTGTTAAACAGCATGTTATTATTGATGTTATTAGTGCGTTTATTATAACTAGTTGTTGTTATTTGATTTCAAAATTAAAGTTTTTTGACATGTTTAGGTCTTATCTTTATTAATTATTTTTTAGTACCTATTTTTTCTCCATATTTTACTATTGTTTCAATGTGATTTATGGAGTTTTCTTTTATATCTTGATCTATTTTTATTTTGTCTTTTTTAAATATTAGGATAATTGTTGATCCATTGAATTCAAAGTATCCTTTTTCTTCGCCTTTTTTGAACTTGTATTCTTCATGATGATTTTTAATTCTTCCAACGATTAAGGCTCCGACTTCTACTTGGATTACTTTTCCAAAGTTTTCTGTGTTTAATATTGTGTATTCTCTAGTATTTTTTTTATATACATTGTATTTTTTTAGAGCAATATTTTGTACGGTGTGAAAGACTCCTTGCACATGGATGTTTTTTGTTTTTGTTCCATTGTCAATGTAGCAATATCTATGGTAATCACTTGGTTCTAGTCTAAATATTAAGATTGTTCCATTTTTATATTTTTCTGATATTTTATTACCATTTAATAGTTCATTTATGCTATAGTATGAGTTTTTTATTTTAAACATGCTACTTTCTTTTATATCATATACTGTTAGTTTGGAGTCTGCGGGTGATATTAAATGGTTTTTATTTTTATCGATTTCTAAGTATTTATCTTTTTTCTTTCTTGTGAAGAAGTCATTGTATGATGTGAATTTTTGTTTTTCATATTCTTGTTTTTTTATGTTGTATTTTTTTATTAGGTTTATTGTTATGATGTTTGATATTTTACTATTCATAATGGTTCCGCTTAGTTTAGTAAACCATGGTTTTATTATTATTTTTAGCGTTTTATTACCTAGTTTAGTGTTGTATAGAAATCTTAATGAAAGGTTGTCTTTTGTATTTATTATTTCGTTTGTTTTTCTATTTTTTATTTGCATAGTTATCACTTCTTTTCTTTTATACTTTATCATGAAATGGTGCTTTTTGCAAATTAAAAGAGTAACTTATTTATTTATTACTCCTTATTCTTAATTTATTATTTTTTCTAGTGTCTTTGCTATTTCTTCTTCTAGAATGCAACATAGCATAAAGATTGTTGATAGATCTTGTTCTTTTGTTTCATTAATTGATATTTCTTGTGTTTCTTGACTATGATTGATATTACATATTACATCAATTAATATTTTTAATTTATTTTCAATTTCTTCTTTTTGTGTTTTATAATCTAGATCTGAAAATGCTAAAACTAAATCTTTTAATTCATTATTTAGATTATTTTCCATTTATCTTGATCTCCCATTTTTTTCTTCTTCCAATAATCTTAATCTTTCTTCATACTCTGCAGGAGTTACAATAGCACCATTTTCTACTTGTATCCATTCTCCTTTATGTCTATATACTTTATCTCCTTGGGATTGTATTGCTATTGATGAACCATGTGCACGATCAAATTCTCTTTTAGCATCTTCAAGTTCTATTTCTTTACCTGTGAGACGGGCAATAAATTTTCCAATTTTACTCTTTTTATCATATTCACTTTTTAATTCATAATATTTTTTATGAGCTTTTTGTTTTTTTTGGTCTAAATACTCTACATATATTGGGTATCTTATTTTATCATTTTCTAACATTTTTTGCATTTCTTCTATTTTTTTATAATAATCTACTCTGAATATGTTTCCTTTATTATCATAATATTTTTCTTCTCCAATTATATCTACTGTAGGACCATCAAAAGATTTTATTTTTCCTTTATAACTTGCAAGCACATTTAGACATCTTGTTAAATTTTCTAATTGTTCTTGTACTGTTCGATTATAAATACCAGCTGCTACTATTTTATTTCTTTCTAACATTATTTGATTTATGACTGCTTTTACGTACATATTCATTGTTTCATTTGGTATTGTTCCAACTATATGTGATTGCATTTCTTCTAATACTGGGAACATTTTTTCAAAGTCATATGCGGAAAATCTATTTATTTCCTTGTATTCAGTACTAGTCCAACTGTCATAAATTTTTCTGTTTTCTTCTGACAATGTCGCAACAAGTTCATCTGGGAAATACTTAATGCTTTTTCTTGCTTCTTCGTCAAATTTTTCTGCTTTGATAAATTCCATTTTATCACTCCCTTATACCCTAATTATATATATATATATATAGTCAAGGGTTTTTGTAGATTTTTGTATAAAAAAATAGGATAAATAATGATTTTTATCCTACTTGGTATATTTAATTTTTATTATATTTTGAAGTTTTCTACTTCCGGTATATCTTTTCCATATTGTCTTATGTATCTATGGTGTTTTTCTAACATTTGATTGCAATAGTCTTCGATGTTTTCTTTGTTTTTAATGTTTGCATATTTTAAAGCGTCTAGTATCAAGTGATATCTATCTATTTTATTTTGTACTCTCATGTCAAATGGTGTAGTTATTGTTCCTTCTTCTAGATATCCGTGAACGTGTAAGTTTTGATTTGTTCTTTTGTATGTTAGCTGATGGATTAGGTTTGGATAGCCGTGGAATGCGAATATTATTGGTTTTGTTTTAGTAAATAGTTTATCGTACTGTTTGTTGGTCATTCCATGTGGATGTTGTTCTTTTGTTTCTAATCTCATTAAATCTATTATGTTTATTACTCTTATTTTTGTATCAGGAGAAAGTTCTTTTAATATTTTAGTAGCAGCGATTACTTCGAGTGTTGGAGTATCTCCACAGCAGGCAAATATTATTTTTGGTGATGTTGTTTTATCACTTATGAATTCTAGTTCTCCGATTCCTTGTTCACAGTGTTTTATTGCCTCATTCATCGTTAAGTATTGTGGTCTTGGGTGTTTTGATGCAACGATAACGTTTATATAGTTTTTTGTTTTTATACAGTGATCAAATGTTGATATTAATGTGTTAGCATCGAATGGTAGATACATTCTTACTATATCGCTTTTTTTGGTTACTAAGTGGTTTAGGAAGCCTGGATCTTGATGAGTATATCCGTTATGATCTTGTTGCCAGATGTGTGATGTTAGGATATAGTTAAGAGATGCAATTGGCGCTCTCCATGGTATTTCTTTGGTTACTTTTAACCATTTTGCATGTTGACTTGCCATAGAGTCTACGATTCTTATGAATGCTTCGTATGAGTGAATAAAACCGTGTCTTCCTGTTAGAAGGTATCCTTCGAGCATTCCTTGGCATACGTGTTCTGATAATAGACTGTCCATTACTCTTCCTTGTTTTGATAGGAATTCATCATATTTTTTTGTATCAGTATTCCACATTCTTTTTACTTCATCAAATATATGGTTTAGTCTGTTTGATAGGGCTTCGTCTGGTCCAAAGCATCTAAAGTTTTTATTTTCTTTATTTAATGCAAATACATCTCTTATGTATTTAGATAATTCCATCATATCTTGTTTTTCTATTTTACCTGGTTTTGTTATTTTTACTTCATAGTTTTTAATGCTTGGGGTGTTTAGTTCTTTTAGAAGTAATCCTCCGTTGGTTATAGGGTTAGCACTCATTCTTTGTTCATTTTTTGGAGGTAGTTGTCTTAGTGGGTCCACTAATGTTCCATTTTCATCAAATAGTTTTTCTGGATGGTATGATTTTAACCATTTTTCTAGTAGTTTTACATCGTTTTCATTTGTTATATTTATTGGAACTTGGTGTGCTCTGAATGTTCCTTCTATTCTTTTTAAGTTTACTTCTTTTGGTCCAGTCCAACCTTTTGGGCTTTTCATTATTATGATTGGAAATGGTATTTTTTGACCTTGTTTTAGTTTTTGTATGTCTTTTAATGCCCATTCTAGAGAGTTTGCCATAAGGTTGTGCATGTCTCTTAGATTTTTTGCTTCGACTATATATGCTTTATAGTTACAACCATTGAAGTAGTCTTTTATTTGTTTATTGGTCATTCTGCCAAATATTGTAGGGTTTGATATTTTATAACCATTTAAGTGTAATATTGGTAGTACTATTCCGTCTGTTTTAGGATTTATAAATTTATTTATATGAAATGATGCTTGAAGTGGTCCTGTTTCTGCTTCACCATCTCCGATTACACAGGCTGCGATTAGGTCTTTATTGTCTAGTACTGCTCCATACGCATGGGCAAGTGAGTATCCTAGTTCTCCGCCTTCGTTGATTGATCCTGGTGTTTCTGGGGCAACATGGGAAGAGACTCCTCCAGGAAAGGAGAATTGTTTGCATAGTTTTTTTAGTCCTTCTTCATCTTGGGTTATATTAGGAGATACTTCACTATATGTTCCTTCAAGATAAGCGTTTGCTATCATTGCTTGTCCACCATGTCCTGGTCCTGATATATATATCATGTTAAGATTGTGTTCTTTTATTAGTCTATTTAAGTGTACATAGATGAAGTTTTGACCTGGTGCTGTTCCCCAGTGTCCTACAACTTTTGGTTTTATGTCTTCTTTTTTTAATGGCCTTTTTAATAAAACGTTATCCATTAGGTATAGTTGTGCTACTGAAAGGTAGTTGGTGGCCATGAAGTAATAGTTCATTTTTATTAATAAGTCTTCTTTTAATACTTTTCTCAATTTCTTTCACCTCTTTTATTCTATGTTGATTATATCACATTTTACTTAAATTAAAAAGAAGATTATTGGTCTCCTTTGTCATTTTTTATTTCTTTGATGTTTTTTCTTACTTGTTTTATTTTTTTGTTTGATTTTATGTGGTCTCCGATTATTTCTGATACTTCGGTTATAGTTACAAATGCTTTTTCATCTTTGCTGTTTACTATTGTTCTTAGTTGGGAGATTTCCATTCTTGTTAGTACACAGTATAGTATGTCTTTTTTCCCACTTACTAGACCGTTTCCTTCGATTAGAGTTGCGGTTCTACCAAGTTTATTATATATTTCTTTGGCTATTTGTGATCCTTGTTCTGTTATTATCATTGCTGCTTTTGCTTGTTCTAGTCCTTCGCTTACTAAGTCTATTATTTTAAATGTTATGAAGTACATCAAAAGTGAATATAATGCTTTATCTAGTCCAAATAGGGCTCCGGCGGTTAGATAGATGAATATATTAAATAGCATTATTATTTGTCCTGTTGAGAATGATGTTTTTTTATTTATTATAATAGCAACTGATTCTGTTCCATCTAGGCATCCACCACTTCTTATTACTAGTCCTACTCCGATTCCTAGGATTATTCCTCCGTATATTGTTGCAAGTAGAATGTCTTCGGTTAATTCATTTACGTTTGAAAACATGGTTAGAAAGCATGAGAATATTAACATTGCATAGACTGCTTTTATTAGGAATTTTTTTCCTAAGTTTTTGTATCCAATTAATAAGAATGGAATGTTTAGTATTATTGTAAATATACTTAGTGGAAGGTTGGTTAGTTTGCTTACTATCATTGAGATTCCTATTACTCCCCCATCTAGTATCATGTTTGGTGATAGGAAGGTTTGGATTGAGAATGCTGAAAGCATTGCTCCGATTGTTATTCCTATGAATGATATTAAATGGATTAACATTTCGTTTTGTTTTTTCATTTTTCCTCCTTTAACTCTACTAGTTCATCTTTTAATATAGAGTATAAGTATAGTTGTACTTGTTTTTTTGATATTTGGTTTATGTATTTTTTATATGTTTGTAATTGGTTTAGATAGGCATCATCTTTAGTATTTTGTAGTTTATAGTCTATTATTTTTATTTTGTCTTTATACTCTAGTATTAAGTCTATTATACCATGATATTCATTTGTTTCATCACTAAATATAAATTCATGTTCTTTATATATTTTGGCAGATTTTATATCTAGTTTGTCTATTAGTTTTTTTATGTTTTGATTTTGTGTTTCTTTATGGAAATCGGTTATTTCAAATAGTTCATGCATTTTAGTACCATATTCCATGTTTGATATTTCTTCTTTTGTTAGTATTTTTTTTATGTTTTTTGATGCTTTTTGTTCTTCAAGAGAGGTGTTTTCTATATTTAGTTTTATTTCTTTTATTTTTATATTGGTATTTTCTTTTAGTTGTTTGTTTTCTTTTTTTATTTGGTAGTCTTTTGATAATGGTACTTGTTCTAAATCAATATTTTTTATATATTTCATTAGGTTTTGTTTTATAGAGTTTATTATGTCTTGGAATGATTTATATTTTTTTCTTATGTTTTGATCAAGTAGTGTATTTTGATATGGTTCTTGTTCATCTTTTAGGCTTGTTACGATTATCATTTTTTCTTTTGCTCTTGTTACATCCACATATAAAAGTCTAATTCTTTCTGATATATCTTCTTGATTGTATTTATTAATGACTAAGTCTTTTAATATTGTTTCTGTTATTCCTTCGTCAAAATATGGTGTTATTATTCCGTATTCATTATCGTAGATAAATCTTTCTTTTATGTCTTGTTTGTTGAATGGTTTGTGTAGTCCTGAGAAGTAGCATATTGAGAATTCTAATCCTTTAGATTTATGAATATTCATTAGTTTGACACTTTTGGTATCTTCGATTGGTAATTGATATTTTATGGCTTCTTTTGATTCAATTACTTGGTTTAAGTATTCAATGAAATCGTTTAGTGTATAGCCAAGATTTGATAGATTGTTTGCCATTTCTTTTGTTTTTTCTATTCTTATCATGGAGTCGTTTATGTTACCTATCTTTATTATTTTTTCATAGAAATTAAACTCTTTTAGTATTTGGTTTATTACATTTTCTATGTTTTTGTTTTCTATATCTTTTGCTATTTCTTTGCATATATTATATATTTTAGTTTCTTTTATTTTGTCTTGTTTTAATGTTTCAAAGATATCGTTATCAGGTTGTTGTTCAAGGAAGCTTCTGGCGATGCTTGTGTAGCAATATTTTGCTTCTTTGTCTAGTTTGTTTTCTTTTATTTTTGTAATTAATGTGATAATGTTTTTTATAACTAGTATGTCTTGTTTTGATGTCATTTCTTCATCTTGCATTACTAGTAGTGGTATTTGCATGTATTCAAAGATTTTTTTATAGGTTTGAAAAGCTGTTCCACGATCCATAATTATACAGAAGTCTTCATATGATGCGTCTTGTAATTGATTGCCTTTTAGTACTTGGTATTTGTTTTTAATTTTATCTTTTATATCTTGTGCTATTATAAATGCTTCGATTTCTTCTTTTGTATAGTTTTTATCTTCTTCGTAGTTGTATATTTCTAAATCATAGTTTTGATTTTCTTTGTTTTCTTCATAGGTGTTATTTCCAAAGACCATTTGATGTGTTTGTTCATAGTCTGCTCCCCCGATTTCTTTGTCCATGATAAGATTGAATATTTCATTTATATTGTTTAATACTTCTTTTCTTGATCTAAAGTTTTTTACTAAGTCTATTTTATAACCATTTTTGTTATTTTTATAGTCTTCATATTTTTGTTTAAAGATATCTGGGTTAGCGTTTCTAAATCTATATATTGATTGTTTTATGTCTCCGACCATGTATATGTTATTATTTTCTATTAGTTTTAGAAATGTTTCTTGAAGATCGCTTGTATCTTGGTATTCATCTACCATTATTTCATTGTATGTGTATTTTAGTTCTTCTTTTATATTTGGATTTTCTTTTACTACTTTTATGGCCATTTTTGCTATATCGTCAAATTCATAAGCACTGTTTTCTTCTTTGTATTTTGTTATTTGCTTGTCTAGTTCTTTTATTATATCAATTAATATTTCTACGTGATCTTTTGTTTTTATAATTCCTTGTTTTAATTCTTCTTGATCTTTATATTTTAGTTTATTTTTTAACTGTTTTATTTTTTCTGATAATTGTTTTTTTAGTTCTTTTGCTTCTTCGGGTGTGTCTTTAGGAAGAATTGGAAGTCTTGGAATGTCGTTTACTTTTAAAAGATCATTGTAGTTTTTGGGATTAAATATTTTACTTAGGATGTCTGCACATTTTTCATAGTAGTTTGCGTCAAGGTATTGTTCAAGTTCATAGAAAGTGTTTTCTATTTCTTGTTCTACTTCAATTAGGTTATCTGTATATTTTTTTATATTTTCATTTATAGTTTTTTCATTGTAATAGTTTTCTATATAAGTATTTAGATATTCTTCTTTATCATATTTTTTATCTAGTGATGATGTTATTTTTAGTATTGCATTTGTTATTTCATCATCATTTTTGATACAGAAACTATCTATTAGATTTAGGAATTTTTCCTGTTTTTGTTTGTATAAATTTTCTAAGATGTCGTTTAGTATTTGTTTTTTCTTTATATTTATAATAATACTATCTGTAGGTTTTACGTTTTTAGGAATATTTAGTAAATAGTTATATTTTTTTACTACTGATAAAGCGTAACTATCAAATGTTGTGATGTATGCTTGTTCGAGATAGTCTAATTGGTCTTTTAGTGATGGATCTTTTTTTATTTTTTTTCTTATTCTGTCTTTCATTTCTGCGGCAGCAGCATTGGTGAATGTTAGAATAAGGAGTTCATTTATGTTTACTTTTTGTTTTAGTTTTCTTATTACTCTTTCTGATAGTACTGCGGTTTTACCTGATCCAGCACCAGCGGATACAATGATATTTTTTCCGTCTTCATTTATTGCTTGTTCTTGTTCAAGAGTCCAGTTCATTTTCTTCCTCCTTTTCTATTTTGATGTAAATATTATTTTTAGGTGTTTTAAAGCATAGGTCTTTATATTTACAATATTCACATGATTTATTTATTCCATTTATTATTTTTGGATTTATTTCAAAGTTTGTCTCTTCAATTTGGTTTATTGTTTTATCTATTATTTGATCTGTTTTTGTAATTAGTTCTTTAATTTGATCGTTTGTTATTGTTTTTGATCTAGAATCAAAGTTACCTGTTTTAGCTATTTTTAGTCCTTTGATTAATTTACTGTTTTCATAAGTATTATCAAATTTTTCTATTATATTTTTATCTTCATTACTGTATCCATTTAGTTTTAAGTTATCTAGTCTTTGTTCTTCGTATGTTTTGTTATTTTTTCTTATTATTTCTTTATGGAGTACTTGTTGAAGATAGAATCCTGCGAATGTTGGTTTTTTTATTTTTTCTAAGTTGTTTGCTAGATATAGGTAAACTGGTAATTGCATAGATAGACCATAGTCTATTAAATCTAGTTTTATGTCTGTGTTTCCTGTTTTATAATCTATTATTGCTACTTCGTTTTCTTCATTGTATAGGATTTTATCAATGATGCCTTTGAATGTGACTTTTAGGTTTTTATTTTTTTCTATTGTTACTTCTTGCTCTGTTAGTATGTTATTTAGACTTTGGTATTTAGTTTGTTCTTTTATAGTTTTTAGTGCAAAGTCTATTTCTTGTTTTATTTTTTCTATAAAGTGTTGTTCTTTGCTTGTGAATTCATAATTGTTTTCTTTTATATAGTTATCAACAGTTTTGTTAATATCTATTTCTTCTTTTAAGCATTTTTCTAAGCAATAATGGAATATGCTTCCGAATTTTGCTGATATATTTTTTTCATATGGATCTAGTTTTAAGATATTTGCTATGTAGTATGCAAATGCGCATTTATTGTATGTATCCATCTTTGTGTATGATAGATTTAGTTTACCTTCGAGAAAGTCATACATTTCTTTTTTATTTATACCTGTATAGTTATTATCGTATTTTTGATATGGTATTTCATAGTTATTATTTAATATTTTTAATTCTTCATCTACTGTGTTGTATTTTGTGTAGTTATCTAATTTTTTTGCTAGTTTTAGTTTATTATTTATAGTGGAATAACTTATTTTTATGTCTTTATTTGGTTTTTGTGTTTTGATATTTAGTTCTTCTTTTAGTGCTGATGGGTAGCACTCTTGTTTACCATCTTGTGTTTTGTATGTAATTGTTAGATTTTTTATATTTTGAATATTTTTGATAGTACTTTGTTTTATCATTTTATTTAGTTCTAATGTAGTATTTAGATTTAATTCTTCTTTTAGATTGTCTGTTAAAAAGTCTTCGTCTTTTTTTAGATTTGGAATGCTTTTTTGATTAAAGTTTAGCATAAAAACATAGTCAGTGTCTTCGATTTGGTTGTTGTAGTTTATGACTTCTATTTGGTTTTTTAGTTTTGGTTGTTTTGTATAAGTGGTTTTTAAGTCATGGATTATTAGTTGTTTTACTCTTGTGAAATTGTTTATTTTTATGTATTTGTTTAGTATATTTATTATTTTATTGATAGTATCTTTATCTTTGTACTTATTATTTAATAAATCTATTGTTTTTTCTATGTCTTCTTGATAGTTTTTTATGAATGTTTGTCCTATTTCAGTTTCATAAATTGATGTTTTTGTAAGTGGTTCTAGTGGCAAATTGTATAGTTCAAATGTCATTTCTAGTTTTTTTAGATATGAATCGTCAAGATTAGTTAGTTTTATATTATTTACTTTGATGTTATTTTCAATTAGTTTTGATATTTCGTCTGCTACAAATTCTATTTCTTCATCAATTGTTTTTAGTTCATAGATTTTTGGTTGATAGTTTTTATAATCTTTGTCTATTATTTTGACGTTTGATATTTCTTTTAAGTCATTTATTATCTTTTTATCGAATGATGTTAAATAGTCATAGTGGTAGAAGATTATATCTTTTCCTTCGATTAGATTTTGGAAATAATTGTCTTTAAGTAAGAGTTTTTGTTCTTCCAACTCATTTTTTAGAACTTGTAAGTGTTTTAATTTGTCATTTTTATAGGTTTTATCCTCAATATAGATTAAATTGTCTAGGTACATTGTTGCTACTTCATATTTGTAATTGTATTTTTCTATTAAGTATAGTATGGCATTTAAGTCATATGAAAAGTATAGTTTTTTAATTAGTTCTTTTTTTGTTAATATTTTTATATTTAAGAGTTTTTTTTCTTTAGTTAGTTGTTTTAGTATTTGTTTTTTAGTTTCTTTTTCACAAATTATTATTGTTTCGTTTTGTATGTTGTCTAGATTTATCATATTTAGTACCTCCCTTATAATTATAGCACAGTTTTTAAAAAGAAAAAAAGTTCGTTTGAACTTATTTAGTTTTTATTCTTTGTAGGACTTCTTGTAATTCTTCTTTGTAGTATACTGCTCTGGGATTTTGTGTATTATTGCTTTCTAATAGTTGTATTATTTCTTTTGGTGATGCTTGAATTAGTTTAAAGTTTTGCTTTTTTTCACTTTCTGAAAGGGTTATTTTATCATTTTCTATTTCTACTTTCTTTTTTGATATAAAGTAATATGTTATTAAAAGATTATTTTTTATTTTGTTGTCTCTTGTAGGATAGTTTTTTTGATAGTGTTCAATTGTGATGAAGTCATCAATATCGTTTTCATTTAGGATTACTCCGATTTCTTCCTGTGCCTCTCTTAAGGCTGCTTCTTTTACTGTTTCTTGATTTTCTACTTTTCCACCGATTAATAAATAGCATCCATTGTAATTACATAGTATTAGTTCATTTTTATTATTTAGTATGATAATACGACTTTTTATTTTTGTTTTTTCTATGTCTTCTTTAGTTAGTCTTTCTTTATTTATTATTAGTTTTTCCATTTTTACTTCTTCCCCATTTATATTGTATCATAAGATTAACAAAAAAAGAACAATTTTGTTATTGCTCTATGTTATCTATTGCTTTTGCTACAGCGATTTTTCCGTATTCGTATGTTAGTCCTCCTTGTTGGTAGGCTATGTATGGTTCTCTTATTGGGGCATCGCATGATATTTCTATTGATGATCCTTGGACAAATGAGCCTGATGCCATTATTATTTGATCATCGTATCCTGGCATATCCCATGGTGTTGGAATAGCGTTCGAGTCTATTGCTGATCCCATTTGAATACCTTGAGTGTATTTTATTACTTTTTGGCTGTTTCTAAATATTATATTTTGAACAATGTCTGCTCGTTGTTCATTGTATTTTGGTTCTGTTTCGTATCCCAGATTTTCTAATGCTTTTGATGTTAGTATTGCTGTTTTGATACTGTTTTTTACTACATTTGGAGCCATGTATAGTCCTTGTAGTATTGATTTGTTTGAGTTTTGAGTTGGCCCGACTTCTTTTGCTTGTCCTGGAACATTTAATCTTTCTGCGACTAGTTCTATTAAGTCTTTTCTTCCTGTTACATAAGCACCATTTGTAGTTATTCCTGCTCCTAAGTTTTTGATTAGTGAACCTACGGTTATGTCTGTGCCAAGTTCAATTGGTTCTTTTTTGTTAACGAATTCGCAGTAACAATTATCTACCATAATAATAACATTTTTGTCTATTTCTCTTATTGTTTTTATTACTTTTTCTAATTTATCTAGTGTAATACTTTTTCTAGTTGAGTATCCTTTTGATCTTTGAATTTCTACTACTTTTATTTTTTTGTTTTTTAATGTTTCTTTTATTAGTTCATAGTTAAAATCATTATCTACTAAATCAATTTGTTCATAGTTTATACCATATGATTTAAGACTGCTTTTGTTTTCTTTTATTCCTATTACTTCGTGTAATGTGTCATATGGTAGGCCTGTTATTGATAGTAGAGTATCATTTGGTCTTAGTAGTGCAAATAGTGTTGTTGATAGAGCATGTGTTCCTGAAATGAATTGGTTTCTTACTAGGGAGTCTTCTGATTTAAATATTTCACTGTATACTTGTTCTATTTTATCTCTTCCTAAGTCATTGTAACCGTATCCTGTTGTTTGATTAAAATGTATTTCTGATATGTTATGTTTTTTGAATGCATTTAGTACTTTAATACTGTTATAAAGACATATTTCTTCTTGATGCTTGAATTGTTCTTGTACTTGTTGTTCTGCTTCGTTTAATAAGTTTATTGTTTTTTCTTTTATATTTAGTTCATTATTCATATTTTTCTCCTCCATCTACATTTATTATTTGATTGTTTATATAGTTTGCATCATCAGATGATAGAAATGTAATTACTTTTGCTATTTCTTGTGGTTGTGCAAATCTTTTTAGTAATATTTTTGCTTCTTCTTTTTCTATTTGTTCTTTTGATAGATCTTTATTCATATCGGTTATGGTCCATCCAGGTGATACAGCATTTACTGTTATATATGGACTTAAGTGTAGTGCTAGATTATGTGTTAATGAGATGATACCTGCTTTTGATGCATCATAGTCTAGGCTTTCTGGGTAGTAACTATATGTTGCGTTTGTTGATGCAATGTTTATTATTTTACCTTTTTTTTCTTTTAACATGTGATGTGATACATGTTTTGATACTAGAAAGGTTCCTACTAGATTGGTTTCTAGTATTTCCATAAAGTTTTCTTTTGTTTTGTCTTCGAATGTTGTATCTTTACATATTGCGGCATTATTTATTAGTACATCTATTTTTTGAAAATGTTTTATTGAATTATTTACCATTTCTATTATTTCTTGTTCATTTTTAATATCTGCTTTTACTAAAAGGGTTTTTGTATCGAATTCTTTTTTTAATAGTTGTTCTAATTCTTTGGCTTGTTTAATACTATTATTATAGTTTATTATTACATTTGCACCTTCTTTTGCTACTTCGTATGCTGTTTGATAGCCAATACCACGAGATGCTCCGGTTATTAAAATTGTTTTATTTTTTAACTTCATATTATCATTCCTTTACTTGCAGATTATAGCATTTTATGTGTGTTTTGTCAATTTTACGTAAAGCTGATGTTTTATATTTCTTTTTATTTGACTTTGTTTTGAGTATACTCTCATAATTTTCGAAAGTATTTTAAAAGGAAGAGTTTTTTCTTCCTTTGCTTAGAGAATTATAAATACTTAACACATTGATATTAATTTATTATTTTTCAAGAAATGATTATAAATAAAATTATCAGTTAATTAATAAGAAAAGAATTCAATATCAAATGTTAGAAATTTAAAGATAAAGATTTAAGCAAGTTGTCTTCATCAATAAAAGCAGAATATTCAACTCCCTCTATTTTATAATTATAATATTTTGAATCAGATGATATGCTTTTTTCTATTTCATAATTATTACCCATTATATTTAACACATCATCTAATGAACTAGGATTTTTTCCTATAGACAATTTTTTATTATCCATAACTATATCGCATGGATCTCCATAACTTCTAATGCTCATAAAATAAATTTCGTTGGGATTTTTTTGATCTTTCTCATATGTATACATAAATACTTCTATATTATTGTAATCGTCGCTAGTATAACATTCAATAGTTTTTTCCCCATTAGAATTTACAAATATATCATTATTTTCCTTTATAGTATCTATATCTATTTCTTCTTCATATTTTGGTTTAATTTTACATCCTAAACCTTTAAACTGAAGGGTAAAATCTTTAATATCCTTTGTTATATATATTTTTCTGTCTTTAATTACAAAATAGTCTACTTTAGTATCTAAAATATCAATATTTTTACTATAGTCATTATTCTTTGAACATCCACATAAAAGTGAAATAGATAATATAATTGTTATTGTCAAAAAAATATTCCTTATTTTCATAATTTTATTTCCTCCTTATGCTTATAGGATGATTATATCACAGAATAAAAAGTAATACAATATAAAAAGTTGCATAAATCTAATTATGAAAAAGTGTATGTTAGATTTGGAAAAAAGTTAGTGTTTTATAGTTTATTTACGTAAAGTTAGTGTTTTATAGTTATTTTTAAGTGACTTTGTTTTTTGATTGTGGTATAATTATAACTCGCGTCTTAAGGAGGAGATAGAATGAGTTTATTTGATTTTATTAGTAAGTATATTAGCGAAATAACTGGAGTTAGTACTTCTTATATTGATTTGTTTTTATATAGTTTTATAAGTTATATTTTTATTAAGATTTTTGTTAAGATTATTTGTTTTTTTAACACTAGATTTAATTCTAATGAGAGAACTTTATATTTAATTAACAAGAAAGTTACTACTTTTGGGGTAGTTGTTAACATTATTTTGTTAATATTGATATGGGAAAGCAAGATTACTAAGTTGATGACTTTGATTAGTTTTGTCAGTGCTGCTTTGGCGTTTGCTCTTAGAGATTTTGTTTATAACTTTTTTGCAGGTATTTATATAAATGTTAAGAAGCCTTTCAAGGTTGAAGATAGAGTGGAAGTTGATGGAATTGTGGGAGATGTTGTTAATGTTAGTTCGTTAACTTTTGATATTTTGGAAGTTAGTAGTAAAGATAATGGTGAGCAAAGTACTGGTATTATGATTCATATTCCTAATTCAAAGGTCTTTAATGGTGGGGTTAAGAATTATACTGAAGCTTTTAAATATATTTGGGATGAAATTAGTATTAGGGTTCCTATTGATAGTGATATTGATAATGCTAAAAATATGCTTTATGATATTGTTAGGAATAATGAAGTGGTTAAAAGAATCCCGCGTAAGATGAAAAGTGAACTTAATAGTGCAATTGGTGAATATAGGATTTATTATAATAAGCTGGATCCAATTATTTATACTAGTATAGAGGATTCTTGTGTTGTTTTAACTATTAGGTATTTAGCGCATCCTAAAAAGGTTAGAAACATTAGGAGTGATATTTATACTAAAGTGCTTGAGGCTTTTAGGGATAAGAAAATCGTAATTTGCAAATAAAAAGGCTATCTGTTTTGAACTAGTCAAGTAAAAATAGACAGTTTATAAAAAACAATCATTAAAACCCTGATTCAATTTTATATTGAATTGGG
>CAKOQD010000010.1 GCA_934101185.1 uncultured Bacilli bacterium | reverse complement strand
CAATAACTCATACAATAGATAATACATTACAAGTAGATAATAAATTTGCAACTGAATATAGATATCGTGGAGGAGACACAACCGTAAAAAACTATGTAACATTTAATAATGAAGTATGGAGAATAATAGGAATAATACCTATTGAAGATACAAATGGTAATGTAGAAAATAGAATTAAAATAATAAGAGATACCTCAATAGGAGAAAAATATTGGAATGAAACAAAAGATACAATTACTGACTCATATAATAACTGGACAAGTGCAACATTAAATACATATTTAAACAATGATTATTATAATACATTAACAACTGATGCAAAAAACATGATAGGAACAACAAAATATTATCTCGGAGGATACAATACTTCAGAAATAACATCAGATGTAATGTGGCAATATGAAAGAAAAAATAGGTCTAATAGGGCAGGATATTATTATGGGACAAACCCTATAATGCAAAATGATGCAAATAAAAAGATAGCACTAATGTATGCAAGTGATTATGGATATGCAGCATCAAAAGAATGTACAAGTAATTTAGATAATTATGATGGTTCAGCAAGTTGCAAAACAACAAACAATTGGTTAGATAAAAGTGAAACTACATGGTTACTTCCGCAGTATTCAGATGGTTCCAGCGGCGCTTTCGGTGTGGCGGGTGGCTTTGTCTTTGAAAGCGACGACGTCATCAGCAGCGAGTATGCCGTGCGCCCAGTCCTTTATCTATCATCTAACGTAAAGATTTCAGGTGGCTCTGGTACTAGCTCTGATCCTTATACGTTATCAGCTGATTAAAATTAATGGTATGTTTTATACATATCATTTTGTTTATATTTTTTTAAATATTTTATAAAATTACTTGAATAAAAAAATAAAATTGTTATAATAGAGTGTAATGTTTGAAAGGGAGGGATTTTGATGGTTGAAACTTGTTTACCTGTACTAGTTTTAAGAAATATAATCTTATTCCCTCAGAGTGAAATTAGGATTGAATTAGAGAATGATAAGGATAAAGAACTTATTTCATTGGCAGAATCTTATTACAATAAACATATTTTAGTAGTTCATCCTAATGATATGTTTAATGAAAATATTTCTATTGATGATTATCCTAAGATTGGGGTTTTAGGTTATATAAATATGAAACTTGATTTACCTAATAATAAAACTAGGATTGTTATACGTGGACTTAACAGGGTACAAGTTAAGAATTATGAAAAATCTGACAGTTTTGTTACTTCAGTTATTGATGAGATTCATTATAAAAAGCTTGATAAGTATGAAGAAATTGCTTTTTCTAGGAGTCTTATTAAGCAGGTTGAATATTATATAGAACAAAATTCTAATATGAGTAATAGTGTTTTATCCCAAATACTTGGTATTAATGATATAGATAAGATTACTGATGTACTTGTTATGTCTATACCTGGTACATATGAAAGAAAGTTAGAGTATTTAAATGAAGTTGATCCTACGAATAGGGTTATGATGTTACTTGAAGATATTAATCAAGAGTTAAAGATTATTAAGCTTGAACAAAGAATTGAAGAGAAAGTTAATACTAATATTGAAAAATCACAAAGAGATTTTATATTACAAGAAAAGATTAAGGCTATTAAGGAAGAACTTGGTGTTTCTTATGATAAGGATACTGAAATAGATAGTATTAGATCTAAAATGGATAGTATTTCTCTTCCAGATAAAGTTAGAGAAAGGCTTAATATAGAAATATCTAGGTATGAGGCTACTTCAATGTCTTCTCCAGAGATTGGTATGATTAAGACTTATATTGATACTATTTTGTCTTTACCATGGAATAAGAAAACTATTGATAATAAAGATTTAAATAAGGCTATGAGTGTTTTAGATAGTAGTCATTTTGGACTTAATGAAGTAAAAACAAGAATTATTGAATATTTAGCACTTCTTCAAATGAATAATAATACTAATAGCCCAATTATTTGCTTAGTAGGACCTCCAGGTGTTGGTAAGACTACTTTTGCTAAGAGTGTAGCAGATGCAATGAATAGATGTTTTACTAAAGTATCTGTCGGAGGAATAAATGATGAGTCCGATATAATTGGTCATAAAAGAGCATACATTGGTTCTTCTTGTGGTAAGATAATTCAAGGCATGAAAAAAGCTGGAAGCAGTAACCCAGTATTTGTTATCGATGAAATAGATAAGATGACTAAGGATATAAAGGGAGACCCCGCTTCTACTTTACTTGAGGTTTTAGACAAGGAACAAAATAAGAATTTTTGTGACAATTATATTGAAGAAGAGTTTGATTTATCCAATGTTATGTTTATATGTACCGCTAATTATATTGATAGAATACCTCTTGAGCTTCTTGATAGGTTAGAAATAATAGAAATGTCTAGTTATACTGAGTATGAAAAGCTTAATATATGTAAAAAGCATATAATTCCTAAAGGAATAAAAGAGTATAATTTAGAAGATGTTATGATAGAGTTTACTGATGATGCTATTCTTAAGATAATTAGAGACTATACTAAAGAAGCTGGTGTTCGTGAATTAGAAAGACTTATACTTTCTATACTTAGAAAAATTATAAAAGATATGATTATGTTGAATAATCAAAGTATAAATATTATTGATAATGGAATGGTAGTGCATTATTTAGGAAAAGAAAAGTATTCTTATCATCATAAAGATTCTAAAGCGTTAGTGGGAGTAGTTAATGGAATGAGTTATACTATTTTTGGAGGAGATATTCTAAAAATAGAAGTTAATTATTTTAAAGGACATGGTTCTGTTATTACTACTGGTCAACTTGGAGATGTTTTTATAGAAAGTGCTAAGATTGCTCTTAGTTACATTAAGAGTAATTATAAGTATTTTGGCGTTGATTATAGTGTTTTAGAAGAAAATGATATACATATTCATGTACCTGAGGGAGCAATTAGAAAGGATGGTCCTTCAGCAGGTACTGCTCTTACTACTGCGATTATTAGTGCTATTACAAAAAGAAAGATACCTTCTAATATTGCAATGACTGGTGAGATTACTTTACGTGGTGAAATACTTGCTATTGGAGGATTAAAAGAGAAGATAATTGGTGCTAAAAGAGCAGGAGTTACTAAGATATATTTGCCTTCTTCTAATGAGAAGGATCTTGAAGAAATTGAAGATTATATAAAGGAAGGAATAAGGTTTATATTTGTTTCTAATTATAAAGAATTATATAAGGATTTGACTAGTACGAAGAAAGAATACTAGTTTTTTCTTTGATATTTATGAAATGTATGATATAATATATCATGCACTTAATTTATGTGTAATTCATATAATGATATAACGGAGGGATAATATGTTAAGTAATTTAAGTGAAAATTTTATAAATAATTTAGGAAAAGATTTTGAAGTTTTATATGAACAAGTTAAAGACATAGTACCTGATTTAAATAAATGGCAATTAAATAATGGGTATTTATTTGATGAGGAAAATAATGTTAGAGTATTATTTATTGAAACAAAGAAGAATGGTGTTTTATGTAATAAAGTTAATTTAAAAGACCTTAGTAGTAAGGAAGAAATAAGTATGAGTTTTTATAGTGATAAGTTCTTTTTTGAAAAGGAAAAGAGTACTCCAGCTGAAGATAGTATAAAGACTTCTACATATTTATTTGATGAAAAAGATTACATCAAAAAGATATATTCTTTTGTATGCAATGAAGATTATATTACTTTAGGGGTATATTTTAATAAAAATAATTCTAAGATTAACGTTACTTTAAATAGTAATTTAGATAAGGAAAAATTAGAAGGCTTACTTAATAAGTATGATATCTTAAATATAAGAATGTGTGAAGGTCAAAAAGATATTGCACTTTTATTAGAAAGTATTTATTTTGGTAATTTTTATTATGAATATACTGATCGTGATGTTGATAATAAAGATACTTATGTAATCAAAAAGAAAATTGATTAGTACTTGAAAAAGTACTTTTTTTGTTATATAATAGTTGCGAAACAAAATAATTGTTTGGTACTTTATGTGATTGGAGGATGCAATAATGTACGAAGAAATAAAAAAATTAATTAGTAGCAAAAATAATAATTTAGATGATCAAACTTTGACATATTTTGCAAACTATTTTTATGTTTTAGTAAAAGATAATTTAATTCCTAATGGTATTGAATTAGAAAACTTAATAAATAATGCTATGCAATATGCAAGTAAAGTTTTGTTTTATGATGAAAATCATAGAGTATATTTAGAAAATGGACCTGATACTAAAGGCTTTAGAGATCCCAACACAAAAACAATATATATACGTAATAATTTAGAAGAACCACTTAGAGAAATTACAGTTTATCACGAATTACATCATGCAGTTCAAACAAACCCATTAAATAATGAAGTTGGAATTAATCAAAATAGTAATATTGGAAGATTAATAATGGAAGCTCAAACACAATATTTTGCTGAAAAAGTTTATTCAGAAATTCATGGAGTATCTTTTGAAGAAAAGTTAATACCATCTGATGATTTAAGAATGGTTGATAATGGAACGATTGTATCAAATTTGCATAATTATGAAATGTATGATGCTTTGTTAAGTAAACTAGCAATTATGTTAGATGTGTCAAAAGATTACTTTGTATCAATAAACTTTTTGTATAATAATAACGATGGATTAAAAAAATTGGAAGCAAAGTATAATGAAGCAAAAGAAAAGTATAAATTACCTTACGATTTTGAAAAACTATTATTTATATTAGACTATATTTATTGTGTTGATTTATTAGCATATAAAGATAATCCGGATAAACAAATTATTTTATCTGGAAAAGAGACAGAATTTGGTTATGAAATACATCCTGGAAAATGTTATAGATTATCATTACAATTTCAAAGAAATTATATGAACGGTTTTGATATAGATAATTTCTTAGCGCTTGTTGATGCTGGTGGTGACTTTAAGGAATTTGGAAGGTTTGTTGTCGATAATAAAAAAAGACAATTAGTATCGCAATTTATAGATACTTATAATTCACAAGAACAAGATGATTCACATAAGAAAACACAAGTAAATTAATATAATATTAAAAACAAAAAAATATAACTTTTTGTTTTTTTTCATTAATCAATAATTATATTTATTAATACTATATTATAGAACTTAAATTAAAAAAATAGGGTGGTTATAATCCATTTAAGTTCCAGGAGGTATCTATGGATATACTAGTAACAAATAAATTAATAAATATATTATTAATAAGTATGGTGTTTTCAATAATTCAAATGACTTTTATTCAGAAATGTAAGAAGTTTAAATGTGTAAAAAAAGAATGTCATATTTTGATACTAAATATTGTAACATCATTTGTATTTGGTATACCATTTGCAATGTGGTTTTATGAGTTATCAATATATGACTCAATATGGGTTTCAATTTTCTCATTTATTGGAGCGCCGTCAATATACCAAACATTAAAGAAACAAAATATTATAAAGTATCAACCAGAATCTTTAAATAATACTATTTCAGTACCTAAAGAAAATGAAATAAAGAGAGACTAATTATTGTCTCTCTTTATTGCTGAAAGTAAAAAGTTGATTATTAGTACTATAAATATACAACCAAAAATATATGGAAATTTAAGTATTAATATTTGCATTTTATAATGGGTAAATATAAAAGTACTTGAAAACGATATTGCAATAGTTAATACAAAGATAAATATATTTATTTTATTTTTATCTTTTACTTTAAAAGTATCTTTGAAATAAATTTTTATAAAATATATCATAAAGCATATACCAGAAAAGGAACTGATATAAAATGATGTAGCCATAATATTTTCTACTCTTTGTATAAAGTTAAATAAATTAATCTTTTTAAATAAATAGTATTCTGGATATATATAAATTGATGCTAATTCTATTCCATATACTCCGATTATAAAAAAATAGAATATTAATACTATTAATGCTCCTGTTAGATAGGCTTTTATTATTGTTTTGTTAAGCTTTTCTTTGTCTATTATATCACTTTTTTTTAAACATAAAATAGATATAAACAAAAGAACAGAATAACTAGGAATAGTAACTGCTAAACTAATAATTGTTTTATAATCAGTACTTATAATAGGTAGTATATTATCAAGAGTAATTTCAGGTATTAACATAATAAATCCAAAGATTACAGATATCATTAAAAGGAAGTAAAGAATAATTGATGCTCTACAAATAATTTCTTTTCCTTTACATGCTGCTAAAGTGATTAAAAATGAATATATAAAAGCTACTATGTAATATGAGTTTCTAATTAATAACTGATTGATTGTGAAATTAAGAATTGTATATGATAGAACAAATAATAAAAATAAAAATAGTAATATATATAGCGCGTTTATTATACTTCCTAATATTTTAAAATTATCTTTATTATATACAAATATACTTTTATTATTTGATTTATTACCTAAATATATAATGATATAAAGAGGAATTAAACCAAGTACAAAACCAATTATTAAGGCTAATAAAGAAGAAGTATTTCCTTTATTTAATATTATTTGTGTTGCAACCATGGGGAAAATAAGTATAAAAAGTGATACTAATACTGTAAATATTTCTCTAGTACTTATCTTATTCATTATGACCTCCATAATTTCCTGTATTTGAATTACCATATCTAAATAGTTTGGCATTTGTATTAACTTTTATATTAGCACTTTCATATACATTAGAGTTTTTATATAAATCATATTTATTTGTATAGAATTTGTATATTTTGTTTTTAACTCCTAGAATATCAGTTTTACTCACCTTTGAAAAGTTTATTAGACTATCTACATATTTTTTTAATTCAGTATTTAGAGAGTCTTCTAAAACTTTTAATGACTTATCATCTGTTAATTCTATATTATTTCCATCTACTAAGTAGGCATCAGTATTTATATTTATATAGATATTTAATTCATTATCATTTATTTTTACTTTAAAATTGTTTTTTGGATTTATTAAAATAATTGATGCTTTATCATCTTTATATTTAGTATTTATGATTATGTCTTGGTAATTGTTATTAATTATATTATAAGCAATTATTGCTTTATCGTCTAAAATATCTATTAGTTTATTGTTTTTGAAAACACTCATTCCTATTATTTTAGTATTTTTAAAGTCTTTATTAGGATTTTTTGATTCTTTTATGACTGGTACAATGGGATCTATCCCTTTTTTTAAATTATTAGCAATAAAGTCTTCCATACTAATTTCATTTATTCTACCATTTCTTTTGGTACTATTTTCGATTGTTGTAATTATATCCTTTGTTGGAAACGATTCTTTATTTTCATTATTGGTATCAAGAATATCATTTGCTTTATATTTAGTGCTTATCAAAAGATATGTTTCAGATCTAGCTTCAGGACTTCTCATAAAGTAATCAAACGTTTTTTCAATATCGTATTCTACCATTCCTTTTCCTATAACCATTAATTCTAGATGACCTAAGTAAACCGTATTAGGATATTTTAATGATATATTTCTAATTGCGGTTGGAATGGAGTCTCCTTTGCCTACATACATTAAAGTGTTTTCATCAATGTTACTTGATTTATTGTTCTCAGTATTTAAATCCATTATCTGAAGAGTGATTGTATATATGCCATCTTCATAGTCAATTCCTACTGAATTAGCTATTGCTAAGTCATTTATTTCACTGTATGTACATCCAGTACATAGAAATATCAATAATATAGTTAGGGTTATAATTTTTTTCATTTTATCACCTCATCTTTTGATAGAATAGGATCTTGTTTTAATTCGCTTACTTTTGGTACGATAAATGAATCTTTAATTTTACTCTTACCAAGTGGGGCAACTGGATATAAGTATGGTTTTCCAAATGACTTTAAACTACTTATTATGATTATAAATAAGAAAGATGCAAAAACTAAGCCTACTATTCCTAAGAAAGATGCAAATATTAAGAATATTATTTTCCATAATCTTATGGCATTAACCATTGCAACGTTAGAAAACATTAAACTACATATCGAAGAAATTGCAATAATAATAACCATAATTGGAGAGACAATTCCTGCGCTTACGGCAGCGTCTCCTAAAACAATTGCACCAAGTATACTTATAGCATTACCAGATACTGATGGCATTCTTAAATCACTTTCTCTTAATATTTCAAAAATGATTATCATACCAAGAGCTTCAATAAATGTAGGGAAGGGAACACCGTTTCTTTGGGCAGCAAAATTAATTATTAAAGTTATCGGTATGGTTTCGTGGTTGAAAGTAGTAATAGCAATATAAAAAGCAGGTAAGATTATTGCAATATAAAAAGCAAGTAATCTTATAAGCTTTGTAAATGTAACGTTTTTTGGAGACTGATAATAGTCTTCTGGAGAATGGAATAAATCTACAAAGAAAGTTGGTATTATAATAGCAAATGGGGAATTTTCTACAATTAAACACACTTTTCCTTCGAGAAGAGACATACATATTAAGTCTGGTCTTTCGGATGTTTCAGCGAGTGGAAAGACATTGTTACTGGATATAATAGATTGAGATATAAAAGAAGAGTCAAGTACATAATCTAGATCTAGGTTATCTATTTTTTTAATTATTTCATCCACTAAAGAGTTTTCTACTATATCATCTAAGTACATGATGTTTACTTTAGTTTTAGATTTTTTACCAACTTTTTTTTCAATCATAGTAAGTGATTCATCTTTAATTCTTTTTCTAATAAGTCCAATATTAGTCATATAATCTTCGTTTAAAGAATCCTTTGGACCATTTATTGTCTGTTCAATTGTTGGTTCACTAATAGATCTAGAAAGATTCTTTTTAGTGTCTACTGCTACTATATCATTACTATAACAAACTATACAAAAACCATTTTCTAAATAGTTATAAACATCATCAATGTTTTTAATATCAATAGTATTAGAATTAGTAATAACATCTTTAATAGATCTGAAATCTTTATCTATTACAACATTTTTTAATATAGTTTCATTAATTATATTAGAATTACATAAAGAATCAATATATATTAAATGAATATTATTAAAATCATTAAACTTAACATCAAAAGAATTGTTATATTTATTTTTTATTTTATTTTTAATATTATTATAATTCATATAATCACCCAATCTAACTATATTATTTACAAATATATTGATTTTTATAAGTTTAATATGATAAAATATACATATATTAAGGAGGATTGAAAATGAAAAAAAGTTTAAAAATTATTATACCAGTAGTAGTTTTAGTAGTAATTGCGTTGGTAGCAGGTTTCTTTATATTTAATGGAAATGATGCAAAGAAGTTTGACAGAGAATATTCAGTTGGAGAAGATAATCCATTTGTTTATAGAAATGCTAAAGAAGTGGTAGATATCTTAAAAAATGGTACAGGTGTTGTATATATGGGATTTCCTGAATGTCCTTGGTGTAAAGCATATGTTAAGATGCTGAATGAAACTGCTAAGGAAAAAGGAATGGAAAAGATCTATTATTTAAATAT
Organism: uncultured Bacilli bacterium; assembly: GCA_934101185.1. Lineage (GTDB taxonomy): Bacteria > Bacillota_I > Bacilli_A > RF39 > UBA660 > JAEDJI01. The sequence continues at coordinate 29,269 of CAKOQD010000010.1, read as the reverse complement.
TAAAAATGATAGAGAAAAAAATACTAAAGAGTATCAAGAAATAGTAGAGTTATTAAGAGGTAAACTTGCTTATACAGATGAAGGTAAAGAAAGAGTTTATGTTCCATATGTTGCTTTTGTAGTTAATGGAAAGGTAATTGATCATGATAGTGAAACATCTGATATAAAAGAAGATATTACACCTGATCAATATTGGAATAGAGAACAAAAAGAAAGATTACAAGTTAAACTTGGTACTTTAATGGAATTAGTAAATAAAGGTTCTATTTGTACTGACTGTAATAAATAAGAGGATTTATGGAAGAAAAAAAATCAAGAATTGGCGCAGGCTTACTTGGAATCTTACTCGGAGGATTTGGAGCACATAACTTTTATTTAGGATATAAAGGTAAAGCAATTGCTCAACTTTTAATTACTTGTTTATCATTTGGTTTCTTATACTTTGTATCGAGTACTTGGGGTTTGATCGAAGGAATTCTTATACTTGTTGGTACAATAGATAAAGATGCAAATGGTAATCCATTAGGAGACTAATTTAGTCTTCTTTTTTTGTATATATAATCATTGAAGAAAAGCAATATATTTGTTCCTCGCCACATATTTGTACTGCTACTTGATATTTAATATCTATTACTTCAATATCATCATCTAAGAAATTATTCATTTCTTCTTCTAAATCTTTTTCGCTTTCTAAATCAAATAGTTTAACACGCATATTAATCACCTAATATAATATAACAAAACAAAAAATAGAAATATGTAGAATAAAGTGTAAACATTTGTAAATGTTTGTAAAACGAACAAATTTATTGAATATTAAGAGTTTAAAAACAATATAAATATTAAAATTAAAAATTCACTTAAGACAATTTTAAAAATTGAAGCATTTTTTATTATCAATACTTGTAAATGGTCATTTTACAAGTATTTTTTATTGTTTTATAGTGAATGTGAAGGGAGGTGATTTTATGTTAAATCAAGTAATTTTAGTAGGTAGACTAGTGAAAACACCAGAGGTTTTGGAAAATGAAAATGGCACCAAAAGAAGTATAATAACACTCGCAGTACCAAGAAACTTCAAAAACATTCATGGTGAGTACGAAACTGACTTTATTGATTGTGTTCTTTGGCAAGGAGTAGCGGAAAATACTAAAGAATATTGTACAAAAGGTGATATACTCGGAGTAAGAGGAAGAATTCAAACATCAGTATATGAAAAAAATGATTCAAAAGTATACAAAAAAGAAGTAATCGCAGAAAAAGTCAGTTTCTTGTCTAGTAAACCAAAAGAAGACAACGCATAAATTGTCTTCTTTTGTCATAAAAAAACAAATTAACTTTCGGTTAATATCGACATTTTATAAGGTATATTTCCTTATAATGTAAGCATGAGGTGAAAATATGATTCTTGGAGACAGAATAAAAATATGTAGAAAAGCAAAGAATATGACTCAAGAAGAATTAGGACAACTAATCGATGTTTCGAAAGTTAGTATTTGTCAATGGGAAAAAGGTATGAAAACACCGAGTACTAAAAATTTAATTGAACTAACTAAAATATTTGATGTAGAATTAAGTTATCTAATTGGTAATGATACTTATGTAGTTGCAGAACAAGATGATAAGTATAGTATGTATATGGCAAAAGAAGAAATTCAAATTTTAAGAGAGATTAAAAAACATGATAAGTTATATAAAGATTTTTTGGATAATCCTTCAAGAGTAATAGAAAGAATTGAAAAGAAATTATATTGATTTAAATAATAATAAAAGACTTGAAAACAGTCTTTTTTTATTGTATCCTTATACTAAGGAGGATAATATTATGAATAAAAAAGGTTTTACACTAGTGGAGTTATTAGCAATAATAGTGATACTAGGAATACTTGCATCTATTTCTAGTGCAATGGTAGGTAATTATGTGAAGAAATCAAAACAAGATGCAACTAGAGTAACTGCGCAAAACATGATAAATACAGTTCTAGGAGACCTAGAAATAAATGATGAAATAACAAATAAAACATATGACTTTTTAGGAGTAGATTCTAATTTATTAGAAAAAAAATTAAAAACTAGTGCTTGGGATAATGATATAGTGGAAGCAAAAGTAATATATGATAATGGGAATATCGGAGTATGTATAAGAGACTCAAAGAATAATGGTATAATAGGTACTGAGAGTCAAGTGAAAGAACAATCTAATGATTTAAAGTATGATAATATAACAAGTTGTGCAAATATTCCTAATTAATATATTTACTTTACATATAAAAACATATATAATATATAACTGGTGATTGAAAATGATTAAAAAAACTAATACTTATGTATTAAAGGGAAAAAAACTATCTAAAAAAGATTTAGAAAACTATTTAGTATTTGAACCAAATATAATTGAAGAAAATATTAAGAAAGTATTAAAGTATGATAAAATTGAAAATGCATTAGAGAATGATTGTTTTAATGATTTTAGTGATGAAAATGAATTAATAATCTATGAAAAAGTAAAGAAGAATAATAAAGTTGGCTTTTTTAAAAATAATAAAAAAGTAATATCTCCATTATATGACGATGGACATTTTATAAATGGTACTTTTGTAATGAAAAATGGTCTTGATATATATATGTTTGATGAAGATGGAAAGAATCTTATATTAGATAATAAAATAAGTGAAATATGTTCTAATATATCAAAATATTTTGATTTGGATTTAAAGGGTAATGATATGGAAACATTATATAAATTATTATCGATTAAAATAATAAGTAAAAAAGGGTTTTTATATGATTTAGAAAATGATAAAATAGTTATCGCGGATAAGGTAATAAAAAAATATAGGCTTTCTACTTTAAAAAATGAAATAATAATTGATTGTACTAATAAAAAGATAAAAACTAGAAAAAAATAAAAAAAGTACTTTCAAAAATTTAAAAAATATGTTATGATTATAACATATTAATTGGTTCCTTAGCTCAGCTGGTAGAGCAACAGACTCTTAATCTGTGGGTCCAGGGTTCGAACCCCTGAGGGATCACCATTATGTAAATAAAAATATTGATTTAAAATCAATATTTTTTTATATATCTATAATAGTATTCATCATAAGACAAATCACTATGATTATCATGCATATCAGTCGCAGCCTTAACACCAATATATCTATAATGCCATGATTCATAAGTATAACCAGTAATATCAACCTTATCACTAGGATATCTAAGTATAAAACCATATTTATAGGCATTATCATTCATCCATTTAAAAGATTCAGTCTTATCAAAAGTAAGCATATTTCCATCTTTAGTAGAGGAAACATCTATAACAAGTCCAGTTTGATGTTCTGAGAATCCTGGTCTTGCAGTATCTTTATCTGCACCTTTAACACCGCTAGTGGAAACAGCATAATCATAAAGCTCTTTTTGTCTAGAGTATTCTCTAAAACCAGATTGTCCATATACTGGGGTACCATTTTTAATAGAATCACTAGATAATTTTTCAAACGCTTCTTTAGCTTCTTTTCTCATCATTCTAACTTTACTATTACCATATATAAAGTATTTACTAGATATTTCTTCTAAATCATCAGGTATATAATTCTTATCTAAATACAAATACTTATTCATTAGAATAAGATTATCGTAAGACATATCAGTCTTTTGTGTATTAGTATAATACTTATTATCAAGTCCAATATTTACATATGTTACAATATCACAATAATCAATCTTTTCATTCTTTTCCTTATATAGAAGGTACCTATCTATATTTTTTAAATCATAATCTTTACATTTTTTATAATCTTTATACTTAGTATTTTCAATTTCTATATTCTCATCAATTGTATCATTATTCTTATTAAAAAAACTAATACCATTTAATTTAAGTGCTATAAAAAGACAAGTAAATATAAAAATTATAATCAATACATTTTTAACAACTTTCATGACTCCTCCTTAAGTATATATTACCACTAAAGTATATTAAAATAAAGTAAAAATAAGTCTAAAAAAATCTATTTGTCATATTTTTAACTGAGGTGGTATTATTAAAAAAATAATAATTTTGTTATTAATAGTTAGTCTATTACCAATAAATATCTATGCTCTTGAGACAAACTCTAAAGATGTTGATCTAACACCAGATGCTTTTTCATCAGTTATAATCGAAGCATCAACTGGACAAGTACTATATAATAAAAATGCAAATAAACCTCATGAAGTAGCATCTCTTACTAAAATGATGGGTTTAATTTTAATATTCGAAGCAATGGAAAAGAATGCATTAAAAACTGATGAAATACTAACTACATCAGAAAATGCAAAGAATATGGGGGGTTCTCAAATATGGCTTGATACAGGTGAGAAAATATCGGTAGATGACTTATTAAAGGGTATAATAATGGCTTCTGCTAACGATGCAATGGTTTTAATGGCAGAGCGAGTATCAGGTACTGAAGAAGCATTCGTAAGTCAAATGAATAAAAAAGCAAAGGAGTTAGGACTTCAAAATACATACTTTAAGAATAGTACAGGATTAGATGAAGATGGGGCATATTCAAGTGCTTATGATATGGCAATAATAGCAAAAGAATTAATAAAACATGAAAAAGTATTTGATTACTCTAAGAACTATGAGAGTTATATTAGAGAAAATACTGATAATAAAACATGGATCACTAATACTAATAAACTGGTTAGGTTTTATGAAGGAACAGATGGGTTAAAGACAGGTATGACAGATAAAGCAGGATCGTGTATGACAGTGACTACTAAAAGAAATGGACTTAGATTAATTGCGGTTACTCTAGGATTTCCTAATTCTAAAATAAGAAATCAAGAGACTATGGATTTATTAGACTATGGATTTAATCAATATGAAACTAAAATAATAAAGAAAAAGAATGATGTAGTAGGACAACTAACTCTAGAAAAAGCAACAAAAGATAAAATAGACTTAGTCTTAAAAGATGATGCAGTTATAATTAATAAAAAACAAGATAAAGAAAAAGAATATACATATGATGTAAAAACTTATGATGTTGTTTATCCAATAAAAAAAGATACAGTGCTTGGAGAGTTCCAAATAAAAGAGAATAATAAAATAGTAAGTAAAATAGATTTAGTAGCCAAAGAAGATATAAATAAACTAAATATATTTAAACTCTATCTAAAAGTATTAAAAGATATATTAATGGGTAATTAAGAATATAAAATACTTAGACTAGTTCTAGGTTTTTTTATTTAAAACAAATATAGTTTTTTATGATATAATACATATAGAAATATAAATGGTGGTAAAAGATGAATATAGGAATTATAGAACAAATAATTGCATCGTTAGTAGCATCAATATATTTAACATACATTTTAATCATAACAAATAGTAACTTAACAAGAATAGTAATTATACCTTTTTTGATGTTTGCAATTAGTTTATTTATAAAGAATGTTTGCTTAATATTTAATAAAGATAAAATTGCTAAAACATTTAGTAAGGTAAATACAATATCATTTTTTATATACTATTTTGGATTTCTTATTTATTGGGATTATTTAGCTATAGTAAAAAAAGAATATATGCTAGTAATATTTTCTTTACTGTTTTGGATCGTTGGAATATTTATCGCATATAGAAAGTTAAAATCAAAAAATAAAATGTAATTTATAAAAAAGGAGAGAGAAAAATATGAAAAAAACAATATTAATAATCTTGATATGCATAGTTATTGCATTAGGTTTAACTGCATGTGGTAAATCAGATTTAGAAGAAGCAAAGAAGGATCTGGAAAAAACACAAGAAAAATATGGTTATGTAGAAAAGGAAACTGTTGACGTTTTAGTTGCTAAGTTTAACACTGAAGTAGCAGACAATAGTACACTAAATAAAGCATCAACAGATTATTTAACTGAAAGTAATAATCAATATTGGTATGGTTTAATCGAAGGTATCTCTTTGGTGGTGGTACCAGAAAAGTATACCAATGATAAAACAACTGAGATTGTAAACTATATGCTTTTACATGTAGATAAAAACAGTAAATATGAAAAAAATGCTGATTCTTATATTAAGTATTTAATTAAAGCAAATAATAATCAAATAACTGATTCTGAAATTGATACATTAATACAAGATGCAAAAACTAAAAACAATTCTGGTAAGATTTCAAATAATGGAAAAGGTATTTCAATTGGATATACAGAAAATGATGAGAAATATCAATATCAAGTTTTAAGATTGTATAAGTAATTATTTAAATGTTAAAATAAGGTGCGAAGATTCCACTTCTGATAGGTGGTATTAAATATATTTGTAATTTATGATTTTATCGGAGGTGAAAGAATGGAGTTAAATAATATAATACTAGAAAAAAGAAAAGAAAAAAATATGACTCAAGAACAACTTGCAGAAGAATTAAATGTTGCAAGACAAACTGTTTCTAAATGGGAAACAGGAGAAACAGTACCTGATGTTGATAGTTTAAAAAAGTTAGCAAACTTACTAGGTTTTTCTATTGATAAAGTACTTGGAATCGAAATAGAGGAAGAAAATGATAAAACGGAATGGTTAATTATCGGAGGCTTTATTATAGGTAATTCACTAGGAATGGTTTTTGATAGTTATTTATTAGGATACGTTTTTGCTATGATTGGTCTTGGCTTAGGCTTTGCATTAAAAGCGTTTAAAAAATAGATATGAATAATATTAATAAGGAGAAGAAGTATGAAAAAATGGATAAAATATTTGATGAGTACAATTATCTTTTGTGTTTTATATACGATAATAACATATTTAGTAACCAAAAATATAAGTTTTAAAATGGTTGCTATTACCACGATAATATATGCTGTACTTTATACAACAATTGATTTAATTTGTGATAAGTTTTTTAAAAGAAATAATTAAAAACCTCTTTTGTGATATGACTTGATAGAAATGATGATTGGATCAAAAACATATATAAAGAGTTAAGAATATAAGTCTTATGAAGAATTATTAAAAGAAAAAGAAGGATTGAATCAAAAAAATTAGTTTTTATTATCAAATTATATTATTAAATTTACAAGTATTTTGAATTATGCCTTCTATAATCAATATATATTGTTAAAAATATAAAATTTAAAATTTTGTTTTTTTCAAAAATACTTTTATTTTTCAATAATATATGATATAATTAACTTACAACGAAGTGGGAAACTCCCACTTTTTGTTTCATTTTGGAGGTATTATGGAAAATATTAAGAAAGCATTAGAAACTCCACTTAAAAAATTAAATATGTGGATTGATGATATTAAGTATTTTAAAAAGACACTTTATATTACTTTAGATAGTGATGAAATTATTAATATTGATAGAGTAGTCGAAGCAACAAAAGTGATTAATAAAGTGCTTGATGAAAATGATTTTATTAAAGGAAAATATTTACTTGATGTATCATCAAAAGAAAAAGGAGGTAATTAATATGAAAGGAGAAGAATTTTTAAGAGCAGTAGATTTATTAGAAAAAGAAAAACACATTGATCGTGATATTATATTCGAAGCAATGGAACTTGCACTGCTTTCTGCTTATAAAAAGAACTTTGATTCTAAAACAAATGCAAAAGTAACAATTAATAGAGAAACTGGTGATATAAAAATATATTCTTACATCACAGTAGTAGAAGAAGTAGAAGATCCTGATACACAAATATCTTTAGAAGATGCTTCAAAAAGGGATAAAACTAAAGAAATTGGAGATACTTTTGATACAGAAGTAACACCAGATAATTTTGGTCGTGTTGCTGCTGCTACTGCAAAACAAGTAGTAGTCCAAAAAATAAGGGAAGCAGAAAGAAATAGCTTAATCGAAGAGTTTGAAAGTAAACAAGGAGAATTAGTCTCAGGAATAGTATCACTTGAAGACGAAGGAAATTACTATATTGATCTTGGTAGAACTAATGGTATTCTTCCTAAAACTGAATTAATAGGAAATGAAAAAATAGAAATGGGTTCTTCAGTTAAATGTTATGTTACTAAGGTAAATAGTAATCCTAAAGGAACAGTTATTTTACTATCTAGAAAACATTATAATTTTGTTAAGAGATTATTTGAACTTGAGATACCAGAACTTGCTGATGGATCTGTTATGATTTATGCAGTTGCAAGAGATGCAGGATCACGTAGTAAAGTAGCAGTATATTCTGAATATGCTAATATTGATCCAATTGGTTGCTGTATTGGAGAAAAAGGTTCTAGAATAGCTAGAATAATGAAAGAATTATCTGGAGAAAAACTTGATATAATAAGATACTCAACAGATAAAGAAGAGTTTATAAAAAATGCTTTAAGTCCTGCGAAGAACTTATCAGTTTTTATACTAGATCCTAAAAAGCAAGAGGCTTTAGCAATTGCAGATGGAGATGATTTCTCACTTGCTCTTGGTAAAAAAGGACAAAATGTAAAACTTGCATCACGTCTTACTAAATATAAAATAGATGTAAAAAATAGTGAACAAGTTAAGGAAATGGGCATAGTTTTAAAGTAGGTGAATAAGATGAAGGTAAGGAAAATACCAATGCGTACTTGTGTTATTACACAAGAAAAATATCCTAAAAAAGAACTAATAAGAGTAGTTAGAACACCAGATAAAGAAATTATAATTGATATAACTGGTAAAGCAAATGGAAGAGGAGCATACCTAAAAAAAGATATCGAAGTAATTAATCTTGCTAGAAAGTCTAAGAAACTAGAAAGACACCTAGATGCTACAATACCTGATACTATATATGATGAACTTATAAAAATCGTGGGGGAATAATTATGAAAAGAATTGAAAATCTAAAAATATACAATTATCATTTAAAGAGTAAAAAATTAAAAACACATAAGTTTAGAAAGATACATGTGTCTGCTAATATTAATGATAATACTTATAACTATAATAGGTATATTGAAAATATCGATTCTAAAAATATAGAAAGAGTAATGAGTTCTTATAGATATAATGAAGAAACAGTGTTATCTATACTATCTAATAATGATTTAGAAGTTATAAATAAGCTTGATAGTAAAAAGACTTTAAAAGAGTTTAAGGATAAAGTTAAGTCACTTGAAGATTGCAAAGTATTTGCTCTTCCATCGAATAGTGATAGGTTTAGATTAGCGTATGAATTTTCAAAAATAGAAAACTCTAAGAAGAAAAGAAGATAAATTTGCTATTAACCCATTAAAAATAAATAAATGAGGTGATAATATGATGAGTGTTTTAGAATATGCGAATGACGTGAATAAAACAGTTGAGGAAATATTAAAATTATGTAAAAAGTTAGATATTGATTGTAATGATTCTTATGATATGTTATCTGAGGATGATATTATTTTATTAGACAATGAAATATCTAATGATGAAGATACTGAAGATATTGAAATAATTGAAGAAGAGATTTTAGATGATGATGAGTTGGAAAAAGATTTAAGAATAAATACTATCGAAGACAAATCAGTAGTTAAAATGAAAAAGAAAGATACACCAATTAAAAAAGATGATAATTCTAAGTATCTTAAGGCTAAAAAAAATATTTATAAACATAAAGAAAAATTAGCTAGTAATGAAAATAATGATGACGATTCAGTAATTCTTTATAAAAATAATATGACTGTAAAGGATCTTGCTGATGAATTAAAAGTAAGTGCATCAGAATTAGTAAAAAAACTATTTGATTTAGGAGTTTTAACTACTCTTAATCAAAGCCTAGATTTTTCTACTGCTGAAGTAATTGTTCTGGATTATGGAAAAGAATTGAAAAAAGAAGAAACAAGAGATATAGCAAATTTTGAAGAATATGAAATAATAGATAAAGAAGAAGATTTAATAGCACGTCCACCAGTAGTTACAATAATGGGACATGTAGATCATGGTAAAACTTCATTACTTGATGCTATTAGAAATGCACATGTGGTGGATAAAGAAGCTGGTGGTATTACTCAACATATTGGTGCTTATCAAGTAAGAGTAAATGATAGATTAATTACTTTTATAGATACTCCAGGGCATGAAGCGTTTACTCAAATGAGAGCTCGTGGTGCTAGTGTTACGGATATTGTAATTATAATTGTTTCTGCTGAAGATGGGGTAAAACCTCAAACAAAAGAAGCAATTGATCATGCAAAAGCTGCTAAAGTACCAATAATTGTTGCTATAAATAAAATGGATTTACCTAATGCAAATCCTGATAGAGTATTACAAGAATTATCTGAATGTGGTCTTACTCCTGAGGAATGGGGTGGGGATACATTAGTAAATAGGATAAGTGCTAAGACTAAAATGGGGCTTAATGAATTATTAGAAAACATTCTATTAATTGCAGATATGAGTGAATTGAAAGCTAATCCTAATAGATATGCTACTGGTTCAGTTATTGAATCTAAATTGGATAAAAATATTGGTTCTGTTACTACAATTTTAATACAAAATGGTACTTTAAGATTGGGAGATCCTGTAGTAGTGGGAAATGTATATGGTAAGATTAGGACTTTAAAAAATGATAAGGGACAAGATATTATTGAAGCTCTTCCATCTACACCAGTAGAAATAACTGGACTTAATGAACCTCCAGTTGCGGGAGATCGTTTCATGGCATTTGAAACAGAAAAAGAAGCAAAGAAGATAGCGGATGAAAGAAAATTAAGAAGTAAAGAAGCAAATACTAATCGTTCAGGTATGACTCTTGAAGACTTATTTAGTAAAGTAAAAGAGGGAGCAAAAAGTATTAATGTTGTTTTAAAAACAGATGTAAAAGGTTCTGAAGAAGCTATTAAACAATCACTTTCTAAAATTAATGTTGAAGGTGTAACAGTGGATGTTATAAGAAGTGGAATAGGAACTATTACAGAAAGTGATATAGTACTTGCTAATGCTTCGAATGCTATTATAATTGGATTTAATGTTAGACCAAGTAATAAAATAATGGAAATTGCTAAAGAATATAATGCTGATATTAGATTACATAATGTAATTTATAAAATAATTGAGGAATTAGAAGATGCAATGCTCGGTATGTTAGATCCAGAATATGAAGAAAAAGTTACTGGTACTGCTGAAGTAAGACAACTATTCAAATTCTCAAAAGTTGGTACAATCGCGGGATCATTCGTTCAAGATGGTATTATTAAACAAAACTCAAAAGCAAGAGTAGTAAGAGATGGCATTGTTGTGTATGATGGAAACATCGCATCGCTTCAAAGAGGAAAAGATAGAGTAAATGAAGTTAAAAAAGGTATTGAATGTGGTATAACTATAGAAAACTTTAGCGATATAAAAGAAAATGATATTATCGAAGCATATGTTGTGGAGGAAATTAAAAGATGAGTGTAAGAGTTAAAAGACTAGATAGTCTATTTACTAAAGAAATTAGTTATATTATTATGGAAGAAGTAAAAGATCCTAATATAAAATTTGTTACTCTAACTGGTTGTGATGTTACAAATGATTTATCTTATGCTAAAGTATATTTTACAACTTTAAAACCTGAGTTTAAGGAAGAAACACTTAAAGCATTAAATAAAGCTGCTAACTTTATTGAGATAGAACTTTCGAAAAGAATAGAAATTAGAAAAATGCCTCAAATAAGTTTTCATTATGATAATTCTATTGAATATGGAAACATGATTGAAGAAAAAATTAAAGAAATAAAAGAAAAAGAAAATGATATGAAATAGAATCATTTTCTTTTTATAAAGTACTATATTTATGATATTATGTATGTGCAAGTGAAGAAAATACATTCCAATTACTTCATTTTGCTCACTAGCATTTTTTGAGTATTTAATGTAGTTTTTTATTATCTCATCACCCTCGCTTAACGTATTGAGAACTTCATCGTTCTCTTCATTAAAGATTAATAATAATTTTCATAATCTTCAAGATTATTATAATCCTTTTTATTAATGTTAGGCAAGCAGATAAAAAGACTATGCAAAAAGCAATCGTATTGATTGCTTTTTGTGTGTAATAAAATCTTTTTAATGAACGTAAAATAATTAAATATTGACAAAACCGAAAAAATGTGCTATAATTTAGCCGTCATAAATTTAAGGGGGAAAATAATATGAGTTATGATAGTGTTAATTGTATGCTTAAATACGATAGCGATCTTTTAGAAGGAGCTTTATCAACTAGACAAGATTTTTTCTATACTTGTGCATCAAAGGATGAAATTGGACCAGAAGACGTTTATATTACAAAACCTATTACTGAGTTTGTTCCAAGTCATTTCAAAGTAGATGATGTGCATGATATTTTTGTTAATGAAAATGGTGCAGTACTAGATGCATATATATTTGATGGTTCAGAAGAAGAACAAAAAGAAGCAATGAACAAAGTACTTGCTGAAAAACAAGCAATGTATCCTGAATATGAATTTGCTTTAATTCCAGATTCATTTCCAGTAGGAGTCATCGGTGGAACAATGTTCGAGGGTGTATCTTGGCGTGATAAACCAATTATGTCAACACATGTTTTATATATAACAAACTATGAAAAATATTTATGTAGAAGAAGAGGAAAGTAATTCCTTTTTTTTGTTCTTATAACATTTTACAAAGAACTTTATTTATGCTATACTTTTGGTGGTGATATTTGTGTTAGTAGTAAATAATTTTAAAGATTATGAAATAATTTCAATGAGTGATGGAGAAAAGCTAGAAAGATGGGGAAATTATTGTTTGTTAAGACCAGATCCTGAAATAATATGGAAAGATAAAATTAATAAGTCATTAGCGCATGCTCATTACCATCGTAGTAATAAAGGTGGTGGATATTGGGAAACTTATAAAAAGTTACCTGATAGATGGACTGTTAACTATAATAATTTAACGTTTAATGTGAAATTAATGGGTTTTAAACATACTGGAATATTTCCTGAACAAAGTATTAATTGGGATTTTATGATTAAAAAGATTAAAGAATCAAAACGTGATATAAAAGTATTAAATCTTTTTGCATACACCGGTTGTGCAACCGTTGCATGCTTAAGTGCTGGAGCAAGTGTTGTTCATGTTGATTCATCACGTGGTATGGTAGATTGGGCTAAAGAAAATGTAAAAAGTTCTAATCTTGAAGATAAACCGGTTCGTTTTTTAGTGGATGATGTAGTGAAATTTGTAAAAAGAGAAATACGAAGGGGTAATAAATACGATGCTATAATAATGGATCCTCCATCATATGGAAGAGGCTCAAATAATGAAGTATGGGATATTGAAAAAGACTTATACAATCTAGTAGAATTATGTACAGAGATATTAAGTGATGATCCATTATTCTTTATAATTAATTCTTATACTGCTAATTTATCTGGTATAGTAATGGAAAATATTTTAAAACTAACTGTAGGAAGTATTTATACTGGTAAGATATATTATGAAGAGTTAGGAATAGAATCAAAAAATGGATTAGTGCTACCATGTGGAGTATGTGCAAGATATGAAAAATAATTTAAATATTTTATATGAAGACAATCATATAATTGTTGTAATAAAACCATATAATATTCTATCTCAAAGTGATAATACTAATGATTTAGATATGTTGACTATAATAAAGAATTATATAAAAGAAAAATATAATAAACCTGGTAATGTTTATTTAGGACTAGTTCATAGATTAGATAGACCAACTGGTGGTATAATGGTATTTGCAAAAACTTCAAAAGCAGCATCAAGACTTTCAAAGCAAATAAAAGATGATAAATTTACTAAAAAGTATCTAGCGGTAGTTCATGGAACTTTTACTAAAAAAGAAGGTACTCTTGAAAACTATATCAAAAAAACAGATGATAATTCTTCAGTTGTTACTGCAAAAGAAGAAGGAAAATATGCTAAGTTAGATTATAAAGTATTAAAAGAAAAAGATGACTTATCAATACTTGATATAACTTTATATACAGGAAGACACCATCAAATAAGGGTTCAACTAAGTAATATTGGACATCCTTTATATGGAGATCAAAGATATGGTAGGCAAGATAGAAAACAACTTGCACTTTTTGCTTATCATTTAGAATTTTATCACCCAGTAACAAAGGAAAAATTAATATTTGAATACATGCCAAAGGAGGAAATATTTAAATGAAATTAGAAAAATATAAAAGAGTTCTATTAGATATATTATTAATTTCCCTTTCATTAGGACTCTTAACATATGAAGTAAATAGAGTTAACAATATAAGTAATATTCTTATAGCAATTATTTTATTTATTACTTGTTTTGAGTTAATGATAAAATATATAAAAGAAGTTCACATTCCAAAATCAAAGAATAGGGTAGTAAAAGTACTATTTATAATATTTTTAGTACTATTAATGTTTTTATCGATATATACTAATATAAAAAATATTAAGATATTAGAAATATCTTACTTAGTAGGAATTGTTTTATTATTAGTTTATTTATTAATAATAATAATTATTAATATAAAAAATATAATAAGAGAAAAAGAAAAAATATTTAAATATACAAAAAACTTATATTTATCTAGTTTTAGTTTTACTTTAATACTTGGTAATTTGATTATGTTACTTTTAAAATAGTATAAATTAAATACAATATGATATATCAAATATTAAAAAACTATTTACAAAATAATTAATATTTGCTAGAATTAATACATAAAGCATTTATTAAGAGACAAGTAATAAGAGCAATTACTTAATAGAGAGAAAGTGGCTGGTGAGAACTTTTAGTAATCTTTTATGAATCTACTCTTAAAGTGGAATTAATCATTCCCGGTTTATACCGTTATTAAATTAAGTTAAACAAAGGATGGTACCGTCTTTATGACTCCTTACCATTCTTTTTTATTTTAAAAGGAGAGGATAATATGATAGACATTAATTTAATAAGAAATAACAAAGATTTAGTAAAAGAAAACATCAAAAAGAAGTTTCAAGATGAAAAACTTGAAGTAGTAGATTTAATCTATGATATGGATAAGAAGTTCCGTGATTGTAAGAAAAAAGGTGATGATTTACGTGCTTTAAAAAATAAAAAAGCTAAAGAAATAGGTAACCTTATGCGTGAAGGTAAAAAAGAAGAAGCTGAAGCTATAAAAAATGAGATATCTAAATATTCTGATGAAATGAATATTCTTGAAGAACAAGAAGAACAACTAGAAAAAGAAATAAAAGAAAAAATGATGATTATACCTAATATAATCGATGATAGTGTACCGATTGGAAAAGATGACAATTTCAATGTTGAAATAGAAAAGTTTGGTGAACCAGTTGTACCAAACTATGAAATACCATACCATGCTGATATATTAGAAAGTATAAATGGTCTTGATAAAGAATCAAGTGGTAGAACTAGTGGAAATGGTTTCTATTATTTAATGGGAGATGCTGCTAGAATCCATTCTGCGATGCTTTCATATGCAAGAGACTTTATGATTGATAAAGGATTTACTTATTGCATCCCACCGTTTATGATAAGAAGTGATGTTGTAACAGGAGTCATGTCATTTACAGAAATGGAAGCTATGATGTATAAAATAGAAAATGAAGATTTGTACTTAATTGGTACTTCAGAACATAGTATGATAGGTAGATTTAAAGATCAAATAGTAAAAGAGGCAACTCTTCCTATTACTCTTACTTCATACTCACCATGCTTTAGAAAAGAAGTCGGAGCACATGGTATTGAAGAACGTGGTGTATATCGTGTTCATCAATTTGAAAAACAAGAAATGGTAGTACTATGTAAACCAGAAGAATCAATGGATTGGTATAATAAGATGTGGTCATATACAGTAGAATTCTTCAGAAGTCTAGATATACCTGTTAGAACATTAGAATGTTGTTCAGGTGATTTAGCAGACTTAAAAGTTAAATCATGTGATGTTGAAGCATGGAGTCCAAGACAACAAAAATACTTTGAAGTAGGTTCTTGTTCAACTCTTGGAGATGCTCAAGCAAGAAGACTTGGAATACGTACAAAAGGCGAAGACGGAACATATTATGTTCATACACTAAATAATACTGTTCTAGCATCACCAAGAGGATTGATTGCTTTCATAGAAAATAATTATAATGAAGATGGTACAATTAATATACCTAAAGCATTACAACCATATATGGGTGGTAAAGAAAAAATTGTTCCAGTAAAATAATGTAATTGACTTAGTATAATTATTATAATATAATTAGTATTATAATAGTAGTGTATTTTGGTTATTACTTGATTTTACACAACTGATTATTTTAAGCAACTAATTATAAGTTGCTTTTTTATAGGAGATGAAAGTATGAACATAATACAAAATGAAAAATTTAAGAATATTAATATAAATAAGAAGACATTAAAATTAGTATTCATTATAAGTTTATTACTTATTTTACTAGGGGTTATTTTTTGTTTATTTGAAAACAATACAGGTAATTTAAAATGGGATGATAAGTATTCTGATATTAATTTAGAATATGTTTCTCAGACTAATGTTAAATTAGGTATTGTACTTTCGCAAAAAGATAAAATAAAAGATTTGAAGTTTAAGACAACTTGTGGAAATTTAAAAAATAATAATTTAGAAATTGATTGGGATTTATCTGATTCAATTGGAAAATGTAAAATATCAGTATCATACAAATGGAAGAAAATAGATAAAACTTACACGGTAATTTCAAATGTAAAAGATAATGATGATTTATCATTGACATCAGAAGAAAGTACTTTATTTAAAAGTGATGATTTAGATGGTGATGGATTATCAAATGATGAAGAAAATAAATATGGTACCAACCCTTCACTTGAAGATTCAGATATGGATGGAATAAGTGATTATGATGAAATATATAAATATAAAACTGATCCATCAAAAAAAGATTCTGACTCGGATGGCCTTAACGATTATGACGAAATAGAATTTGGACTTGATCCATTAAAAAAGGATTCAAAAAATGATGGAATATTAGATTCAAATAGAGAAATTACATATAAATATACTTCTTCAGATGTTGATCTTTCAATTAAGGGAACAGGTAATATTGCTAGTACTGTAGTAGATGTTACAAATGATACTCAAATTAGTAATAAAACTGGAATGATTAATAAATTATTTTCGTTTTATACTGATGGAAAATTAATTTCTGCAAATATTAGTATCCCTTATACAGAAGATGAGCTTAAGAAGTATGAGTTAAATGAAGATGATTTATCAATATATTATTATAATTCGGATAAGGCAACTTATGATGAAGTACAAACAACTATAAATAAGGAAAAGAAAAATTTAACTGCTACAATTAATCATTTTTCTAGTTATGTTATTGGTGACAAAAAGAAAATAAATAAAAAAGTCGGAAATCAAGTTTTATTTATTTTAGATAATTCATGGAGTTTATATACAAAAGAACAGTATGAAAAGATAACGAATTTGAAATATACACAATCTGTTGAAATGCCAGGTTATGATGCTACAGGAATACGTTTTAAAGTAACGAAAAATTTAATAAATAACTTATCGAATAAAAACTTTAAATTTGGTCTTTCTGAATACAGAAGTGATTATGTAAATGTGGCAAAAATGGGTACTTCTAATAGTGAAGTTAAAAGTAAACTTGATACTATGTTTGGAAAGTTTTATACAAAAAAACAAGGTACAAATACAGGAAATGCCCTATATCGAGGAATAGATGATTTTATAAATAATAATGATAATAAATACATTGTTATTTTAACTGATGGACTTGATGAAAAACTACATTATAGTGTTAATAAAATAGTAACAAAAGCATTAAAAAATAATGTTAAAATATGTTCAGTTGGAATTGGAATGAGTGAAAAAAATGAGTATTTGTCGAATATTTCTAACAGTACTGGATGTGGTTTTTATTCTTCTAGTGAGTCTAAAGGATTAACTGAACTATTTCAAAATGTTGAATCAGCAATCAATGATAATTTAGTTGATTTAAATAATGATTCAAAAACTGATGGTGTTTTATTAGCGGACTCTGGATTTATCGTTAATAAGAATGGATTTTCTTTTGCAAATTATGGATCAAATTTATCAACTGGTGGACATTGTTTTGGAATGGCTACTTTTGCTCAGTTGTATTATAGTAAAGATTTACCACTTACTGCATCTAAAAAAACAGCACGAAATGAAACTTCATATGCATATAATTTGAAGAATACGTATTTTTCTAAATATGATAATTTATATAATTATAAATTTAAAACAAATGCTTTAAAATATTCTTTTGGATTTGATTTGTTTAATGAAAAGAAACCATCTAATCTATATTTTGTAAATAATGATAAGATTCAATATAATAAAAAATATAGAGATCAAATAACAAAATCTAAGTTGTATGATTTTGTGACTGGAGAAGCTAAACTAAGTAAAAAAGAGCAAATAAAAAAATATGGAACTACATACTCTAAATATGAAACAATACAATTAAATGAAGATAAGATGCAAACTTCTTCTATAAAAAATAGTGATAAACAATTATTTAATGCAATATATAGTGGTTTTATAAGACAATATGATACTGAATATTATTCATCTGGTTCAGATTTGGGTACATGGCTTAGAACTGTGTTTAAAACTGAAAAAATCACTTATAAGAGTGGACCAGGTTTTATAAATATACTAAAAACTAGGTTAAATAATAAAGAAGCACCGATTATATTTTCTAAATTTAACAGTGGACTTCATGCTATTAATGCAATTAGTTTGGTACAAGATATAAAAAATCCTAATCATTATTATATTGGTGTTTATGATAATAATTATCCTGGTGAAAAAAGATATGTTGAGATAGAATGTAATAAAAAGTATTGTGTGACTAAATCAAATAAGTATTATAAGAATTCTAATCAAGTAATTAGAATAACTGCATCAAAAGAATATGATCTTAAGTACTACAATAAATAATTAATAAAGAAGTATGCGCTGGTATAATTCTTTTATTAAAATAACATTATGTTTACAGTATAAATTTCAATAATTAAAATGGGTATTGACTTTACATATGACTGAAATGTTATACTTTAATTGGAAGGAGGAAATACTTTTTTAAAAGGAGTAGATAATATGTACAAAATTGGTGAGTTTTCAAAAATTGTAGATATCCCTGTTAGGACACTTAGGTTTTATGATCAATACGGTGTTTTACAACCTAGTGAAATAGATGAGTTTACAAATTATAGATATTATAGTGAAGAGGATGTTATCGAGTGTGAATTAATTAAATTACTTAAATCATTAGATTTTACGTTAGAAGAAATTGTTCTTTATAAGAATAATTTAAACAGTGAAATAATAGAAAAGAAGAAACAAGAATTACATGAAAGGATGTATTTACTTAGTTTAAAATGTGAAAGATTGGAAATACTAGAAGAAGAATTAATTAATAATAAAGAAAATAAGAAAATAAAAGAAACACCTGAAGAAAGGGTGTTAAGGAGGAAACATGGAAAAAGAAATATTAAAAAGAATTCTTAGTGATAAGAAAAATTTAATTGTATCGGGAGATATATCTGTTGGTAAAACTTCAAATGTGTTATTTCCTTTAGTTAGGGAAATGATTGATGAGAAACAAAGTTTATTAGTTTTAGATTCCAAAGAAGAATATATTAAAGAATATTATGATGATTTAAAGAGTAAAGACTATAATATTGTTATATTAAATTTAAGAGATTTAAGTAAAAGTGAAGGATGGAATCCTTTAGAATATCCATATAATTTATATAAAGATGGTAAAGTAGATGAAGCAATAAATTATATCGAAAAACAAGCCAAAGCAATGTTTTATGATGATTCAGAAGTAGATCAATTTTGGTCAAATAACTCATCTGATTTCTATACTGGTATTGTACTTGGACTATTCGAAGATGGTAAAGATAATGAAATAAACCTAAGTAGTGTTAATTCAATGTTTAATTCAACTGATAATAAATATAGTGTTAACGACTACGTAACACAATATTTTAAATTGAAAAATCCAAATTCTCAATCTTATATTTTTGCTTCCTCTACAATTTCTGCTCCAAAAGAAACAAAAGGTGGTATAATATCAGTTGCAAGACAAAAATTAAGAACATATGTAACTAGAGAAATGTTAAGTACTTTGCTTAATAAAACTACATTTAGTTATGAAGATATTTTAACTAAACCAACTGCAATTTTTGTTATTGCTAGAGATGAAAACAAATATATAAACAATGTTGCAACTATGTTTATTGAACAATTATTTACAATATTAGTAAATTCAAAAATACAAAATCAATTTAATTTTGTATTAGATAATATTGATGACTTGGAAAGAGTTAATGAATTAAGTGATATGCTAAGTTCTGGAGTTTCACGAAATATTAAATTTGAAATTGCAACTCGTTCTTATGAAGAATTAATAGAAAAATACGGAAAATATATAGAAAAATTAAGCAATCATGTAGTAGTAGAAAAGGATATAAAACTAGTAATTGATAATGAAGAATATACTGAAGAAAAAGAACAATTGATAGAGTTTGTTCAAGATGAGAATGTAGAATTTCCTTTACTTCAAAAAGAAAAAATAGAAACGTTTGATATAGTAGAGTTTGTTCGTTCAAAAAAAGAAAGTATTGATATGCGTAATCCTTTCCTTACAAATAATTTAAGTACTAATGTTTCTGATATAAATGGATTAATAAAAGATATAGATCGAAAAATAGAACAATTAGATGCTAAAGAAAATACAAATTCTGATGCAAGTGTATATTCAAAAGAAGTTGAAGAACATAATAATATGATGTATCAATCATTATTAAATGATTGTAAGTCTAAGTACAAAGTTTTAGAAGTAAGTAATCCGATAACAAAAGCAGAATATGAAAGAGCAATTGAAAATATTGCAAGTAGTGAATTTTCTGTTTTAAATAAAATAGAAATATTATTAGAAATGTATAAATTTTCTATATATTGTGCAGAAAAATTCCTTGATCCAAGAGCAGAAAGCAGAAACAAAACGTATTTGATTATGGAAGTAGCAGAATGCAAAACTAATGATCAATTAAAAGAATTAAAGAATAAATTACATGCTACGAATGAATCACTAAAGAAATCTATTGATAACCACCAAGAGTATTTAGAATATAGTATTAATCCTCGTTATATGTTTTAGTAAATATGCTTGTTTAAACCATTATCAAATTGAAATTTGGTGATGGTTTTTTATTTTTAATTGAGTTTAGATACTTTAAAATTCTTATGAGAAGATGAGTGTCTTAAAAGTATATTTACTCATATTTTTCATATTATTAATTGGTGATACTTTTGAAAAAATTATTTTTATTAATATTATTTATTTTTTTATTTATTCCTATTAGTATTAATGCAGTATCAATTGACTCTAAATCTTTATATGCAATGGATATAGAATCACAAAGAGAATTCTATAGTAAAAATCCTGATGATAAAAGATTAATTGCATCAACTACAAAGATAATGACTGCAATCGTAGCAATAGAAAACTCTAATCCTACTGATGTTGTTAAAGTAAATAGTGAAATTCTTAAAATGTATGGTTCTAATACATATATTGAACCAAATGAAAGTATTTTAATGCTTGATCTTTTATATGGACTTCTTTTAAGAAGTGGAAATGATTCTGCAACCGCAATCGCAGAACATCTCGGAGGACAATTAAACTTTATAAAACTAATGAATGAGAAAGCTAAATTACTAGGTTTAAAAAATACTGTGTATCAAAATCCTACTGGGTTAGATGATGAGAGTAAAAACTATTCAACAATGAAGGATCTTGCTTACATTTATGCTTACTCATATAAAAATGATTTATTTAAAGAAATAATTAAAACCAATCACTATGTTACTAAGAGTACTAATAAGACTTATGATTGGTATAATAGATGTAAGTTTATAAATATGTATGATAAACAAACAGGATGTAAGACAGGGTACACACCAGATGCTGGTAGATTAGTGGTTTCAAGTGCTAGTAATAATGATTTAAATGTAGTTATTGCATCGGTTAATAATAAATATGATTATGATACTCATATAAGTTTATATAATGAGATATTTAATAACTATAAAAATGTAAAACTAATAGATAAAGATGATTTTAACTCTAAGTATAAAGAAGATAAACTATATATTAAAAATGATTTTATATATCCACTTAGTGATGATGAATTAAATAAAATAAACTTTACTATTAATATAAATAATGATAATAAAGATATAAAAATATATTTAGATAAAGATTTAATACATCAAGAAAAAATATATAAAACTAGTGAAAAGGTGAGTTTATTTTCTAAGATTAAAAGTTTCTTTTCAAAACTTTTTGACTAATTGATGAAAAATATGTATAATTAACTTGGTGATTTTATGGAAAGATTGCAAAAAGTAATAGCTAACTCTGGTTATATATCTCGTCGTAAGGCTGAAGAGTTAATAAAAGATGGGAAAGTATTAGTAAATGGTAAGCTTATTACAGAGTTGGGTTATAAAGTGGATACAAATGATGATGTAGTAGTCGAAGGTACTCATATTACTAAAGAGAATAAAGTATATTATTTACTAAATAAACCAAGAGGATATGTTTCATCAACCGAAGATGATAAGGGAAGAAAAGTAGTTACTGATTTAATTAATACTACTTTAAGAATATATCCTGTTGGAAGATTAGATTATGATACTACTGGTATTTTGCTTCTTACTAATGATGGAGAGTTTGCTAATTTAATGATGCATCCTAAAAATAAGATTGATAAATTATATATTGCTAAAATAAAAGGAATACTTTTTAAAAATGAAATAGAACAACTTACTAAAGGGGTTTTAATTGATGGTGTTAAAACATCACGTGCTAAAGTAAGAGTAAAAAAATATGATAAGAAAACAAATACATCGATTGTAGAGTTAATAATTCATGAGGGAAGAAATCATCAAGTTAAAAGGATGTTTGAAGCTGTTAATCATGAAGTATTAAAGTTAAAAAGAGAACAAATTGCTTTCTTAACACTTGAGGGATTGTCTTCTAAGGAGTATAGAATGTTAACGCCTAAAGAAGTAAAAAGGCTGTACAATCTTTCTAAAAATGGGAAATAAGATACTTGATTTAGTGTCTTATTTTTTATATAATTATTTTGAGGGGAAAATATGGAAAATATATATAATTTAACTTATGAAGAGTTAGAAAACTTTTTAATAGATAATAATCAAAAGAAATATCGTGCTTCTCAAATATTTGAATGGTTATATGATAAAAGGGTATCATCATATGATGAAATGACTAATTTAAGTAAAGATCTTATTTTGCTTCTTAAAGAGTCTTTTTCTATAGAAAAACTAGAGATAGTAAGCCAAGAAATTGATACAGATGTTTCTAAGTTTTTATTTAAACTAAATGACAAAGAACATATAGAAAGTGTATTAATGAGGCATAACTATGGGCTTAGTTTATGTATATCTAGTCAAGTAGGATGTAATATGAGTTGTAGTTTCTGTGAAAGCGGAAGAAGAAAAAAGGTACGTAATTTAAGTGCTTATGAAATGATTCTTCAAATTATGATGATTGAAGAGTTAATTAAAGAAAAAATTACTCATATAGTAATCATGGGTATTGGTGAACCATTTGATAACTTTGATAATTTAGTAAAATTTATTAAAATAGTAAATCATCATAAAGCACTTAATATTGGGTCTCGTCATATTACTGTATCTACATGTGGAATAGTACCTAAAATATATGAGTTTAGTAAACTTCCATATCAAGTAAATCTAGCAATTAGTTTGCACGCTCCAGATGATGAGTTAAGAAACTTTTTGATGCCTATTAATAAAAGGTATCCACTTGAAGAACTAATTAAGGCGGTAAAGGATTATGTTAAAAGTACTAATCGTCGTGTTACTTTTGAATATATATTACTAAAGGATATAAATGATAAAGAAGAACATGCTAGACAGTTATGTAGGCTAATCAAAGGAATAAATTGTTATATTAATTTAATTCCTTACAATGAAAACAGTAATATTTTATATAAAAGAAGTAAAAAAGATACAATTATGAAATTTTATGATATAATAAAAAAGGAAGGTATAAATGTTACTATAAGAAGAGAATTCGGTAGTAATATTTCTGCTGCATGTGGTCAATTAAGATCTAAAAAGGAGGAATAGAATGGAAACATTTTATTTAACTGATACTGGTTTGGTAAGGGATCATAAT
The DNA here is from genome assembly GCA_934101185.1 of uncultured Bacilli bacterium. Lineage (GTDB taxonomy): Bacteria > Bacillota_I > Bacilli_A > RF39 > UBA660 > JAEDJI01. Next base: position 5,054 of record CAKOQD010000010.1, on the reverse strand, counting down.
GAAGATAGTGTGATTATTCTTACAAATAGTGATAATGCTACTCTTATGGCTGTTGCGGATGGAATGGGTGGACATTCTGCCGGAGAAGTTGCATCATCAATAGCAATTAGTTATTTAGGAAAAAGATTTAGTGAAAGTTTTTTTAAAATGACTAAGCAAGATGCTGTTGAATGGATAAGAAATAGTGTTAATGAAATAAATAGTTTAATATTTAAATATACAGATGAACACCAAGAAAGTAAAGGAATGGGTACTACTTTAGTACTTTGCATTGTTACAAATGATTATATATTATTTGGTAATATTGGAGATTCATCAGGATTTGTTATGAAAGATAATAAATTACATAAAGTAACATATGATCATACTTTAGTAAATTTACTTGTTAGTGCAGGAGAACTTACAAAAGAAGAAGCAAGGAATCATCCTCGTAAGAATATTTTGATGAATGCGCTTGGAATAAATGATCCAGTTGAAATAGATATCTTTGATTGTAATATGGAAATTGAAGGAATAGTTTTATCATCTGATGGACTTACTACAATGCTTACTGAAGAACAAATACAACATGTTTTGCTTGAAGATCTTTCAATTGAGGAAAAAGTTATTAAATTAATTAAAAAAGCTAATAACAGGGGTGGCAATGATAATATATCAGTTGCTTATATGGTAAGATAAGAAGGGTGTTGATAAAATGATAGTAAAAGGACAATTAGTAGATGATAGATATGAGATATTAAAAACAATCGGAGAAGGCGGGATGGCTAATGTTTATCTTGCTTTTGATAATATATTAAAAAGACAAGTTGCAATAAAAGTATTACGTGGAGACCTTGCAACTGATGAAAAATTTGTAAGGAGATTCCAAAGAGAGGCTCTTTCTGCTTCATCACTTTCTCATCATAACATAGTACAAATCTATGGAGTAGGAGAAGACGATGGCGATTATTATATAGTTATGGAATATGTTCCTGGTAAGAACTTAAAACAATTATTAAAGAAAAGAGAAAAGCTTACTGTGCATGAAGTAGTAGACATTATGTTACAAATTACTAGTGCTATGGGTGCTGCTCATGATAATTTAATTATTCATAGGGATTTAAAACCACAAAACATATTAATAAAAGATGATGGAGAAATAAAAATAACAGACTTTGGTATTGCTATGGCACTTAATGCTACACAACTTACCCAAACAAACTCTGCGATGGGTTCTGTTCATTATTTTCCACCAGAGCAAGCTAATGGAAAAGGTGCTACTTTAAAAAGTGATGTTTATTCACTTGGTATAATGATGTATGAACTACTTACTGGAGTTCTTCCATTTCGTGGTGATAATGCTGTAGAAATAGCATTAAAGCATTTGAAAGAACCATTTCCAAATATAAGAGATGAATATCCTGAAATACCTCAAAGTATTGAAAATATATTAAAAACTGCTACTGCTAAAAATCCTAAGAATAGGTATGCTAATGCTAATGAGATGCATGAGGATTTAGCTACATGTTTAGATAAAGATAGATTAAATGAACCAGTAAGAAAACTAAAATATAATGAAGGTATACTTGAAGATAATTCTGTTGTTACTAATTCAAGTGATATAGACAATAGTTTAGTAAGTCAAATAAAAGATGAAACTGAAGAAAAGAAAAATAAAAAGATAATAATACTTGGTATAGTGTTTGGTGCTTTATTACTAATACTAGCATTTGTATTTATCATTTTACCAAAACTTACTGAACCAGATGATATAAAAATACCTGATGTTTCTAATTACACAGTTCAAGAAGCTGAAAAGAAATTAAAAGATTTAGGTTTTGAAGTGGATGTTGACTTAAAACAAGAACCATCAAAAGACATTGAAGAAGGTAAAGTAATAAATACTAGTCCATCAATTGGTAGGTTTATAAAAGAGGGTACTAAAATAACTCTTATAGTATCAAGTGGTACTTCTAAAGTAGTCGTCGAAGACTATACCGGTAAAAACTATATCGAAGTAAAAACTAAATTAGAACTATCTGGTATAACAGTAACTGTTGAAGAAAAAGATGTTAGTGATAATAAAAAATATGATGAACAAGAAATAATAGATCAATCTGTAAAAGCCGGAGAAGAATTAACCGAAGATGATAAAATAACTCTTTATATACCTAGAGTATTAGAAAAATATCCTGATATAGTAAAAGAAGGTTGGACAGTCGAAGAAACTGAAAAATGGGCTAAAGAAAAAGGAATAACTCTAAAGAAAGAATATCAAGAAACTAATGATTATGATGAAGGTACAATAATTGATCAAAGTAGAGCTAAAGATACAGTTATTACTAAAGGAGCCACTCTTAAAATAACTATTGCTAAAAAAAGAGTAGATACTCCAAGTACTGATAATAAAACTGATAATAAAACTGAAGAAAATAAAAAAGAAGATACAAAAACTGATACAAAAACAGAATAAGGAGCAATTATGCAAGGACAAATTATAAAAATAATAAGTAATGATTACTTTGTATTACATAATGATAAAGAATATGTGTGTAAAGCAAGAGGTAAGTTTAAGAATGAGAACATAACTCTCCAAGTTGGGGATTATGTTTTATTCGATATAGATAATAATTATATATTGAATATATTACCTAGAAAAAATAATCTATTAAGACCAAGTGTTGCTAATATAGATCAAGCATTTATTGTAACTAGTTTAAAAAAACCGGATTTTTCTACTAACTTATTAGATAAACTACTTGTAATATGCCATATAAATAATATAGAGCCAGTAATATGTTTAACAAAAAAAGATTTACTAAATAACAAAGAATTAAAAGAAATAAAAAAAGTAATAAAATATTACAAACATATTGGATATAAAGTAGTATATAATACAAATTTATTTAAAATAAAAAGACTATTCAAAAACAAAACAACTGTCTTTACTGGTCAAACAGGCGCAGGGAAGTCTTCTCTTATGAATAAATTAGATAAGAGTCTAAATTTTGAAACAAATGAAATATCTGATGCTTTAGGAAGAGGTAAACATACAACTAGATATGTAACTCTTGTACAACTATTTGGTGGTAAAGTATTAGATACTCCGGGATTTTCTGCTATTGACTTAAGTAGTTATACTGATAAACAAATAAGAGATTCATTCATAGAATTTAATAGTTATAATTGTCCTTATAAAGATTGCATGCACATTAATGAGAAAGAATGTGTAATAAAAAATAACAAAAACATATTAAAATCAAGATATGATAATTATAAAAAGTTTATAGAAAAGAGGTAGCTATGAAAGAAGTATCAACATCATTTCTAAGTGATAAAGATTATAAAAAAACTATTTTAGAACTTAATAAAACAAATACTGACTATATACATTTTGATGTAATGGATGGAAAGTTTGTAGATAATAAAAATCTTTCTATAAAAGAATTAACTACATACTTAGATTTATCTACTAAAAAAAATGATATTCATTTTATGGTTAATGACCCATTAAAATATATAGAAAAGATTTATTTATATAATATAGATTATGTAACAGTCCATTATGAAATAAAAAACTTAGATAAAGTAATTGATAAAATAAAAGAATTTGGTCTAAAAGTTGGTGTATCATTAACACCTAATACAGATGTAAAAGAAATATATAAATACTTAGATAAAATTAATATGGTTTTAATAATGAGTGTAGAACCTGGTAAAAGTGGACAAACTTTTATTGAAGATTCTATTGAAAAAGTAAATGAATTAAAAAAAGAAATAATAAGAAGAAACCTTTCTACTAAAATAGAAATAGATGGGGGAGTAAATGATAGTAACATTGACAAATTAACTAATGTTGATATAGTAGTAAGTGCATCTTATATATTAAATGATTATAAAAATATTGATAAAATTAAAAATTTATAGTATAATATCACACAAGCAGATTTAGTATATTTAATAATAAACAACCACATTCTAAATAAAATATAATTTATATATAATTTAATTTTAATAGTATATTATTTCTGTTTTATAAAGAATATCAATTAATTTTGATATTTTTTTTATATAATAAATTGTATAAATTATAAAAATGTGTTATTATTTTAATAGTTAGAATATAAACTATGTTCTTTATAAAAGGATGTGAATAACATGTTTGATAAATTTAAGAATTTAAATACTAATATAAAACTAGGTTTAATATCATTTATATTGGGATTTATTGCTCTTTGCCTAATTATAACCGGTCAATCATTTGCAATATTTTCAGGAACATTTACTGATACAAATGAACAAGTAGTAAAATTAGGTAATCTAGAAGTAATAATGAAAGAGCCATCAACAGGTATTGATTTAGGACTTAGTTCAATGTCTGATGTTGAGGGATTACTCCAAGAAGAAGTATACACATTCACTGTAGAAAACTCTGGAAGTGCTAATGCAAAATATAAAGTCTTAATAATAGATGATGAAACAAGTAAAGCATCATATACAGGAACATTATTAGATAAAAGTCTAATAAAACTTGGATTAGAAATAAATGGTAAAGAAATTGGACCACTAACTCTATCAGAATTAAATGAACTATTAAACGAAAAAGAATTAAAATCTGGTAAAAAAGATACATATAAACTAAGATTATGGATAGATGAATCTGCTAACCTAGATGAAATATCAGAACAACAAATATTTTTAAAACTAAAACTTGAAGCAAATCAATACTTCAGTGAAATAGTAATAAATAATTTGGATAAAAGTGGTGCAAACGAGCCATCTTTAACAAGTAATATGATACCAGTTTATTATGATAGTGCTAGTGATAGTTGGAAGAAAGCTGATAGTAATAATGCAGATAAAAATAATCAATGGTACGATTATGATAATAAGATGTGGGCTAATGCAGTAACAGTTACAAGTACAAATAGAGATACATATTTAAAAGCAAGTGCAGGAACTACAATACCAATGAGTGATATTAATACAATGTGGGTATGGATACCAAGATATACATATACTTATCTTAATACAAATACACCAGAAGAAATACAAATAAAGTTTGAAAGTAGTAC
>CAKOQD010000009.1 GCA_934101185.1 uncultured Bacilli bacterium | reverse complement strand
TTTGTATAATTATAAGAAATAATTCCTGAAAGTAATAGCACAAAAATACCTATTAATGATAATAGATATTTATTATACTCTTTTATATCTTTAAATAAGGGGTTTATCTTTCTAGTATTTTGCCCCCCCCCCATACGAATATTTGTTTTTCATAGTTTTACCTCCATAGTTTCTTATAAGTTAATTCTATAACAAAAATAGTACTTTTTCAAGTACTATTTATTTCGTTTTTGGTTTACTTAACATATCAAACATATTTTGTTGATATCCATCATCAATAAGTATCTCTTCTTTCTTATTGGATAATTTATATTTCTTATCATCCTTATTCTTATATTCTCTTGCCAAGCCTAATAAATCTATATAAGGATCAATTTCATATTTACTTTCAAAATCTTCTTTTAACATATGACTAATACTAGAAATTTTACTTAAATATAAAACAAAATCATCTTTTGAATACTTATCTTTATATTTATCTGCATAATAAAGTGCCACTAATCTATAAAGTAAATGTTTCTTATCCATAACTTTATTAATGGAGTCTATTCCTTTTACATTATTTGCTTTAAATCTTTCTAATATTTCTTCTTGTTTCATTTGATAAAATGCATTATTTATACAACCAATGGTAGAACCATATCCTTTTTTATTACTATAATACTTAGGCAAATAACTATTAAGTACATTAGATAATTCATTTACTTTAAACTTAATAAAATCTTCATCATAAGAACCAAATAACTCTAACTTCTCTGTTAATATCTTAAGTAAATATTCATTGCTATTTAATTGTTCAACATGAGTAAAAGGTTTTTTCTTGTATTCATCTTTATATACTTTCTTATAATGTTCTCCTTGTAATAAAGCATATCTTTTAATACCAACTTTATCATCATAAAAATCAAGTGATCCTTGATCATTTATATAATCTTCAAGATGCACTAAAAATGTATAATAATACTCTAAGACAGAAGAAGGCATATATTTATATAAAGAATACTTAGTAGACTTATCAAACATATTATGTAAATCTTTGGAATAATATCCTAAAAAACCTAAGTTAAAATTACTCTTTATCTCATTAAACATCCTATTACTTTTAATGGTTCTATCGGAGGTAGTTATATATTCATTCTTATAACCAAGCCTATCCATCTTATTAATAATATCATTTTCTTTAGTCTTTAACTTACTTATTATTTCATTCTGAGTCATAATATCACCCTTATATAAATATGATAACATAAAATTCAAAGAAAGTATAACTAAATAAGACATTATTATTTATAAATAACTATGTCTATATAAATGTCTATATAAATGTCCATATAAATGTCCATATAAAAACCCCACTAAAAGTGGAGGTTTTCATAAAGAAGAAACTACATACATAAAAGCTTTCTAATTATTGTTCCATAAATCATACCCATTTTATATACATAGTACATAACTTGCACTAATAAGGGAAAAGACAAGATTATTAAAATAGTTTGTATTGTTTTATTCTCTAATTTTTCTTTTAAAACTTGCATAAGTTCTTACTTTTAATTCTTCTAAGTGAAGAACCAAATCCTCTTCCTATATCATATATAGTATTAAAAGCTTGAGTAGCATATCTAATAAGCGAAGCAGTTATACTTAAACCACCATAAGTAGTTTTTAATTCACTACTATTTATGACACTTAAGCGGTCTTGTGTACCCATCTAATGCTCCTACTCCAAAAATAAATGCCGCTATCGCTCCAATTATTGCCCATACTGATATACCACCAAATGTATTCTTTAACTCTTTATTATTTAATTCTTTCATTTACATTCCTCCTTTTTATTTTATAAATCTTATCAAATAAATCACTATTATCTTGTCTATGTGATATTAATATCACAGTCAAATATGGATAATTATTAAAAATATTCTTTAGTATCATTCTTTCTTCTTCGATTGATATTTCATTAAAACTCTCATCCAAAACTAATATATCTTTTGCTTTTAATAAAGCCCTAGCTATTATTATTTTCTTTCTTTGTCCAGTAGATACATTATTACCATTTTCCTCTAAAAAGATATTTAAGTAATTATCAGTATTAAATGTCTTATCTAAAAGAGTTGTCTTACAACATAGTAATTGCTTATCTTTAGAATTACTTATTAAATCTAAATTTTCTTTAATCGTAGTCTGAAAAAGCGTTTCATTTTGACTAACATAAGTAATATTACCTCTTATAAAAGAAAGACTTAAATCATTAATATTAATATTATCTATCATAATCTTACCACTAGTAACTTTATGATTTCTAAGAAGTAACCTTATAATCGTAGACTTTCCTATACCAGAATCTCCAGTTATAAAAACGTTTTCATTTTCTTTTAACCTCAAATTAAGATTGTTAATAATAGTCTTATCATTCTTTACATAAGATACATTGTTAAACACTATCTCTCTTATTTTATTAAACTTATTATCTGTTTTCTCTTCTTTATTCATTTCTAATATATCTAATACTTTATCTACTGATGTCTTATATATTTTTTTCATTGTAATATTTTCATATACACTACTAAGTAAACCAATAAACAAATAAAATATATTGCCTATTAATATAGTACTTGATATACTACCATTTATTGTTTTTACTATAAATACTGATACTATTATTACAAGTAAATAAAACATATCTATCAAATAATTATTTATTAAATCAAACTTATAATACTCTTTTAAATACTTCTTATTCTTATCTAAAGTAATACTATTATTATTCACTAAATTATCTATTACTTTATTTTCAATACTTAAGTTCTTAATAGTATTAAAAGAAGTCAATGACTCATAAAGATAAGATGAAGTCTTTATTTTCTTATCTTTTAAAACCTTATAGTTTTGGTTAAGTCTTTGTTGATAACTAAGTGAAAGTATCAAAAGAATTATAATGATTATAATAAATATTACTACATAAAATATATTTATAAAAGATATATAGATTAAAATAAAGATAATAAATATTACATCTAAAACAGTAGATATTAGTATTTTACTAATTATATCTTTAAAGTTTTCTATATCAGATATAAAAGTAGCAATCTCTCCGGATGTTGTTTCAATAAAATAATCATATGGGAGGTATAATAAGTGATTTAAAGTGGTTTTAGTTATTTCTTCATCTATATTATTATTAATTTCTATTAGCAATTTATTTTTCTGAAAATACATATATGTTTTAAATATTGTTATATTTATAAAAACAATAAATACTATCAAAAGATAATTAAACGATTTAGTATATCCAGATACAATGGTAGATAAGTAGTAATTAAATGCTAATGAAAAAAGTGAATAAATTATAGATAAAATTATACTCTTAAATATTATTCCTTTATTCAAAGAAAATATCTTAAGTATTATGTTTTTTAGTCTTACATCCTTAATCTTTTTAAACTTAATATCAGAAAATATTATATACTTATTAGTAGTTATAGAGTTATATACTGACCGGTCTATTTTTTTTAACCCATAACTAGGATCCATTACTAAGATATAATCATCATGAATTTCTAAGATTACTATAAAATGATACATCTCTTTATCAATTATAGTATGAGCAATACATGGTAAACTATCTTTCATATTATCAATCTTTGCTGATACACCAAGTGCGTTAAGTCCAAGAGATTTACTTGATGTAATTAAATCATACATAGATACACCATACTTCTCTTTATTTATTAAAGACGTAAGTGATGCTCTATTAATTCTTTTGTTATGAAGTAAGAAAATTGTTTGTAAACATGCAATGCCACAGTCATAAGAATTAGTTTGTAAGACATAGTCATATTTTTTCACCTATTATCACCTCTCATATATATAGAACGCACCCTTTATAAAAATTTCCTTACAAAAAATAAAAAAAATACGTACTTTACGTATCTTTTTTACAGAGGTTTACGATTGGTTTACATGTTGGATTGATATGGATTGGAGTTATTCAGGGGGCGACCTAGTTCTAATTTGACTAGTTTTATGAAATATTAAAGTCTTTATTTTATAAGGGCTTGTGTACCTAAAAGTGTACCTAGAAATTATTCATTTTTATTATTTTTTTTAATTAACTTTTCCAATCTTGTTTTTAATTCTTCAACATTTTTAGTTACATCTTTAATGCTTTCATCTTTTTTTTCTTCTGTAAATTCTTTAAATATCTTTAACGCTTCTTTTTCTAATTTGTTGCCATTTTTATTAATATACTCCTCTACACTTCTAAATGATTCTTGTATTTCTTTATCAGCAGAATCAAATCGTTTAATAGCCTTTGAATCTTTCGTAACTAAATCATACAAATTGCTACCATTAAATAATTGATCAAATAATTCCAACGATCTTTCATTTTCTTTTTTAAAAATTTTATTTGATCTATTTTCATTTTCTGGTATTTTTAACTTTAATTCATCCACTTTATTTGATAATTTATCCATCGAGTATTTTATTTTTGATTTATTTAAAATTATCTCTTTTATTTTAGATTTATCAATTTCATTATAAGCTTCACAAAAAATATCATTAATAACAATTCTTAAATTTTCTAATATTTCATAATCAATGTATGCTGCAAATAAGATATTACTATCTTCATCATCTTTTAATGAATGATTCACTTGATGTCTTATAGTTTCAATTATTTTAAATAAAGTTGCTTTGTAGTTTTCTTTTTTATAATATTTATTATTATCTGCAATAAATTCTTGATTGATAATCTTTTCGAATTCTTCATATTCCTTTGTATTAATAAAATATTCTTTGGAATCTTGTATTGCTTTAACTAAATTATATATTGAAGCACAATATACTCTATATATTCTATCTCTGTCTGTAAATGTATCAATAAAGTAATCTTTATTCTCAAAATTACGATAAACTTTAGATAATGTATTAGACATAGCTACAAATTCTTGCACACTTAATATTTTGTTTATTTGCTTATTAGTATATTCCAATATATCACCTCTATAATTTTTTATTATATTACAAAAAGCAACCAATTCAGTCGCTTTATCTATTACTTAAATATTCTTTCAATCTTTTATCAGTACAATAAACATAACATTCATTCCTCTAGTCATTAATGTTTTATATGTATTTTTTTATTATTAAATCAGCTATTTTATTTGCCTCTTTTTGTCCTTCTTCTTTTACTATTTTCTTAATTCCTTTTAATGACTAATCTGTTTTTGCTCTCTTAGTATAGTCAGTTACAATATGTCCATTTTCATATCCTAAGTCATCTCCAGTAATAACCCCAACATAATAAAATTCCAATCCTTGACAAGTATGAATACATCCTATTTCGTTTACAGATTCTTTATCAATTGCCCAAGTACTTGAATTACCCAAATTCCAACTCATGCCAAAATTAGACTCTGGAATAGTTATGTCAAATACATCAGACTTATTTTTACCTTCACTTATCCAGTCCAAACAATAGCCTGCTACTAACCTAGACTTATTATTTATTTTATTTTTTTTCTTCTCTTAATTATTTGCCAAGACCAATGCTATAATTGTATTTTCGAAACTTGCATTACAATCAGAAAGCATATTTATTTTTATGAAATTCTTTTATTAATATATTTTCTCTACCTGTATTCATAGCATTAAAATAAAGTAATTGTTTTTCTATTAATGCACCCTCAATATTATCTTTATTTTCTTTGCTTGACATATAATTAAATATTTCAAATATTAATGGTATAAAAGGAAATAATTCATTTAAATACGTTTTCAATACATAAATCATAGTATATTTTATTTAATTCAAAGCCAATTCCTTTATAGCCATTATTTTTACACCATACTAATGTAGTCCCGCTCCCTAAAAATGGGTCTAAAATATATTTATCTTTTAATGCAAACTTATTTATTTGTGCCACTAAATCTAAAGGATATGGAGCTGTATGTTTATATGTATTTTCACCTTTACTATTTATTTTTATTACTGGACTAATTTTCACAATACTACTATTATCACGTGTATTACTACCTTTATTGAAAACAAACATGTGCTCATAACAATTAACAGGTTTAATATATCCACTAAATAAATTGATTGTTGAATTTCTTTTAGATTGAACTTCACCTTTATCCCAAATTATATTTCCACTTAAATTAAAACCAACAATTTCGAAAAACATACAAGATAAAAATCCCAGTTGTATTCTGTGCTTAGACATATTGGAATTAACATATATATTATCTTCCGAAACTATATCGCCAATATTATATAAATAATATGTATTATTTGATAAGGCGTAATACACAGAATTCGCATTAATCATCATATCAATTAAATACATTATTAAATTTTCCCATTGAGAATATTCTCTGGCATTATAATATGGCGGTGATGTAATAGCGGCTCCAATTTGGTTTTGAGAAATTTTTTTCAAATACAACGATGAATTATCATTAAATATCTCAAAATTAGTTTTTAATATTTTCCCCCCTGAAATATTATCAATATTGATTTGTTTTGATAATAATTTAAACAACTTATAGATAGGCAATTTATCATAATTGATTTCTGATAATTTAAATAATTTTTTATCATTATTAATAAAGATGTTTCTATTTAATTGTTTTTTATAATCTTCAAAATTTACAAGACATATATTTTCTAAGTTCCATGAATATGCCATAATTAAATATTCAATATAATCTAAATCCTTATTAAATATATCTCTATGCCAATTTTTATATAGATCATCATTAATTATATTGCTTGCGTTTCCTTCTGATAATTTAAAATATCTATATGTCCCATATTCGTCAAAACGTTTACCTCTTCCCGATTTACTTCTATCAGGACATTTTGGATTTTTACATTCCCAACTTCTTAAGAACATTTCTGGATATGAATTTCCTTGTTGAATTGTGGTCATACAAGAAGGACAAGGAATGTTGCTTTCATCTAATTCTATTTTCTTTAAAACAAGTATTTTTTTTGTCAGATCCGAACTTAAATAACAGTCTTCAAATTTAAAACCACAAGATACATTTTCGTAAAAACTTGAAGCTATTTCGTCACAATTGTCAATGTTTCTATTTTTTAAAAAATCACTCAATTTTTTTACTTGCTTTTCTTTGTGAAATGCAAAAAATTTACCTTTGAACTGTACAAAATTTTCAGCAAAAATACTCATTTTATAAATTGTTTGCCAAGTAACATCTTTTCCACTTTTATCAACCAAATTACCGTCAAAAACAATAGATAAATATCTGTAATTTTCTAATTTATTATATGTATTCGAAACAAAACTTGTCAATCTATCCAAAGAGCAATCCAAATCAATAAATAATTTTTGGTTTACCCTAAGAATCAATAGAGAATAACACCATTTTTTTCTTTTTTCATTATATATATTTAACCATTCTTTTGTATTCTTGTTTATTCGATCACTACCGACGTCTTCAATTCTTTTTTGTAGAGATGAAATAATAGTGTCTGAATCATAATATTTTAATCTTGCTATAAAATCATCTAGAACTTCCAATAATTGTTCTTCTGTATACGAAAATTTAATATTGTATTTATTTGGCAAAGAATAATAATATGCTTTTCTCAATCGATTTCTTTCAACTAAATCTACCGTAATTCCCATATCTTTCTTTATTCTTTTTAATTCTTTTACAAAAAAACTATCATATTTTCGACTAACATCAAAAATAGCAGAAATTAATAAATTTTCTTCAATATCATTTGGCAACAATTTCTTAATTTCATTTAATTTTTTCATACTTCCTCCTTTTTATTAAATATCACTTGTAAAATCAAAAAATTCTTTAAAATTTTGTCTTTTATTATATATTTCTTCTTCATATTTTATGTATCCGCTTAGATTGAAATCTTGTTGCATCATATTTGATAAATGATAAGACCAAAACAAATTTGTTGGCCTAGCCGGCGAAAGAACGCAATTTCTTTTGCTATCCCAATAATATATTTCTTTGTTCACTGCTTCATTATGTGTTATATCTATACTTTCAGATTCAGCGGATTCTGTTATATTAAAATTTGATATAGAAATTTCTTTTAATTGGATAGGATCAAGTAATTTATCCTCATTTATTGCCATCGAGGGATGCATATTACAATATTTAAATAGAGAAATGCTATTTTCATTTAATTCATAATTAATGTTTTTTAACATTTCTGATAGTTTATATAATAAATCTTTATGTTGTGTTCTTTTATCTTCCGGTAAATTATTATCATCTATACTTCTCATTGCAAAATAAGATAAAGTTAAATCAATATCAATACTAACATCAGCATTTGCGTATTCACATGCCGGATTAAATAATGTTATTGGGTTTGCTTTATGTGTTTCAATTGTATCTTGTTGTCCACCCTTGATAGAAACAAATAGAAACCCATTCCACTTATCATTACCTATTCCAGAGCCTAAACCATCAACAGTTTTGTTTAATTTATAGTTCATATAATTTTTCTCGTTAATAACTATTTTTTGACCTTTATAATTAATTTCTGTATTATCTATAAATTTAGAAAAAGCAATCCTTGGAATTGAGGAAGATGAACTTCCATTTTCTGATCTAAACGTAATAATTGATGAAACATTGTCATCTGCTCCTAATTTATTTTTTAGTTCTATAAATAACGGATTACTTTGATTTTCTTCATCAAAATAGTCATTATTCATAAATTCTACAGCAACGCCATTTTCAAATGATTCTAATTTTTTCATATCCAAATTATTTTTCTTTACTGTTTTCCAAGAAATTAATACTCTATTTTTTCTAGGAGTTCTCTTTTGAAATAATTCTTCAGGAACATTATACATACCTGTTTTATTACATATATTACTAAATTTTGTTCGTATATTTTCACCATATGATCCTAAATACTCAAAACATTTTAATTTTAATTTTCTCTTTTCCTCAAACATAATAATCCTCCTAATCATGTAAAATCTCAATAATTATTATATCATATTTTTAATGTTTTTTATTATTTTGCTAATAAATTAATAATTTTCGGTTCAATTATCAAAATCCATTGAAAATTTTTGCCACTTTTCCAAGCAAAATCTAATACCTCACGAATCCCATAACACCATTCAAACACATAAAAAAAAGAAAAGACCTAAGTCTAATCTTTATCTAAAACAATCTCAATATATCATTAAACGTTACATATAACATCAATAATATTAATAGAATAAATCCTATTGAATGAATTGTATTTTCTACTTTAGGATCAACTGGACTACCTTTAATCTTTTCAATTAATAAGAATAATATTCTTCCTCCATCAAATGCTGGTAATGGTAATAAGTTAATTACTCCAACATTTATACTTAGAAGTGCCATTAAATATATCAAAGCCACTAATCCTTGTTTACTCATTTGTCCCACAACTGAATATATTCCAACTGGGCCACTCAATTGATTAACTGATACTTCACCAGTAAATAGATTACCTAAAACAATATACATTTGTTTAAATATTGATAGTCCTTCGTTTATACCATACTTTATAGCATTACTAAGTCCATGATGAGTTTCACTTCCCATCACTATACCTACAATATACCTTTCACTTTTATCACTTGCTATTTCTTTTATTGGTTTAACTTGATACGTTCTTACAGTTCCATCTTGTTTTTCTACTTCAAACTCTACTGTATTATTTAAATCTTCAAGTGCTAAATATAATGATATATCATCTTTATAAGTAACTTTATGATCATTTATTCTTAATACTTTATCATTAGCTTCAATTCCCGCGATAGCAGCAGGATAATTATCTGCCACTTCAGTAATTATTGGTTCCGTACTAGGAGCACCAAATATTAAACCAGATATAATTAATATTAAAAATGCAAATATAAAATTAAACCCTACTCCCATGAACATTACTAAAAATCTTTGCCATGGTTTTTTATCTTGAAGATTACTCCCTTTATGTTCCTTTAACTTTTCAGGATCAACTTCTTCTCCCGCTAGAGAAACAAAGCCACCAATTGGAATTAATCTTATTGAATATTTTGTCTTATCTTTTGCTATTTTTTGAATAACCTTAGGGCCCATTCCTATGGAAAATTCATATACATGAACTCCCACTAATTTAGCAAATAAGAAATGTCCTCCTTCATGTACTAAAACTATAATACCTAAAATAAATATAAATAATATTAACGTCAACATATTAAGCCTCCTTATAAAATGTTCATAAATAATATAAATGTAAGTACTACAAATATTAAACTATCTAATCTATCAAGTATACCACCATGACCGGGTATAATATTTGAATAATCTTTTACTTTATAATATCTTTTTATACTTGAAAATACTAAATCACCAAGTTGTCCTATAACTGAAAGTAGTAATGTTATTAAGACTACTACTAGTATATTCTCATTTGTAGTAATTATAAGACTATAAAACATAACAGGTATAATAGTGCCCACTAAACTACCTATTACTGCACCCTCAACTGTTTTGTTTGGACTAATTTTAGGACAAAGCTTGTGTCTTCCTATTAAACTTCCACCAGCATAGGCAAAAGTATCAGTCATAACAGTTATTAATGCTATATATATAATATAAACAACACCCATATTTTCAATCAATATAAATGTATTAAAAGATATTGCTAAGAATAAAGTTGATGACATTAAATATAACGCATCCTTTATATTATATTTTTCATTATTATTTATTAATACTAATGGTAATAAAAATACTAAGAAAAGTATTATAAATATTTGATACGTTAATGAATAATCTATAAAATAATAATTATTTCCAAACGCTATTAAAAAAATAACAAATAAATATGAAATAACTTCCATTACTATTGGTATATCACTTTCTTTTTTTCTTAAATCAATTAATTCTTTTAATCCAAGTATTGCAAGTGCTATTGCAAGTACTTTAAATGGTAATCCTCCCATCAACACAAGAGGTATAACTACCATTATCATTATTATTGCACTAATTATTCTTGTTTTCAAAATTATCACATCCTAGAACAATTATATAAAATATATAAAAAAAAAGCAATAATTATCGCTCTTTTACTCCACTCTTTTTCATTTCTTTACATGGCACTAAATATCCAAGTTCCTTACCTTTATCAATAATAACTCTTTCATCAAAAGATACATAAACTTGATTAGTAATACCACTTTTTATGTGTAAGTTCATTCTATCATCTAAGGTTAATATATCATAATCACCAGATTGTATACATTTTGCAACAGGTCTATTATTATCTATATTAGTACGCACTAATCTATCCTCAAAGCCAATTACTATATCTTCCCTAGAAATTATAGAAACTGATCTCATGTCATTAAGTTCTTTTTTAATTAACTTATCATTTTGTAGTAATTGATTTTTTAATGTTTCTAAAAGATATATATCTTTATACTCTTCATAATTATTTACTCTTTTTAATAATTCTTCTTTTACAACTAAAAGACTATCTAATTTACTCATAAATCCCCCTTAAAAAACTATCTTCTCTTTAAATTAGATTGTAACTCTTCACTCTTTGACACTATACTATTCAAAGCCTTATGAAAATCATCTAAGAAATCATCATTATTTTCAACCTCTAATGAAGACAATATAGAATTAAATTCTTGTAAAGCCATATACTCATCAGCATTCTTTGGTGTATAAACCTTAACAGTTTGCAATGTATGTAAACAACTAACATAATCAACATCTTCAAGTTGTGCAATAAGCGCTAAATTAACCTTTTCACAAAAACTATAAAATTTATATAAAGTAATAGTACTATCATCAAATCTATTTCTTAATTCTTTTATTTCTTTCTTTAAGAAACTGCCATTACCACCAAGTGTCTTACGTACTTCTCTAGCAATTATACTCTTCAAATATCTTTCATAAACTCCATATTTTACTTCTTCTCTCTTATTATCAGTCACAACTGAAGCATTAAGTAAAATATTAGCTAACAACGATGGATCTTCAACAACATCTGATGAAATTGCTTCTTTTAAAAACTTACAATACTCTTCATACTTATCAAAAGATAAATTACCATCAAGAGAACTATTCATTAATTCTATTAAATAATTAGCTAATTTAAGTTCATCTTCTCTATTAATATTACTCATTCTGTCACCTCTTAAAATGTCTAAATTATAGCACATTTTTTCGCTTTTGTCAAATTAATCATTTTGCGGTCACAAATTGTGACCACAAACACATAGTAATATCAAGGATTTCAGTAAAAAACATCAATTTTTTAGTCATTCTTGGGACCGCAAATTATTCTAAAAATTAAAGTTTTATGACACCTTTAATCAATAAAAATCAACTATTTATATTTTGCGGTCGAAATTTTCGACCGCAAATATGCCGTAATATCAAT
The DNA here is from genome assembly GCA_934101185.1 of uncultured Bacilli bacterium. Taxonomy (GTDB): domain Bacteria; phylum Bacillota_I; class Bacilli_A; order RF39; family UBA660; genus JAEDJI01. The sequence goes on along the minus strand of CAKOQD010000009.1, from coordinate 26,838 downwards.
GGTTTCAAATAAAAAATCAAGTTTGCGGTCGAAAATTTCGACCGCAAATCATCAAAGTTCTACTATATCCTCAATTTTTTTAATCAATTCATCAATAAACATTTTTTCATTCATTTTATAAATATAACTATATTTCTTTCCAACATCTTTTAATGACATTCCACTTACATATACTTCTGTTCTATCTAAAATAATATATCTATCATGAAAAAAATCATTATTTATAAAAATAATATTTGAATACTGATTATTATACTTTTTCATTAAAACATCATCTAAGTTTTTTGATATTACAATAATCTTTCTATCAATGTTTCTTAATATATCAAATAACTCTTTATTAGCATAATTGTCTACAATTATCACTTCTTTTTTTGAATCATTAAATATATCTAACAAAGTACTATATGCATCATATATCTTTCCATCATAAATAATAGTATTCTGTTTAGAAGAAAACTTATCAAATGATTCCTCTAATTTCAGTATTCCCTCTTCATGATTTATAAACAGTCTATTACTCATAATATCATGTGAAATATATTTCTTCATCAATACAAATGCATCCATTATTTGAAGAGTCACAATACTAGCTTTTTTTCCTTTAAGAACTGTTGCTATCATATATACTCCCTGCTCAGTAAAAACTCTAGGATTACTTCTTGATTTTTCATTTATATTTGCAGATAAAAACTTAGAGCGTAAATTGTAACACTCTTCATCATTTAATCGAAAACAATATCTTTCTGGAAACTTTTCCTGATTGTTTTTAACTGCTTCATTGACTCTTTTAGTTTCAACTTGATATAAGTTAGCAAGATCACTATCCAACATCACTTGCACTCCTCTAATCTCATATATTATTCCTTCAATCTTTTCTTGTTCTACTATTTCATTCATCATTATCCCTCCAGTCAAAAAAAGATACACCACTTCTAATGGCATATCTCCGCACCATGCATATTTTCCTCATTGCTAAAAGAAAATATACGTTATCGTTCAAATTGTCATACTAATGAAAAGCAATATAATCAGTACAATTACATTATATCAATTAGTTTTATTCTATACAATAGTTTTCACTCTATGAAAAGCACTACTTAGTAACATCCACCCATTCTACATAAGAAGAATACTTTTCTAACTGTTCTATACTAAGCTTAATAGCACTATTTTCACTACCACAAGCTGGATAAACATAACGATTAGCTTTTAAAGAAAAATCAAGATATACTTTAACCCCATCTTTTATAGCAAAAGGACATACTCCTCCGATTTTATGACCAATCAAATTATCTAAATCATCTTGTGGTATCATCTTAGCTTTTTTACCAAAATATTCCTTATACTTATGATTATCTATTTTAGCATCACCAGACATTACTATTAAGATTGGTTCATCTAACATAAATGCAAGAGTCTTTGCTATTTGATTTGACTCTACTCCTAGAGCATGTGCTGCCTGCATAACAGTAGCACTAATACCATCTACTTCGATTATTTCATCATCTATTCCATACTTTCTAAAGTATTCTTTTACTTTTACTAAACTCACTTTATCTCTTCTTTCTTTTTAAAATATCTATTGCAAGGGGCACATGTTCCTCAGTTAAACCTCCATTAAAGAAGTCTGTTTTAACTTGATTATCATCATTTAATTCTTCATCATCCAGAATAATATAACTTTCTATATCTTTATTGTTTTCTAAATAATATCTTATTTCTTCTGTCCTACTCATCATCGAAGGAGTAATATCATATATCTCTATATCATATTCCTTTAATAATTCTAAAAACTCTTTATGATAAGTAGTATCTGCGACTATCTTTCCATCTTTTCTTAAAAGACCAATTCTCCATGATGAAGAAAGTACAACTTTAGTATCATCATTACTTGTAATTATTTTTTTTAATAACAATAACTTATCTTTTGATATTTCTATTTCTTTAGTCTTAAACTTCTCAAAAATTAAATCTTGATCATTAAGTACTCCATCTACATCTAAAAATATTACTTTCATATTATTCTAAATCCTTTAAATGAATATTCCATTTAAGTAAATACTCATATATTTTCTCTACAGGTATTCCTAATATATTATAAAAGCTACCCTCGATCTTATTAATAAAATTAGAAACTACAGTTTCTATAGTAAAACCAGAGGCATATAAAACATTAGGATCATTATCTATATAATAATCTATATCACACTCGTCTATTTTATTTAAAGTAATAACAGTTTCTTGGTAATCATTAATAATTTCATTATTTATTTTATTAATTAAAGCAATACCTGTAATTACTTTAAAAGTATTATTTGAACAAAGTCTTAAATTATCCTTAGCCTCAGAAATAGTTTTTGGTTTTTCTAATATTTTATTACCTACTAAAACAACTGTATCAAGTCCTAAAACAATGCAATCATCAACATCAACAGAATATGCTTTTTCTAAAGATAATCTTTTTACATATTCATAAACGTCTTCATCATCTTGTTTTATTTCTATATAATTGCTTTCTTTTTTTATATGTTTAATACATGCTTGTTTTAAAACATCGCTCTTAAAACTCGAAGTACTAGCTAACACTAACTTCATTACATACCTCTTTTTTCTACATTAATTTCCTTATCATAAGACTTATCATATTCATCAATTACTTGTTTTAAAAACTCTAACTTCAAACAAGTTCTAGCATTTTTTCTTATAACTTCTTCAACTGTAGTAGCAGAAGGCATTAACTGTCTTGAATCAATTAATGTATATTTTACTAACTCTCCATTTCTATCAAACTCAAACTCTTTTACTATATTAATAGGAGCAAGTCCTCTTTCTTCTCTTCTTTTATTTAATTTTTCTTGCTCTATTAATGCTTGTTCTACTCCCATACTACCAGGATTAAACATAATAGTAAATGCTTTTTCAGGAGCAAACTCAGCATGGGTTCTAGTTGATCCTTGTATAGCAAATGAATCAGTAGATGAAAGATTATCAACATAACTTACATCAAGTCCTTTAGGATGAGAGGTATAAGTAGCACCCATTATTCCCCTTGCAACACTTACATCATTAGTATAAGCATCTTCTTTATGTGGCAATATATCAGTATCAAACACTGCTCTACCTAATTTTATTACGTCGGAAGATGAGGCAAATATTCCAGCATGACCAGAAAAACCTCCGACTGCTAAAGCACTTGGATCATTTATTCTTCCATATGCTGCATTTGGACTACCAGTAAGCAATTTAAACTTCTTTTGAGGAACAATTATATGAGTTTCATTTAAACCTAATGGTTTAGTAATATACTCATCAATTAAATCTTCATACTTCTTATCAGTAATCCTTTCCATTACTTCTTTCATAATCATCATGCCCATATCATTATAATTATACTTTCCTTTATTTACAACATTAATATTATATAAAGTATCAAGAGCCTCATCAATTGTCTTCTTATCAGATATTCTACCATCAGTCCTAAACTCTACTGCAAATGTTAAAATATCTCTTACTGTCAAATCTCCTAAATTAGTAAATCTATTATCTAGTTCACTAATCTTATCATCCATAGAAAAGTATTCTTCTTTTATTAAGTTATACGCTAATACTTCAGTATAAAACTTAGTCATTGATGCAATATCAAACAAAGCATTATCTGGCATTGGATCAGTTAAATAATTAATATTTCCACCATACAATTTTACATTTATATTAGAAACATTAATACCAACAGTATAACCAGGTGTTGGATATTTTCTTCTCATATCTTCTAATTGATCAAAATTGTCCTTTATCATTAATTCTACTAATTCTTCAGGTGTTGCATCCTTATTATTTTTAATTACATCAAGAGCTTCCATAGTTACTTGTTCTATATCTTTTTTATCCGCATAAATAGATTTCTTTCCTACATCTATTACAAAATTATTAAATATTCTCTCTAAATTCATATTATCTCTCCTATTTCTCTATTACTATTGTAATTGGTCCATCATTAATTAACTCTACTTGCATATCTGCTCTAAAAATACCAGTTTGTGTATTTATTTTACTCATCAACTCTTCATTAAAAATATCATAAAGTAAAGATGCATCTTCTTGCTTCATAGCATTTATATATGATGGTCTATTCCCCTTATTAGCATCTGCATACAAGGTAAATTGTGATACTGAAAGAACACTGCCTCCAATATCACTAACAGATTTATTCATTACCCCTTCTTCATCATCAAATACTCTAAGATTAACTATTTTATTAACCATCCACTTTATCTTATCAATATTATCATCATGAGTAAACCCAACTAGTACTAAAAGACCTTTATCAATAGAACCTACTGTCTTACCCTCAACTTTAACACTTGATGATTTTACTCTTTGCACTACTACTCTCATTGCATTATCCTTTCTACTTCTACTACGTTTTGTATTTTTCTTAATTCTTTTAAATATTTATCCATCTCATCACTTGATGAAATAATTACTTCAAGACTATAAATATTCTTATCACTCTTATTAAGCAAATTAATACTTTCTATTTGGATATTCATACTAGCAGAAGTCTGTACTATATCTACTATTTTATTATCCTTAGTATTAGTATAAATAACTATATCAGAATAATATTTATTCTTAATCTTAGTATTCCAACTAGCACTTATTACCCTATCATCCATATCATTAATATTAAGACAATTCTTTCTATGAATACTTATACCACTTCCTTTGGTAATGAAACCAATTATATCGTCTCCTGGTATTGGAAGACAGCAGTTAGCAATATGGGTTTGAATATTCTTAGTATTTCCTACGACTATATCATTATCAGTATCAAGAACTTTAAGTTTTACTTCCTTCTTTTGATCATTAGATTCTTCATTCTTATTCTTTACAACAGTCTTAACAGAAAACTTATTATTACCAATATTTAAATATAAATCTTCAATAGTATCTAATTTAAAACTCTTAAGTACTTCTTTTATATTATCAGGTTTTAAAAACTCAGTCGAAGAAATCTTCTTTCTTCTTAATTCCTTTTCAAGTAAATTCTTTCCTGATTCAATATAATCTTCTCTAGTAGTCTTATTAAAAAATGCTTTAATCTTACTCTTAGCCTGAGTAGTCTTTACAATATTTAACCATTCTCTAGATGGACCCTTAGAATTATTATTAGTAAGTATCTTAACTATATCTCCATTTTGCAACTCATATGACAAGTTAACCATATTATTATTTACAATAGCACCAGTCATTTTATCTCCAACTTGAGTATGAATTCTATAAGCAAAATCTATCGGAGTAGAACCATTTGGTAGTTCAAACACATCCCCTTTAGGAGTATAAACATAAATATTATTATTTAATACTTCATCTTTGACTCTATTTACAAAATCTTCATTAGTCATCTTTTCTTCATTTAATTCAATTATTGACTTATAAAATTGAAGCTTTTGTTCAGTAACATTTTGCATTTCTAAAGCAGCATTCTTATGTTCTTTATAAGCCCAATGAGATGCAATACCATTTTCCGCTATTTCATCCATATCATATGTTCTTATTTGTATTTCAAATAAATTACCATCTAACCCAAATACAGTTGTATGTAGTGTTTGATAAAGATTAGTCTTAGGCATTGCAATATAGTCTTTGAATCTTTTGGATACTGGTTTATATTTAGAATGAATAAGACCTAGTGCTAAATAACATTCTTGTTCTTTGTCCACTAGTATTCTGATGGCAAGTAAATCGTATATATCAGAAAAACTTCTTCCCTTATCTAACTTCTTATAAATACTATATATACTCTTAGCACGACCCTTTATTTCATGTTTTATTCCATTATTTTTTAAAAGGGTACTAACTTCATCCATCATTTTAGATACGCATTCTTCTCTTTCAATCTTAGTATTATTAAGTTTTTCTACAACATCGTAATATACATCAGGCTTAGAATATTTTAAAGAAAGGTCTTCAAGCTCAGACTTTATCTTATGCATACCTAAACGATGGGCAATTGGTGCTAGTATTTCAAGAGTTTCCTTTGCTTTTAGTTTTTGTCTATCTACTGGTATTGCATATAAAGTTCTCATATTATGAAGACGATCTGCAAGTTTAATTATTATTACTCTTACATCCTCACTCATACCAACAATTATTTTTTTATAATAATTAGTAAGATATTCGTTTTCAGTAGAAACATTAATACTATTAATCTTAGTTACTCCATCTACTAAGTTGGCAACAGTTTTACCAAATAAGTTTTCTAATTCTTCCTTAGAAGTCGGAGTATCTTCCAAAACATCATGAAGTAAAGATGCAATTATAGTATCCTTATCCGCCTTAATAGTAGTAAGTATTATTGCAACAGATAAAGGATGAATTATATACTCTTCCCCTGTTTTACGATATTGTCCTTCATGTTTAAAGTAAGCATAATCAATTGCTTTTTCTATTATCTCTATTTCATCTTTATCTAAATAATTTAACTTATCTATTAATTCTTTTCTTAGGTCACTACTTTTAATAACCATAATACCACCTACTTTATTTCTATTTTAAGTATATCATCAACCATTTCTGCAAGAGTTAACCCCTTAGCTTTTTTCCACTTAGTATTAGTTAAATAATTCCATATATCATCATTAGTAATATAAGTAATACCCTTATCTTTTAACTCATTAACCTTAGTAGTCATTGCTATTTCAAGTCTATTTCTTAAATCCTCAAGAGAATTAAATTCCATATTATTTACCTCCATAAAATATAAATGGTTTCATTGTATTCTTATTCTTATCATAGTCCATATAAAGAGCAATATTCTTACCATTCCTTCTAAATAATATTGGCTTATCCCCAGTCTTTTTTATTAAGCCTCCATTCTTTACTACATCATATAATGAATTTGGGACTTCAACCACATCTAAGTCAATTACATCCTCAATATCAAGCAACTTATAATTACCATTTTTTATATCTTTTATTGTATACGCATCATCAAGAGAAAACTTATCCTGTTTAGTTCTTTTCAAATTACTCATACACATCGGTATATTAATACTTTTACCCATATCATTAATTAAACTTCTTATATAAGTTCCCTTAGAAACATTACATCTAAAAGAAAAATATAATTTATTATCTTTTTCATAAATATCAATTAACTCTATATAACGAATATTAACGAGTTTTTTAGGAAGAGTAACAGACTCTCCTTTCCTAGCATATTCATATAATTTTTTACCATTAACTTTAACCGCTGAATAAATAGGTACTTCTTGTAAATATAAGCCTCTATATTTATTTAAAACATTAATAATTACATCTTTATCTATTTCTTTAATATCTACTTTTTTAGTAATAGTACCTGTAACATCATATGTATCAGTAGAAGTCCCAATAAGAGCTTCTGCTACATACTCCTTATAATCACTCTCAAATAAATTACCAACTTTGGTATATTTACCAATTCCTATTATTAAAAGACCAGTAGCAAGAGGATCAAGCGTACCGAAATGTCCCATCTTATTAGTATGAAAAATCTTAGACAAACAATTTACAACATCCCTAGAAGTATATCCCTTATCTTTATTAACTAGTAGTATTTTATCCAAAATATCACCTTCTTAATAAATAAATTATATCACTAAAATATCAAAATATATAGAAAAATAATTAGATTTCTCCAATTATTTTGTTAATTTTTTAATATCTTTTTCTTGTCTATCAAATAGTTCTTTAAAATATTCATAATCATCATCATTAAAATACTTATGTTTATTCATATCTAAAATATATCTTTTTATTTGAGGTTCATTTCTTTTAGCCAAAAACATAGAATGCTCCTCATTAAAAGAATCAATTTCTTCATCACTCCAATCTCTAGTTAAATCATGAATAACTAGATCCCTTTTATTAATATATTCTAAGTATTCTTGTTCCTTCTTATTAAATATTTGATCCTTTAGCTTTAATAAATAATCTTTTATCATATTATCATCCCTTTATATTATATTTTTTATTAAACTTATCTATTTGTGAAGATCTATTCTTAATCTTACCACATCTTTCCTTTTGTATAAGAAGAGTATTTATATACTCAGTCATTATCTTATCACTAAGTTCAACCGGATAAACTGTTATTATCTGATTACTATGTTTAATAGTAAGTACCTCAAGAAGTGATGACACACCATTATCATTATAAGAAAATATATAATGATCTACCCCATCATAATGAGGATACTTAATAGAAGAAGGAATAATATCCTCTAAATCATTAAACATGTTTATTACCTTCCCATAAGAAAACTTAAACTCTTCACTAAACACATGGCGATCCAAAACATGTTCTAAGGCTCTACATCTATTATATTCTATTTGTTGATTAATAAAATATTGTTCCGATACTGTACTAGTATTAACACAATTCTTTTTAAGTAAAAATAAATAAATTCCTCTTAATTTATAAAAATCATTATCTGAATACTCAACCAAATTACCAAAATTAATCTTTTTATAATAATCCATAGCAAGATCGTACTTTTCAAGTTCCATTAATAAATAAATATATGTAACATATATATAATCTTTTTTAATTCTATCATTATCTTCGATATGTTTCAAAAGCTTACCCATTTCTTTTTCAGCCTTATTAATTTTATTCTCACACATAAGTAATTTAACATCATAAAACTTAGCAACATAATCAGTAGAATACTCTTTTATATAAGAATCCAAACTCTTACGTGCACTTTTATAATCATATTCTAATATCAATTGTCTTATTTTCTTCAATCTTAAAAGATCATTATACATAACCATTACCCCTTTAATTAGTGCATATTATATCATATTTTTCTATTTCTGTAAAGTTTTATACTTGGAGTTAAACTTATCTATTTGAGATACAACTTTTCTCTTTTTAGTAGAGTGATATTCCATGATTGGTTCAGTTATTATCTCATTAATTACTCTATTAGAATTTTTTTGATCCTCAACAGGAAACATAGATAATATTTCTAAGCTATCGTTATTAGTTATTACTTTTAATACATCAGTATAAGAACCATCCTGAAGATTTATTCCAATATCTTTAATTCTAAAATAATAAACATCACCATAGATATAATCAAATGTTTTTTCTGCATATAAAAGTGCTAAATTAATAGTAGAATACAACTTCTCAAAAATTTCATAATCCATATTAAATGAATATTGAAAAGTATCTATATTTATACGAGTATCAATATTATGTTTTTCATAAATATGACTAAGCGCAATATAATCACTATAATAATATATTTGCATCATTGAATAAGTATTAATATCATACACATCAGAATCTAAACCAAGCTCTTTTTTTAAATAATTTAAAGTTCTGATACTATTAATAGTAAATCTGGTAGGCCTTGTTTCCAATTCCTTATAATCTATCATATTACAATAATAATAAGCTTCATCATATCTTCCTTGTTTTAAAAGAAGTATTATTAAATAATAAATAGTCTCACTCACATTATTAGACTTTTTATCTTGTACCAAACTTTCTTTAAAAATATCAATTGCCATATCCTTTTTATCTAAATATCCAAGAAACCTAGCATAAACTGTCAAATATACAAAATTTTTAGAGTCTGGATACTTATCTTGATAATCTTTTAAATACTTTTCAGCCTTATCAATATCACCATTAGTAAGTAATTTAGATATAGTTATCAAATCATGTATATTACTTCGATTAATCCTTTTATTATCACTCATTATATCACTCCGAACGTATCAAATATAATAGCATATTTTATATAAAAAGTAAACAATAAGAAAAATGATATACATATAAATTGCATATCATTCAATTATTAGTTAATAGATAACGTATAAGGTTCAGAACTAGTACCAGATCCTCCGGATATTTTTACGTTAGATGAAAGACTTAGGACTGGGCGCACGGCAAACTCGTTGTTGTCGACGCTGTAGTAGTCGTTAATGACATAGCCACTCGAGAACACAAAGAAAGCACGGTAGGGATTGCCTGAATACTGCGGAAGCAACCATGTATTTGCGCTTTTATCTAACCAATTATTTGTTGTTTTGCAACTTGCTAAAACATTATAATTATTTAAGTTACTTGTACATTCTTTTGATGCTGCATACCCATAATCACTTGCATACATTATTGATATCTTTTTAGAAACATCATTTTGCATTATAGGATTTTTTCTATAATAATACCCTGTTCTATTTGCATCATTTTTTCTTTCATATTGCCACATTACATCTGATGTGAAACTTGGATTACTATTGTAACCTCCAAGATAATATTTTGCTGTTCCAATCATGTTTTTTGCATCAGTAGTTAATGTATTATAATAATCATTATTTAAATATGTATTTAGTGTTCCTGTTACCCAGTTATTTGATTCAGTTTCATTCCATTTCATATTTCCAATAGATTCATCTTTTATTATTTTTAATCTATTTTCTACATTACCATCTGTATCTTCAGTTGGTATTATTCCTATTATTCTCCATGTTTCATTATTAAATGTAACATAATTTTTTACTACTGAGTCTCCTCCACGATATCTATATTCAGTTGCAAATTTATTATCTACTTGTAATGTATTATCTATAGTATGAGTTATTGATTCTAATCCATCTGTTCCAACTTTAGCTTGTGCGAATTCTAAAGCGTAATCTTTCTTTTTTACACTTAGTTTTATTATATTCTTTGATTCTACACTACTACTCCACTTAGCATAAGAAGTATTTGTATAATTATAAGATATTATTCCTGTAAATAAAAGCACAAAAATACCTATTAATGATAATAGATATTTATTATACTCTTTTATATCTTTAAATAAGGGGTTTATCTTATAAGTATTTTGCCCCCCCCCCAATCGAATATTTGTTCATATTTTTTACCTCCATAGTTTCTTATAAGTTAATTTTATAACAAAAAAAGTACTTTTACAAGTACTATTTAATTCTTTTATAAGATTTTTATGTTATTAAACTAATGCTCCTCCACCATCAACTATTATAAATTGTCCTTGTACATAACTTGAAGCATCACTAGATAAATAAAGTATTGTACCATTAAGTTCTTTTTCATTACCAGGTCTACCTGTTGGATTTAGCATATTATAACCATTTAAAAACTCTTCACTTTTAAATAATGTATCTTTAGTCATACCAGTTTTAAAAAGTGCTGGTCCAATAGCATTTACAGTAATACCATATCTTGCATAAGAACAAGCCATTCCAGTAGTTAATCCTAAAACAGCAGCTTTCGAAGCATTATAACTATGTCTTATAAATATATCATTTTTATCTGCAATTACTGCATTAACTGAAGAAATATTTACTATCTTTCCATATTTTCTTTCTTTCATACCAGGTATTATATATTTACTAAGTAAATACATTCCTTTTACATTAACATTAAATGACTTATCCCATTCATCTTCCGTTAATGTTTCTACCCCTCCACGTACTGCTATTCCAGCATTATTAAGCAATATATCTATATGAGAAAATACTTCTAATACTTTACTTACTGCATCTTTAACTTGTGCTTCTTTAGTAACATCACACTCTATAGCAATTACCTTTCTACCTAGTTTTTCTATTTCTTCTTTTACTTTTTCTAAATCGTTTTCATTTAAATCTAATAAAGCAACATCTGCTCCATACTCTGCATACATAACCGCAGCATCATGTCCAAGTCCTGAAGATGCTCCAGTAACTACTGCTACTTTTCCTTCTAAATTAAACATATCTTTCATATATATCCCTCCATAACAATTATATAATCAGAACCCATATTTGTAAATAAAAAACATTTCACAAAGAAATGCTTATATTAATTTAATTAAATCATATACAGTTTGAATATCTATCTTTAAAAAATATACCAATAAGAATGAAAGAACTAAAAACGGTCCATAAGGTAACTTTCTTTCTTTGTTTATAAAATATATTATTAATGATGCAGGAAGTGCTATAAAAGCAGAAAGTGCAATTGATACAAATGATATTGAAGGAACCATTACCATACCAAGTGCAAAAAGTAACTTCACATCCCCTCCACCAAGAGATTCTTCTTTAAATAGTATATTTCCAAAGTTCATTAACAAATACATAAACAAAAACATTATTGCACCAAATACTAAATACTTACATGCTCCAAGAAATCCAAATCTTAATATATTTATTATAAATATTAAAACTGCAAAAAAGATATTTATTTCATCAGGTATTATATAATAATTTAAATCAGTGACAACAATTATTACAAACATTGATGATAAAGTAAGAGCCATTAATAAATCATAACTAAATCCAAATGAGTAATAACTAATTGAAAAAAGTAGTCCTGTAAATAATTCAATCATTGGATAAAATATGGATATTTTAGCTTTACATTTTCTACATCTTCCACCTTGGATTATATAGGATATAACAGGTATTAGTTCACCTGCTTTTAAAACATGATTACACTTAGGACAATGACTTCTTGGTTTTACTAGTGATTCTTTATTGCACAATCTAAAACCTACTACATTATAAAATGATCCAAAAACTAAACCTAGTATAAAAAACATTATTAAATATATTGATTCCACTTTACTCCCCCTTGTTTAATTACATAATTTGTCCGTAGAATGAGAACATTGGTATAATAACTGATAATACTACTACTCCGACCATAAATGCAAGCATTATAATCATTACTGGTTCAATAAATGTATTTACTCTTTTAATAGCATTAGTATATAAATCATTATAATAATTTGATACATATTCCATCATCATTGGAAGTCTACCAGTATTTTCACCAGTAACTAACATTTCATATGCCACAACTGGGAAAGCCCATTTATCACGGAACGAATCACTAAGTTTAGCACCTTTAGCTAAGTTATTAAGTGAGTCATTTATTATTTCCTTATAAACTTCATTTTGTGATACAGTTTCAAGTATTGCCATTGAATCTGTTATAAATACATTATGATTAAGAAGTGAAGCAAATGTTTTTGTAAATTGAGTAACTTCTTTATATATAATTATATTTTTAATAACAGGTATATGCATATAAACTGTTTGCATTGCTTTTTTAAATCCTTTTGAATATTTAAAGCATATAACATATGTTGCAAGAAGTAACACCAAAGCCATTAAAATAATTAAACCATTACTAGTAAAGAACTTACTTATTGAAAGTATTACAGTAGTTATTTTAGGAAGTTTAGCACCATTTGCAACGAATATTCCTTGAAATTCTGGTATTACATATACTAATATAAAAGTCATTACACATATTGCAAACACAAATATAATCGTAGGATACGCCATTGCACTAATCGCTTGTTTTCTTGTTCTATCAATCGCAGTATAATATTCAGTCATATCATCTAATATTTCAGGTAAATCCCCAGTCATTTCTGCTGTTTTTACCATGTTAATCAAAAGTTTAGGAAACGTATTTCCTTGAGATGCTAAAGCATTTGAAAAACTTTCACCCTTATAAAGTTGATAAGTTATATTTGAAAACACTTTCTTTTGAGCGGGTTTAACTGACTGTCTTTGCAATATTCTAACAGAGTCAATAAGAGGTATACCTGCTTTTAAATATGTTGAAAGTTGTGTAAGTATAAAAGCAAGTTGTGACATCTTAAGACGTGGAGAACCACCAATTTGGGCATTCATAATACCCTTCATTGCATCAATTCTAATTACTTGAAACCCTTCATTTTCAAGAAACGTTTTTACTTCAGCAGTACTAGTCCCATCTATTTGTCCTTTAATTTTTTGTCCTTGTTGATTAAGTACCTCATAAGAATAAGTTGTCATTTTAACACCAGTTGCATTAACACCCTTTATATCAACATGAATTCCATCAGTGGTATTAACTCCAGGATTTTGGACAGGAACACCATTAATATTAGTGTTAGCTTGATTTTTAAGCATTTCTTGTCTTGTTTGTTCTTCAATCATCCTAAGTTGTTTTTGCATTTCTTCATCCAGAATACCTTCTTTTTGAGAAAGTTCATTACGTAATCTATTAACATGTTCTTGAGCTTGTTCCATTTCTCCTTGTAAAGCATTAACTTTACTTTCAGACATTTCAATTTGATCTTTTAATATATCTACATAATCATCTAACTGATTAACATATTGATTTTGATTATCAACAACATTTTCTACATTAAAATCATCATCTACTTTATTATTTTTCTTTTTCATACGGCATTGCCCCTTTATTATTACTATAATCATTTTACAAAAAATAATAATTTATGTCAATTACCAAAAGAAAAAAGTAGAAATAAATCTACTCAGTTTTCTTTTCTTTTTCTATAATAACATCTTTTTTACTATAAAAATCTCTTACTTTCTTTTCTAATTCATCTCTTAACTTAGGATTACTTCTTAAAAGAGTCTTAACATTTTCTTTACCTTGACCAATACGTTCTCCATTATAAGAATACCATGCACCACTTTTATCAACGATATCGGCATCAACTGCTAAATCAATAATTTCTCCCTCTTTAGATATACCTGTTCCATACATAATTTCAACACAAGCAGTTTTAAATGGAGGAGCAACTTTATTCTTTACTACTTTAATATTAGTTTTAGCACCTACAACTGTATCACCATTCTTAATTTGTTCACCACGTCTTACATCAAGTCTGATTGTTGAGTAAAACTTCAACGCCCTTCCTCCAGGTGTAGTTTCAGGATTACCAAACATAACTCCTACTTTTTCTCTTAGTTGATTAATAAATATAGCAGTAGTATTAGTCTTACTAATTGTACCACTTAACTTTCTTAATGCTTGTGACATAAGTCTTGCTTGAAGCCCAACATGAGAATCTCCCATTTCACCTTCAATTTCAGCCTTTGGTACTAACGCCGCTACCGAATCAATTACAATTATATCAACAACTTCACTTCTAACTAATGCTTCACATATTTCTAATGCTTGTTCACCTGTATCAGGTTGTGATAATAATAATTCATTAATATTTACTCCTAACTTTTTAGCATAAACAGGATCAAGTGCATGTTCTGCATCTATAAATGCTGCACGTCCTCCTTTTTTTTGTACCTCTGCAATTGCATGAAGTGCAACCGTAGTCTTACCACTTGACTCTGGTCCAAATATTTCAATTATTCTTCCTTTAGGAAAACCATTTACTCCTAACGCTATATCTAGCATTAATGATCCAGATGAAGTAGTTTCAACTTCCATATGTTTTTGTTCACCAAGTTTCATAATTGAACCTTTTCCAAATTGTTTTTCAATATCAGCCATTACTTGGTCTAATGTCTTATTTTCTTCTTTTTTAGCCATAATATTCCTCCTAACATGTATTAATCATAACAACTTTTTAATCATTTGTCAACACTTTTTCAAACATTTGTTTTTGTTAAAAAAATGGCACCAAAAAATAAAAATTCCCTTAAGGGAATTTTAAAATTTCATTAACTTTTGTCTATCAATTATAAAATTTCATCTTTAGAATCAATAAAAATATTTTTCTTATTTAACTTATAATACTCTATTCCAGACACAATTGCCATTATAGTTCCAAAGTATAAAAAGAACTTCGATACTTGTAATCCTAATAACTCAAAAGGTAAATTATAAATAAAAGTAAGTGATATACCAATCATTAAACAAGCAGTCTTTATTTTACCACCAGTTCTTGCCGCTACAACTGTACCTTTACTAGCACTCATCATTCTAATAGCATCCACCACTATATCCCTTATTACAATAACAACAGGAATAAAAACAGATATAAAACCTTGACTAGCAAAAACAATTAAAACAGAATTAACAAGAACTTTATCCGCTATCGCATCAAGAAACTTTCCAAAATCAGTTACTTGATTATTCTTTCTAGCAAGCTTACCATCTAAATGATCAGTATAAGATGCAAAAATAAATAATATTCCTGCAATTATATATCTAATATCCACTAAAATATTATGATATAAAAATGTTTTAATTTCAATTCCAACTCTATAGAATGGAAATATTAATAAGACTATTATCACAATTGATAAGAAAAGTCTTAAAAACGTCAACTTTGTTGGAAGATTAAACTTCATAATCACACCTACCCTATAATTAATTTTCTAAGTAATATATAAAATATTACAAGTATAATAACCAAAACCACTATAATAGAAAAAATAGTTCTATTAGAATTCTCATTTCTCTCAATTGTATACGGAGTCCTTATTTTCTTCTTTTCCTCTTCTTTTTTAATTGTTTCAATTCTGTCTTTTAAATCATCTAAATCTATCTTTGAAGTCTTTTCAAATAAATAATCATTTATCTCATCTAAAATACTTTCTGGATCAAGCCCTAAATACTTAGCATATGAAGAAGATATTTCCTTTAATTCTAATACATCCTTAAAAACCTTTCTATTTCCTTCCTCTAAGTTTTCTATAATGATTGGGTCAGTTTTTAAATCACTCGCTACTTCATTAATAGAAATACCTATTTCTTCCCGTTTTTTCTTAAACTGTTCCCCTATTTCTTTCATCCTATCTCTCCTTAATTATATAAAAAAAATAATATTTAATAAGCCATGTTCTGTACCATAAAGGTGGTAAACATTTATCTATCTTTCGATTCCTGAATCAGTTTTATTCCCTATCAGAATTCCCCTACCAAAATTTGGGTTTCTCACTTGCGGGGTTTACCTCGTTTCATTCTTTCAGTTTCCCAAAAGACTCGTTTCTGTGGCACTTTTATATCTACTCTAGTCATATTAAAAACTTAGACTATTTCAAAGCCGTTAGATCACTCTACCCTAGGTTATTTTTTCCCTAGGCACAAACACTAAGAACATCTCAGTTCTTGTGAGCATGGACTTTCCTCTATATAATAAATATACAGCGTTTACCTAAAATATTATTCTCTATTATCCTCTTTTCCAAAAATTACCTTTTCTAAATTAGATATTCTTTTTAAAATATCAACATTTGATGTACCAGTACTAGTATTAGCCTTAGCAATCTCTACATTAACATTAGCATCTCTAAGTTGTTGTTTAAGCCTTAAAATCTCATCAGTAAGCTCGTCCTTTTCTTGTTCTTGTTTCTTAATAATATCAATAAAAGTATTATAATCTTCAATCACAAGATCAAGAAACTGATCTACTTCCTTTAATCTGAAACCTCTAGTATCAATTTTAAAGTCTTTTTCTAGTATATCATTAGGTGTTAAATTAAGTTTATTTTGGTACATAATATCACCAACCCTTTACACTTAATATTTTAAAGAAAAATTATTTCTTTGTCAATATCTATGTAAAATATAATAAAACATAGTTTTAAAAACAATATAAAAATGGTATTCTATAAATGAGGTATAATTATGAAATCAAATAAATTAAAAATAATATTAATAATAACATCTACATTACTTGCAATATCTATATCAATTATAGTCTTTCTATACATGTTTAGACCCTACAACATTATATTAATAGATAAAGATATAACCATGGAAGTAAACACACCATACAATGAACCAGGATACACAGTAACAAAACTAAATAATAAACCCTTTCATTTAGAGGTAATAAATAACATTGACAACACTAAAATTGGTGAATACGAAATTACATACAAAATAGGAAACTATAAAAAAATAAGAAAAGTAAATGTCGTGGACACTACTAAACCAGTTATCACCATATTAAAAGATAATCCAATGTATATATGTCCCGATGGAAAAATAAAAGACTATGGCGCTACTGCAAGTGATAACTATGATAAAGATTTAACTAATAAAATTAAAACCACTGTTAAAGAAGATGAAATAATCTATGAAGTATCTGACTCATCAGAAAACAAAACTACTCTATCTAGAAAAATAATTAGAAAAGATATTACAAAACCAGTAATTAAACTTGATAAAAACATCACTATTAAAAAAGGAAGTACTTTTAAAGATGTGTATACCGCAAATGATAATTGTGATGGCAATATTACTGATAAAGTTATAAAAACTGGTAACGTTAACACTAATAAAGTTGGTACTTATGAAATAACTTATAAAGTAAAAGATAAAAGTAATAATGAAGTATCAATCACAAGAAAAGTTAAAGTAATTGATAACACTATCAAAGGAAAAGGTAAAACAATTTACTTAACTTTTGATGATGGTCCAAGCATAGAAAATACACCTGATATATTAGATATATTAAAAAAACATAATATAAAAGCAACTTTCTTTGTAATAAATCATAATAAAAATACTGACTACTTATTAAAAAGAGAATATGATGAAGGCCATGCAATCGGATATCACTCTTACACTCATAATTACTCTAAAATATACAAAAATGATACTGCATACTTTGAAGATCTAAATAAAATTAAAAACAAAGTTAAAAATGTCACAGGAGTAGAAACCAATCTAATAAGATTCCCCGGAGGTAGTTCTAACACAATAAGTAAAAGTTACAATAAAGGTATTATGACAAGACTTACTAAAAGTGTTACTGAAAAAGGATATATCTATTTTGATTGGAACGTTGGTTCTAGTGACACTACTCTAAAAGATTCAAAAAAGATTTGTAATCAAGTAACTAAAAGTTTAATCTATAAAGAAAACGTTGTCTTAATGCATGATTCTAGTGATAAAATATACAATAGTGAAGCACTTTCTTGCATTATAAAATATGGTATGGAAAACGGATACGAATTCTCTAAACTAGATAATAACTCTAATACTGCCCATCACTATGTAAATAATTAGTAAATATCTGTCAATATATGTCTAAAAATTAGTATTAAATATATACTAATTTTTTTTGATTTGTTATAATTATATATATAATAATGAAAGCGGTGATTAAATGAAGAAAATAACTAATTGTTTTTTAATAATCTCAATTATGATGAGTTCATTTTTATTTATAAATAATGTAAGTGCTGTAACCTACACTGCTACTGTAACAGATAAAGATGGTATAAATGTAAGAAGTGGTGCTGGTACTAATTACAGTATTTCTGGTTCCCTAAACTATAATGCTAAGATAACATTAGTATCAAATGCTAAAAAATCTGGTAAAGGTTGTTCTGGTGGATGGTATCAAGTTAACTATGGTGGTTCAAAATCAAGATACATATGTAGCGAATTTGTAAAAGTTACATCTAGTGGTGAAAGTGCTACCATTACAAAAGAAGAATACTACACAATTAAAAACTGGGTATCTAGAATAAACGAAAACTCTACTAATATAAGAACAGGCGCTGGCACTAATAATAAAATACAAGATACTGTCTATCTAGGTACTGAAGTAGAAGTCATCGATACATTAAAAGATTGGTACAAAGTAAAATATTATAATAATAAAACAGGATATGTATATAAACCACTAGTAAGTTTCTATGATGAAATAGTAGCAAAAGATACTGCATACGAAGCAACTCTAAAAAAAGCAGGTTTTCCTGAGAATTATTATCCTTACCTAACCTATCTACATAAAAAACATCCTAACTGGAAGTTTACCGCAGTTAATACCAATAAATACTTTGATACCGCAGTAGATAAAGAAGTTGGTAAAAATTATATACAATCTACTATTCCTACATATAGACAATCAAACACTTTAAGAGAAGCACCAAATTGGTATACAGCATCAAAAGGAGTTGTAGCATTCTATCTAGATCCTAGAAATTACTTAAACGAAAAAAATATCTATGTTTTTGAAAGCTTATCATATGATGAAGCAAATCATACTAAAGATATCCTATCACAAATATTTAAAGGATCATATCTTAATACTGATACATACATAAACTATTACCTATCTGCAGGTAAAACATATAATATAAGTCCTGTCCATTTAGCAGCACGTACTAAACAAGAAGGAGGAACAAACAGTAGCTATGATGGCGTAAGTGGTAAAGTAAGTACTACTTGGGACAGCTATACCGGTTATGTATGTAGTTCATACGTTAAACTAAATAGTAATAATAAAACAGGATACATATCCGGTGGTGTAAATCTAAGAAAAAGTAATACTACATCATCTGATATACTAGCATTTTTAAGAAAAAATCAAGCATTTACCCTATCAAGCACTACTAAATACACTGGTACAGGCTGTCCTGCTGGTTGGTATAAAGTAAGTGTTAAAAGAACTCTTACTGGTTACTATAATTATTATAATATCGGAGCATATGGTTCTAACCCAGTTGTAAGAGGTTTAGCAGTCGCCGCAGGATATATCGGAGAACTTGATGGAACTCCATGGAATACAAGGGAAAAAGCTATAAAATATGGAGCTAAGTTTATCGCGGAGAATTATACAAGTTCTGGACAAGATACCCTATACTTCCAAAAGTTTAATACTGGTCCATCTGGAAACTATAATAATCAATTCATGACCAACGTTACTGCTCCTGCTAGTGAAGCTATATCAACTTATGACTCTTACAATGAAATTGGTATCACAAGCAAAGGTTTATCATTTAAAATACCAGTATATAAAAATATGCCTAGTAATGCTACTACACTACCACCACTTGGAAACACAAATAATGATTTATCTACTATTACAATTGATGGTACAAAAATAAGCGGATTTGATAGCGATGTATTAACATATGTAAAATATATAAGTGATAAAACAACTAAAGTAACCGTTAAAGCAACACCAAGTGCTAGTACTTCTAAAGTCGAAGGAACAGGTACAATAAATACACCAAATAATGAAACGACTGTTAATATTAAAGTTACATCTGAAGTTGGTACATCTAAAACTTATAAAATTACTTTAGTAAAAGTTAAAAACGAAGATGATGGAAAAATATTATCACCAGATGAAATAATTAATAAAATAGATGTTAAATATAGTAATGCTTATATATCTGGTATAAGAAATAAAACTTCTGCTACTACACTTACTAATATGATTCAAAATAAAGAACCTAGTGCTAAAGTAGAAATAACAACAAAAAATGGAGTTAAAAAAACTGGTAACCTAGCTACCGGAGATATACTAACTATTACATCAAACAATACCACTAAAAAAATAACAATCTCAATAAAAGGAGATGCAAATGGTGATGGAAAAGTTAGTGCAATTGACTTATTCCAAATACAAAAACACATACTTAAAAAAGGGACTTTAAAAAATGAGTATCTTGAAGCAGCAGATGCTAATTACAATGGAAAAATAACTTCAATTGACTTATTCCAAATACAAAAAGAAATACTAGGTAAATCAGTATTAAAATAAGGAGGAAAATATGAAAAATAATATAAAATATTTAATATTTACACTAATACTAAGTTTAGTTTGTGTAATAAACGTTAATGCTGCAACTGGTAGAATATCACTTAGTGCTTCATCAACAAGCGTTGCAGTAGGTTCTACTACCACTGTCACAGTAACCTGTAGTAGTACATCTTCACTTAACTCATGTCAATACAATTTAAAATATGACTCATCAAAACTAAAAATAACAAGTGGTGACTCATCACAAGCATGGTACGATACATCAGGAAACTCTTCAAATAAAAGTAAATCATTCACTGTTAAGTTCAAAGTAATAGGAAACGGTAGTTCAACTGTATCAGTAAATAGCTATGAACTTGGTGATTACAATGGAAATGAACTTAGTACTACAACTAATTCTGTAACCATCAAAGGATACACTCCAACAAGAGAAAACACATCATCAGGAAGTTCATCTTCAAGTAGTTCTAAACCAACTACCTACTCTACTAATAACAATCTAAAGTCACTTACTATATCATCCGGAGACCTATCTCCAAAGTTTAGTAAAGATAAAACAGAATATACAGTAAACCTTGACTCTACAATAGAAAAAATAACAGTAAAAGCAAGCCCTGAAGACTCTAAAGCAACTATATCTGGTGCTAAAGAATATAATCTAGGACTTGGAACTAATAAAATAGAAATAGTAGTAACTAGTGAAAAAGGTACTAAAAAAACATATAAAATAACTATTAATGTCGAAGATAAAAACCCTATTGAAGTTACTTTAAATAATAAAAAATATACTGTTATAAAGCAAAAGAAACTACTTACTAAACCAAATGGTTATACTGAAAAAGAAATAACTATTAATGATACTAAAGTACCAGCATTCTATAGTGAAGCACTTGATTATACACTGATAGGTTTAAAAGATGAAAACTCTAATATCAACCTATATTCATATGATGAAAAAACTAATAAATATAGTAAATACGTTGAATATAGTTTTGATAATATTAAACTTACTCTACTAGAAACTGATGAAGTACTTAAAGGATATATTAAAACTAATGTAACAATAAATGATAATGAAGTTACTGGTTATAAATTAAATAAAGGATCTAACTATACTATTATATATGCATTAAACTTAGATACTGGAGAAAAAGGATGGTATTCATACGAAAAAACTGAAAATACTGTTCAAAAGTTCTCTTCTGAAATAATGGATGCTATGCTTGATGATAATGCTAAATCAGACGAAATAATAAAAATACTTATGTCAGTTATATTAGTACTTGCCCTACTTATTATAATAGTATCTACTACTAAAACTAAAAAGAAAAAAACAAAGAAAGAAAATAAAACTAATAATATAATAAATGAAGATATTAAAAAAGATAAGAAAGAAATAAAAGATGATAAGAAAGATACCAATGACAAGAAAGAAATAAGTACTGATAAACCAAATAATAATACAAAAGAAAAAAAGAAGAAAAAGAAAAAAGATACTAAAATTCTTGATGAATGGTAAAAGCTTTTTACAGTTTTTACCTTTTTTTTATAAAAAAATATACTTTTTGCTTATAAAACCTTGATTTTACTCTAAATAAATGGTAATTTATATATGTAAGCATATTACAATTGCTTAAAAACATGAGGAGGTAATTTTAAATGAAAAAAGTTGAATTAATTGAAGCAGTAGCAGAAAAAGCTGGTATTACTAAAGCAGATGCTGGACGTGCAATCGATGCTACATTCGCTACTATTACTGAAGCACTAGTTAAAGGAGATAAAGTTCCATTCGTTGGATTTGGTACATTCGCAGTATCTCAAAGAGCTGCTAGAAACGGACGTAACCCAATCACTGGAGCAGAAGTTAAAATCCCTGCTAGAAAAGCTGTTACATTCAAAGCTGGTTCTGCATTAAAAGACGCAGTAAACAACTAATAAAAAGCCATTGGGCTTTTTTATTTTACATTGATATCTTCCCTACTACTTGTTTGTTAACTCTTTTTAATATATAATTATAATGGTGATTTAAATGAATAAAATAATTTACAATATACTAAAAACATTCGAAGACAATGACTATGAAGCTTACCTAATCGGAGGCTATGTAAGAAACTATCTAATGAATAAAAATAAAGAAGTATTTGATATAGATATATGTACAGATGCTACTCCTAAAGAAATGATAGAACTATTCAGTGAATATGATATAAAAACTCTAGAATACGGCAATGTAATGTTTTATATAAACAATTACAAGTTTGAAATTACTACTTTTAGAAAAGAAATAAAATATAAAAACAATAGAAAACCTATAGAAATAGTATATATAGATAATCTAGAAGAAGATCTAAAAAGAAGAGACTTTACCATTAACTCAATCTGTATGGATAAAGATAAAAATATAATAGATAAAGAAAATGGTAGAAAAGATCTAAAGAAAAGACTAATCAGATCAATCGGAGACCCATATCAAAAATTAGAAGAAGACTCCCTTAGAATACTAAGAGCAATTAGATTTGCTACTACTTTAAAGTTTAGATTAGATCAAGAACTAAAACAAGCAATAATTAAAAATAAAGAACTACTTAAAAACCTATCCTATGAAAGAAAAAAAGATGAACTTACTAAAATATTTGCTAGTGATAACAAGAAATTAGGAGTAAAACTTTTAAAAGAATTAGATTTACTCGAAGCCTTAGAACTTAAAAATATAGATAATGTCCTACTAACAAAAGACTTAATAGCCATGTGGTCCACTATTACAGATAGTTATCCCTTAACTAAAACAGAAAAAAGCTTAAAAGAAAATATAAATAATATCTTAAAAGAAGATTTAAGAGATAATACCGTTCTTTATAAATATGGACTATATCCTCTTATGGTAGCATGTGATCTAAAAAAACTAAATAAAAAGAAAATGAATACTAGATATGAAAAATTACCAATTAGAGATAGAAATGAAATAAATATTACCACTAATGAAATATGTGAATTATTAGACAAAGAACCAAGTAGTTATTTAAAAGATATATATAATGACTTAGAATATAAAATATTAAAAAGAGAACTAATTAATGATAAAAATAAAATAAAAGAATATATAAAGGCTAATTATATGTTATAATAACTAATTAAACGGAGGTAAATATGAAAACAAATAATATAATGAATACAATCTTTAAAAATAATTTAGTAATACCTAATATATTATTAGAAAATTATTCTAAACTTAATATGGATGAAAAAGAATTAATATTTGCCTCGTATCTTATGTCATATGAAAAAGATATACCATTTGATATAAATAACTTCTGTAAAACTTTAAAATATGATATACCAAGTCTTATGAGTATAATAGCATCTCTTACTGATAAAAGTTTAATTGAAGTAATTACTAAAAATGAAAATAATAAATTAAAAGAATATATTGATATATCATTACTAAAGAATAAACTAATTAGTCTAATCGTTCTAGAAGAACAAGAAACTAATAATAACAATAACGATAACAGTAAGATATATAAGAAGATAGAACAAGAGTTTGGTAGAACACTATCCCCTATCGAATGTGAAACTATAAAATACTGGTTAGATTCTAAGATTAGTGAAGAACTAATCGAAGAAGCTTTAAAAGAAGCAGTATTAAATGGAGTTAATAACTTAAAGTATATTGATAAAATACTGGTAGAATGGAATAAAAAAGGTTATAAAAATAAATTAGATATTAAAAGAAAAAAGACTAAAGATGAAGATAATCTAGATATATTTGATTATGATTGGTTGGATTTAGATGAATAATATAAATACTATATTAAACTATTTAGATGAACTAATACCTAATCCAAAATGTGAACTAGAATACAATAAAGACTATGAGTTATTAATTGCTGTAATGCTAAGTGCGCAAACTACTGATAAAAGAGTTAATCAAGTAACGAAAGAACTATTTAAAAAGTACAACACTTTAGATAAATTAAAAGATGCAGAGTTAAGTGATATACAATGTTATGTTAAAGTACTTGGTAACTATACTAAAAAGTCTAAAGCTGTAATTAATATAGCAAATACTTTATATAACAAATATGATAAGAAAGTACCAAATAA
Organism: uncultured Bacilli bacterium; assembly: GCA_934101185.1. GTDB lineage: Bacteria > Bacillota_I > Bacilli_A > RF39 > UBA660 > JAEDJI01. Next base: position 1,444 of record CAKOQD010000009.1, on the reverse strand, counting down.
TAGAACTCTTCTAGAAGAATTACCAATGGTAGGAAGAAAAACTACTAATGTTGTTTTATCTGAATTATATGGTATACCCAATATAGCAGTAGATACCCATGTAGAAAGAGTATCAAAAAGATTAAAACTAGCAAAAGAAAAAAGTAACGTTTTAGAAGTAGAAAATGCTTTAAAAAGAAAAGTACCAAAAGATAAATGGATCAGATTCCATCATCAAATGGTACTGTTTGGTAGATATTATTGTACAGCGAAAAGTCCTAAATGTAATGATTGCAAACTAAAAGATATATGTAAACATAAATAATACATATATCTTTTTTTACACAACTAATTAACCACGTCAGACACAGTTAAGTGAAAAGGGTCCAATTATTATTTCAAATAACAACTAATTTATCATCTGTCCCGAAGGAGCCACTGACTTCGTCAGTCCAGAACGCCAGGAAGCACGGCACGAGCGGAGACGTTAATGAAAGCGCCACCGAAGCCGCTGTCGAAGAAGAAGGCGCCGGCGTTAGCACCACTATTGTAGTACCCGCTGCGCATAACCCAAGGGTAAGAAGAGTACACGAAGTTGGCATAATCCCCATACCAGTTACTACTTGTTCCAATAGGTTCCATTTGTTTTGTTGCGTCTCCTAGTTTTCCTCTTGTATACTCTGTTTTACTTGTTCCATAACTATACTTATCATAATATCTCTTACTTGGGAATGTATATGTTCCTGTAAATGATGCGCCATCTAATAATACTCCAGTAAATGCTGAATTATATTTAGTATCATGCCCACTCATTTGTTGTCCGTTGCTATATACCATGTTACCCATCATATATTCAAGTGTTCCACCACTCATGTCATATACTCCATATACGTTTCCTGTTGTTGATGCACTTTGTCCTAATGTTGTTGTATAAGAATTACATGTTGCACCACTATCTGTTGATCCTGCACTTTGTGGTCCACATCCTGTTGTATATGTATTTGCACTATTTATTGCTATTTCTTTATTTATTCCATATTTACTATGTGATAGATATGTTACTGCTCCCCATTCCATATTCTTCATCATATGTGTTTCATCAGCTGTACTAAATCCATATTTATTTCCAGTTTCTCTCATCTTTTGGATTCCATTAAAGAATGTTCCTACTTGTGCTCCGATCCATGATGTTACATTTGGTTTTATTTGAGGTCTTATTGTTTGTAAGTTACATCCTGAGCCTACTGCTGAACTATCTGAAGGTGTACATGTAGTATCACTTGATACTTCAAACTTTCCTACCCATATTCCTGTTAATTCTTCATTTTCTTCTCTTATGTTGTTATCATTCTTATCCCACCAGAATGCTGGATGGGTATATGTTGAAATTCCAGCAACTAATCCATTATTTGTTGTATCTGTACATGTTTCACTTGTACTTGATGCCCCAGCAGTAACACTATCA
>CAKOQD010000008.1 GCA_934101185.1 uncultured Bacilli bacterium | reverse complement strand
ACTAATTACTTTGACTTTCAAGTATTATCATATATTAAAACAAGAGCAAATGATGATACACAAAGAAAACTAAATTATAACATAGTACTAGAACCATTAACAGTAGATATTCCTTTAAGTGATAGTGAAATAAAGGTATATCTTACTAAAGTAGAAAATGGAAATGAGACAGTAGTGGTTGAACCTACTACAATAGATAAACTAAATCAATATGTATTAAAATCACAAGAAGAAATATTTTCAAATAATAAAGCAGAAGTAACAACAAGTTATAGACTAAGAGCATGGATTGATGCAAGTGTAGATACAAATAAATTTAATGAAAAGAAATATAGTTATAGATTTAGAGTAAATATAAATAACGAAGATGCACCAAAAGAAATAGTACCATTATTAAATATACCAGTAGGTACAGATGGTATTGAAAAGATTACACATGAAATAGATAATACACTTCAAGTAGATGAAAGATTTGCAACTGAATATAGATATCGTGGAGGGGATGTAAATAATTACGTTACATTCAATAATGAAATGTGGAGAATAATAGGAGTAATACCTACTGAAGATACAAATGGTAATGTAGAAAATAGATTGAAAATAATAAAAGATGAATCTGTTGGAAAAATGAAATGGAATAAAACAAAAGATACTACAACTGATTCGTGGAATAATTGGACAACAGCAACACTTAATACATATTTAAATAATGATTATTATAATACATTAAGTATTGATGCTAAAAATATGATAGGAACAACAAAATATTATCTTGGAGGATACAATACTCCAGAAATAACATCAGATGTAATGTGGCAATATGAAAGAAAAAATGAAGCCAATAGAACAGGTCACTATTATGGAACAAACCCAATAATGCAAAGTGATGCAAATAAAAAGATAGCACTAATGTATGCAAGTGATTATGGATATGCAGCGTCAAAAAACTGTTCAAAAGACTTATACCATTATAATGAAGGCTCTAACTGTATAACAACAAATAATTGGTTAGATAAAAGTGAAAATACATGGTTGCTTCCGCAGTATTCAGACAGTTCCGGCAATGCTTTCATTGTGGCCTTGGATGGCTATGTCCGTAGCAACTACTTCGTCGGCAGCTACGAGTTTGGCGCGCGCCCAGTCCTTTATCTATCATCTAACGTAAAGATTTCAGGTGGAGAAGGGACTTCGAAACAACCATATCAACTTAGTATCAGTTGAGTAACATGAGCGAGCCTGCAAGGTAAAATCTTGCGGCGAGCAGTAGAAAATAAGAATTATAATTAGGACTCTAAGTCCTTTTTATTTTATAAACTTTTCCTTTACTTTCCACTAAAAAAGCAGTATAATAAGCCTCAATTAACGGGGGAGTAAAATGGATAATAAAATATTAGGATATATAATGCAAATGTTCTTAACAATAATCATACTAATAACATCAACATTCATATGGATAGAAAACCAAGACAAAAAAATAGACTTTATAACACTAGATAATAAAATCTACATTGAAGAACTATCAAATCCTATTACCTTAACAAACGCTTATCCTACAAAAGATGAAGATGGTATTAAAGAAAAAGGATATACTTTTCAAGTGATAAATAACTCAAATAAAGATGAAATAACATTCTATTTACAAAACACCTTAGAAAAAAAACAAAACAATCTAAACTATAAATACATAAGATACCAAGTAACTAAAAACAACAAAATAATAATAAAACCCACTAATATGAAAGAAAATGGTATCCTGTTTACTGATGATAACACTAATGAAAGTACATATGAAATAAAAATGTGGATAGACTATAACTCAGACAACAACGTATATGGTAAAAACTTTTCAACAAAATTAGCGCTTTTATAGTGCTATTTTTTTTATTTTGATTTATAATTTAATTAGGTGGTAACATGCAAGAAACAAAACAAATATTTAATAAAAACAAATACAATAACGAAGTACTAAGAAAAAACTACATCACTGCATTAAAAGACAAAAAAGTATCAGAACTAAGAAAAAGAATAAATGCAAGTGATGAAACACTAGAAAAACACGTTCCTAATCTAATAGACTCAGCAATTCAGTTTGATAACTGTTTAAATTGCAAAGGACTACAAAACTGTAAAAACGAAATACAAGGATACTGCTATTACCCAAAAGAAGAAAACAATACTATAACTTTCTCATACGTAGCATGTAAATACAAAAATAATGAATTAAAAAAAGACAAATACAAAGAAAACATTGACTTATACAACGTTCCAACATCAATAAAAAATGCTTGTATGAAAGATTTATATACAGATGATAAATCACGTATTGAACCAATAAAATACATTAATAATTATTACAATACATATAATACCAATAGACAAAAAGGACTATACCTATATGGAAACTTCGGAAGTGGAAAAACATATATAATCGCAGCACTTCTAAATGAATTTGCTAAAAAAGATATAAAATCTGCGATTATATACTTTCCAGAATTTCTAAGAACCTTAAAAGAATCATTCTCAAACGATGAAAATATATCATACAGTGAAAAATATGAATACATAAAAAAAATACCAATTCTTTTAATTGACGACATCGGAGCAGAAAATGTAACATCATGGGGAAGAGACGAAATACTAGGAACAATACTTCAATATCGTATGGATGAAAACCTTCCAACATTCTTTACATCAAACCTATCACTCGAAGAACTAGAAACACATCTTAGTAATACCAATAAAACAATTGACAAAGTAAAAGCAAGAAGAATAATTGAAAGAATAAAATACTTATCAACAGAAATGAAAATGATCGGAGTAAATCGCCGATGAAAAACGTACTAGGTAAATACAAAAAACTAACAGAATCAAAATCATTAAAATGCTATAAAGAAAAACTAAACATAAAAGATGATATAACTCTATACGAACACTTAATACAATTATTAAGAAATATAATAAACTATGTATCTGATGATATAATAAAAGAAAATGCTTACTTTGGAATATATAAACTATTAAATTACATTGATGAAGCAGTAGAAAACATAAACGATAAAGAACAAATTAATACCATAAGAATTTACTACCTAATGGAAGAAGCAATATCAAAAATAAAACAAATAGACAAATCAAAAAGATGTTCAAATGAAAAAATAGTAATCTATAAAGAAATAGCAAATAGACTAGAAAACCTAGAACTAAATATTAACTATAATAAAGAAAACATTAATAAAACAAGTCTTAATAACTATAACATCATAAAAAACTTACTAATAGAAATAAAAGATCTAACAAGTAGTGAAAAAGTAATAAGAGAAAATGGTTATTTAATTAATGCCTATAATAATGAAAATGATAATATTATAAACACATTAACAGATCAATACATAAAAGAACTAATTAATTATATGGATCAGGATATAAACTATAATCTATGCTATTATGAAGCAGTAATAAGTACTATATTTGAAAACAAAAAAATAAAAATAGATAAAAAAACAATAAAACAAAATATAAACAAATGCCTTTTACTACTCGAAGAATATAAAGACATAGGACACAGAAAAAGAATAAAAATGTTTAAGTGGATTAATCACTTAATAAACATTTTAGATGACAGAAACTATAAACCTGGTATGAGTACAATAAATAATTTATATAATATAAATACATCATTTGAATATGCCATAAAAGAAGAAGGAAAACTATACCATCAATTAGGACAAGATAAATACCTAAATCCAGACACACAAGACTTTATTCTTTCAATAGATGATGTTGATAATTATAATAGAGATGATGCATTCTCTATATCAAAAGAAAATGATAAATATAAATTAAAAATATATATTTCAGATCCAAATAGTCTATATGAAATGAGTACATTAACTATGCAAGAAGCAAGAAAAAGATCACAAAGCATATACTTACCTGATAAAACATTAGAAATGTTTCCAGAACAAACAATAAAAAACATCTTATCATTAGATGCAGGTAAAAGACGCCTTGCTAGAATATATAACTATACATTATCAGAAACTGGAGAAGTACTAGACTTCAAAATAGAAAAAAGACCAATAATAGTAAAAAGAAATCTATCATACCAAGGAGTAAATGACTCATTATATAAACAAAGTGAAATAACAAAAACAATAAATATGTTAAAAGAATTAAAAGACATAATATCAAATACTTATAACGCACCAGAAGAAATAAATAGTGAAAGCTTAATCGAAGTACTAATGATGTTTAATAATATAAACGTTGCTAAATACTTCAAAGAACATAATCTACCATTACCATATAGATACTTTGAATATAAAAAAAATAATAACTTTGAACACTTTGATCAAACAGATGAAAATACTAAAAAAATAATAAAAATAATTAAATCAATAAATAATACAGCATACTTTTCATCTAAACCAATGCACCATGATGCATTAAAAACAAATCATTATTGCTATAGTACATCTCCCAACAGAAGATATGCAGATATTTTAGTAAATGAATGCCAAGATAAATTATATTTTGATAAGTTAACAGACAAACAGTACTATGCATTTGAAGAATATCTAAATAAAGAAATAAACTATTTAAATCAAAAAAATCTCCAATTAGCAGAGTATTACAAAAGATATGCTAAAACTTTAAGTAATAAGTAAAAATAATAACAACATAACAACACGAATAACATAAAATATATTGACCAAGCACCATTGATATGTTAAAATAAATCTATAAAAGTTTTGATAAGGACACGATTTATATTAAGTTATCAAAGAGAGTTAGTATTTGGTGAAAACTAATATAACAAAATATAAATTACTACCTTTAAACTGTTCTAGAAATAGAAACCGGATAACTCCGTTATAGTTTTAAGTTATAAGGTAGGATGGTACCGCGTTTAAACGCTCCTTAATAAAAGGAGTGTTTTTTTATTTAAACTTTGTACTGGGGGTATAATATGAAAATAAAAAACTTAAAAGTAAATGAAGCATATTTCTTTACAATAAATGGATTCTTACAAAAATACTACGGATTCAAAAAAAATATGTTTCAAAACCTAACACACTCTGACTTAGATGTCTTATTACCAGATATCAAAAAAACAACCCAAGAAGAAATAACCGAGGAAAACGTTAAAAAAGGAAAAATAATCCTTGTAAAAGACGTAAAACACAAAATTATAGCATACGATAATCCATTACTATTAGAGGAAACTAACTATCTATTACAAACAGATAACTCAAACATTGAAGTAATCTTTTTAGACGATACAATTGATGACTATAGTGATATTGATGAAGAAGATTTACCATTTATGAGTGATAATCAATTAGAACAAGCACTTGCATACTTTAAATTACAAAACAACCATAAAATGATAAGACTAATCATAACGGAATTTCGTTTTAGACCAAAAAAAGGTTGCAAAAGAAGAAAACTAGAAAAACAAATAAAAGAAGAAAAAATGGAGGTAGATTAAAATGCAAAACATAAAAGAAAATGAAAAATTAAACACTTTAAATCATAGTTGTGCACACTTATTAGCACACGCTGTAAAACATCTTTATCCTGAAGCTAAGTTCTTTGTAGGACCAGTAATCGAAGAAGGTTTTTATTATGACATCGATCTAGGAGACAAAACTCTAACTGAAGAAGATCTTCCTAAAATAGAAAAAGAAATGAAAAAAATATCAAAAGACAACAAACTAATCAAAAGAATAGAACTAACAAAACAAGAAGCACTTGATATGTTCAAAGATGACATGTATAAAATAGATCTAATTAATAGAATGGACGAAAAAGAAATAATATCAGCATATCAACAAGGAGACTTCATCGACTTATGCCGTGGTCCTCATATGACCTCTACTAAACAAATGAAATACTTCAAACTATTAAAAGTAAGCGGAGCATACTGGAAAGGGGACTCTAAAAACAAAATGCTTCAAAGAATATATGGTATATGCTTTGAAACAGAAGAAGAACTAAACGAACACTTACAAGCACTACAAGACGCTAAAGAAAGAGACCATCGTAAAATAGGAAAAGACCTAAACATATTCATGTTCTCTGAATTAGTAGGAAAAGGATTACCAATGTGGTTACCAAATGGATTTATCGTAAGAAAAGAACTAAGTGACTACATAACAGAAAAAGAACTAAAACTAGGATACAAACACGTAATGACACCATCACTTGGTAATGTTGATCTATATAAAACAAGTGGCCACTGGGCACACTATAAAGAAGATATGTTTCCAGCAATGGAACTAGACAATGAATCATACGTCCTAAGACCAATGAACTGTCCACATCACATGATGATTTATAAAAACTTTCTACATTCCTACCGTGACTTACCACTTCGTTTAGCGGAAATAGCTAATGACTTTAGATACGAAGCAAGTGGAGCATGCTGTGGAATAGAAAGAGCAAGAGCATTCACACAAAATGATTCTCACATCTTCTGTACTCAAGATCAAATAGAACAAGAAGTACAAGCAGTAATAGACTTAATACTAGATGTATACAAAGACTTTAACTTTAAAGAATATAGTTTTAGACTATCACTAAGAGATAAAAATAACAAAGAAAAATACTTTGGTAACGATGAACTATGGGAAAAAAGTGAAAATGCCCTAAGAAAAATCCTAAAAGAATCAAAAGCTAAATACTATGAAGCCGAAGGAGAAGCAGCATTCTATGGACCAAAAATAGACGTCCAAGTAAAAAGCGCAATAGGACACGACGTAACCCTTTCAACAGTACAATTAGACTATCAACTACCAGAAAGATTTGAACTTGAATACGTAGCAGAAGACGGATCAAGAAAAAGACCAGTAGTAATTCATCGTGCCATACTAGGATCACTTGATAGATTTACAGCATTCTTACTTGAAGAAACAAAAGGATCTTTACCACTTTGGTTATCTCCAGTTCAAGTAAACATCATACCAGTAAATAATGAATACCATTTAGAATATGCAAAACAAATACAAAAACTTCTAAATGAAAATAACATCAGATGTGAACTAGATTCTCGTGATGAAAAACTATCATACAAAATGAGAGAATCACAAACTAAAAAAATACCAATAACATTAATACTTGGAGATAAAGAAAGAGATAACAACCAAATAAGCATAAGAAGATTCCAATCAAAAGAAACAATAACAAAAGATAAAGAAGACTTTATAAATGAAATAACAAAAGAAATAAAAGAAAAAATATATAGACCATCAAATAACTGATGGTCTTTTAAAGGGAGGAAACATGATACAAGAATTTGATTTACATACACATACAATAAACTCAGATGGAGAATACACTACTAAACAATTAGTACAAAAAATAAAAGATTCCAATATAAAAACATTTGCAATATCAGACCATGACAGCATACAAAGCATAAATGATATAAAAAACCTAGACCTAAAAGGACTAAACTATATAAAAGCAATAGAAATATCATCAATTCTAGATGGTGAATATAAGATGCACATTCTAGGATATAACATAGATGAAGAAAATGAACAACTATTAGAAATAATAAATAATCTAAAACAAAAAAGAATTAAAAGAATATACGACATAAAAGATAGTTTAAAAAAACAATACAACATAATACTAAAAGATGAAGAAGTAGAAAACGTAATAAAAGAAAACAACATACCAGGAAGAGTCCACATTGCAAAACTATTAGTAAAAAACAACTACACAAAAACTGTACCTGAAGCATTTGAAAAATATTTAGATGATATAAAAACAACAATCATCGCTAGAGAAGACGCAGCAAAAGTAATAAAAGCAATTAAAAGTGCAGGTGGAATAGCTATATGGGCACATCCTAAAAAAACAGAAAAACAACATAATATAAATATGGAAGAAATATTACCTAATCTAATATCACAAGGACTTGAGGGTATTGAAGCATATAATAGTCTACATACATATGAAGAGTCACAAAGATACTTAGAAATAGCTAAAAAATATAACATCTTAGTAAGTGGGGGAAGTGATTACCATGGTCCTGTTGCAAAACCAAATGTTCTACTAGGAAAAATATACAAAGATAACGAAAACTATGAAGTACCAATAGAACAAATAACACTATTAAAAAAACTAAATATAAAATAAAAAGAGCAAAAGCTCTAAAAGATAAGATTTAGTAAATTACTAAGTATAAAACAACAAACAATACCCACTAAAGTAGGAATGATAATAGAGATAATTGTCCACAAAAGACTATTTGTCTCTTTTTTAATAGTAACAATAGTGGTACCACATGGAAAATGAAACATTGTAAAAAAGATAAAACATAAAGCAGTAACAATAGTCCAACCATTAGAAATAAGTATATCCCTTAACTCATTAAGACTAGTATAACCAGTAATATTACCTGTACATAAATAAGCCATTATAATAATAGGAATAACAATCTCATTCGCCGGAAGACCAAGTATAAAAGCAAGAACAATAACCCCATCTAAACCAATAAAACTACCAAATGGTTCTAAAAAATTAGAACAAATACTAAGAATACTAACTCCTCCTATATAAACATTAGAACAAATCCAAATAATGATACCCGCAGGAATAGACACACAAATAGCCCTAATTAGTACAAACAAAGTCCTATCTATAACAGATCTAACAATAGTCTTTAAAACCTCAGGCCTTCTATAAGGAGGCATTTCAATCACAAAAGTAGAATCTTTACTCTTTAAAATAGTACAAGATAATATCTTAGAAACAATAAATGTCATAATAACAGAAATTACTATAAAAACTAAGAGCATTAAAGAAGAAACCAAAGAATTAACAAACCTATTACCAATACCATAAGTAATAAAAATACTAATCATCGCAATAAGAGTAGGAAACCTTCCATTACAAGGACTAAAACAATTAGTAATAATAGCAATAAGTCTTTGCTTTCTCTCTTTAATAATTCTACAACCCATAACACCACAAGCATTACAACCATATCCCATACACATAGTAAGAACTTGTCTACCTTGACTACCACATTTATTAAATGCCTTATCTAAATTAAAAGCAATTCTAGGAAGATAACCAGAATCTTCTAATAAAGAAAATAATGGAAAAAATATAGCCATCGGAGGTAACATAACAGATACTACCCAAAATACAGTTTTAAAAATACCATTAATAATAAAATCAATAATAGTTTCATTGAGACCAATAAAGTTGAGAAAACTATTAAAACAAGACAAAATATAAAATAAAAACTTACTAAGATAATCTGATATGTAATTAGCGCCAATAATAGTAATCCAAAGAATAATACCAAGAAGTAAAAGCATTATTAAAATACCATATCTTCTAGAAGTAACAACTTTATCTATCTTTATAGTAGTAGGATCATAACAATTATTACTAACACAAGCATTATAAATATCTTTTGCAAGAGAATAAGTACCAATTATTTCTCTTTTTTTATTACCAGTAAAACTGATAATAAAATCTTTTAACTTCTTAATACCAATCTTCTTTCTAGCACTAATAGGTATAACAGGAACTCCTAAAAACACCTCTAACTTATCATAATCAATTACTATTCCATTTCTTTGTGCTTCATCAATTAAATTAACACATACTATAACATTATCAACTTTAGTAACAGTATCAAGAACTAAATTAATACCCTTAAGTAAAGAAGTTCCATCAATAACAACAATAACTATATCACAAGTATTATTAAGTAAAAAATCACTTGCAATTACTTCCTCCTTTGAATAACCTCTAAGAGAATAAGTACCAGGTAAATCAACAACATTATAAACATTACTTTTATATTTAAAAACTCCACAAGCACTACCAACAGTTTTACCAGGCCAATTCCCAGTATGTTGATTAAGACCAGTAAGCAAATTAAACAAAGTACTTTTACCAACATTAGGATTACCTAAAAGAGCAATAGATAACTTATCATTAATTAAACTATCAAAATCATTAGACTTAAAACCTCTAGAAAGTCCCATCACCATCATCCTTTAAAACAATAATATTATCACAATCACTTTTTCTAATAGCAATAATACTATTATCAACTAAAAAAGCAATAGGATCACCAAACATAGCATAGTATAAGCAAACAATTTCATTACCAGATCTAATACCAAGACTCTCTAAATACCTCTTACTATCACTATTAATATTATTTTTATACACAATAACCTTATCTGAAGGAGCAATTTCACTTAATTTAATCTTCATCATAATAAACTCTCCTAATATAATATATGTAAAATAAAAATAAGTGTAATCTCTTGAAAATAAAATAAATTTAGTATATAATTTATTATAGTAAAGGAGAAAGTTATGAAAGTAAACATTAAAAAATTAAATGAAAAAGCAAAATTACCAACTTATGGTACAGAATACTCAGCAGGAGCAGACCTTTACGCATGTATTGATAACACAATAGAAATAAACCCTCATGAAACAAAATTAATACCAACTGGACTATCACTTGAAATACCAGAAAACTATGCCGGATTAATTTATGCAAGAAGTGGATTAGCATCAAAAAAGGGACTTGCACCAGCAAATAAAGTTGGAGTAATAGACTCAGACTACCGTGGTGAAGTAATGGTTGCACTACATAATCATACAAATGAATCTAAACAAATTGAACCATTTGAAAGAATAGCACAACTAGTAATAACACCATTTTTAAAAGTTGAATTCAATGAAACAGATAAACTAAACGAAACAGTTCGTGGTGAAGGCGGATTTGGTTCAACAGGTACAAAATAAAAAAGAGTTATCGGGCACTTTTAACGAAGTCCAGGAAGTGCCCGATAACTCTTTTATGTAAACTAAATGTAAACAAACAATTAAACACTATTGTAAAAACTTTCCATATTATATATAATTAAACTATATTAAGGAGGCAAAAATGGAAAAGAAAAAAGATATTTTAATCAAAGTGTTATTTATAATAATAATTGCACTTTGTATAGTAATAGGGTATATAAGATACACCGATACTAAAAAAGAACAACCTAAAGATAATAACAAACAAGAAGTTACAAATGATTTCTACAAAACGGAAAACTTAATTAAGAATAATTACTTAGTTAAAGTAACATCAAAAGATGATACCAACATAAAAATTGAAAATGGAAAAGTTATAGTAAAAAGTAAATACACAGGAAAAGATTCTGAAACAATAGGAATTACAGGAATACCAAAATACGTTAGATCTGAAAATACATATGGTGGAGGAAATACTGTTTACTTTGTATTAACTGAAGAATCAACATTATACTATGCTGAATTATCAACAACAGGATCAATGGCAACTAATGATTTTACATATCATTTACCAAAAGAATTTGTTAAAGTAACAGATCAAAAAGTATTAAACATCTATGCATTTAATAAAAAAACTGATAAAACATATCCATATGAATACTTGACAATATATGCAGAATTAGAAAATAAAAACCTAGTTCAAGTTAAAGGTACATCAAGAGGATATGATATGATTAATTATAAATATCAAGGACTAGGAAAAACTTTCAAAGAAAATCATCCATTTATGGATGCAATAATGACTGAAATTGGGTATGAAGAAACTATTGTTTATTCAAACTACTTAATCAGTTGGGATAAGAAATTGTACTATAATAGTAATCAAGTTCAACCTACAGTAGAAAATAGTACTGAATTAAAATATAATAATAAATCAGTGACTATAAAAGATGGATTCACTACTGAAAATGATGAAACTAATAAAGTATTTGCAGTAGGTACTGATAACTATCTATATCAAGTAAACAAAGAAAATACTAAATTAGAAAAAGTATCAGATAAAAAGATTAAAGATACTAAGTATACAAACGATGAAGAAAATAATAAAAGATACTATGAAATAACATATGAAGATAATACTACAAAAAAATATGATATTATAAATGTATCAACTCTAAATAAAGCCTAGTGCTTTATTTTTTTGTGTATACTATATATATAATATATATAAAGAATAATAGAAAATATTGACAATATGAATATAATATATTATAATTAGCATAAAGAGAAAGAGAGGTGACTAATATGGCTAGTTTGGTTACAACAATTAATGTAAATGTTGATAAAGACGTAAAAGACCAAGCCAACATTTTGTTTAACAGTCTTGGATTAAATATGAGTACCGCTATTAATATGTTTTTGAGAAAGGCAATAAATGAAGGAGGAATTCCTTTTGAAGTTAAAAACTCAAGACCATCTCGTGAATTAAAAAAGGCATTAAAAGAAGGCGAAGATATTCTAAATGGCAAAATAGAAGCAAAAGGTTATAATAATGTTGACGAACTATTTAAGGATTTAGACAATGAATATTGAAAGTATAACAAAAAATTATACATTAAAAACAACTGCTATATTTAGAAAACACTATAAAAAATGTATAAAACAAGGCAAAGATAAAACTAAACTATATGAAGTAGTAAAACAATTAGCAACTGGACAACCTTTAGAGCCAAAATATAAAGATCATGCATTAATTAATAATAAATATTATAACAATTGTAGAGAATGCCATATAGAACCAGATTGGTTACTAATATATAAAATTGAACAAGAACAATTAATTTTGTTGTTGTTCGAAATTGGCAGTCATAGTGAGGTATTTTCAAAATAAAGCCTAGCGCTTTATTTTTTTACACAAAAAAAGCAATAACTAAATTGCTCTATATTTATCAGCATCCTTATAAGGATTCTTTGGATCAATACGATCTATAAAAAGTATACCATTCAAATGATCTATTTCATGTTGAAAAGCAATAGCTAATTCTTCTCTTGCTCTAATCTTAATCTCATTACCATCCATATCATATCCAGTTACAGTAACCCTTGCATGTCTTGGTATAATACCATTAACCTCACGATTAACAGATAAACAGCCTTCTCCCTCTTCAACATATATCATTTCCTCTGAAGAACTAACAATCTTAGGATTAATAATAATATAAGTCTTAAAAGTTTCCTTTATATCCTGTTCATGAACCACTACAAAATACCTTTTATCAATACCAAGTTGAATCGCAGCCATGCCCATACCAGGTCTTAAATTATACTTTTTAGCAAGCTTATCAATTTGACTATTAGTAAGATACTCAATCATAAGATCAATATTTTTTCTATCCTCATTACTAAGAGGAAAACTAACTTCCTTACTAACACTTCTAAGTATTTTATTACTCTCATCAACTATATCTTTATTCTTTAACATACTACCACCTCAAAAGTACCTACATTATAGCACAAAAAAAGGAAATAGTAAACTACTTCCTAATTTTATATTAATTCCATGCTCTAGCACCAAGTATAATTATTAATAAAATAAATAAAACCAAGATAATAGCATAATTACTTCCATAACCTGTAGCATATCCATAGTTAGTTGGCATTTGATTGCAACAACTTCCTGTATTCCCATATCCATAGGAATTACCATAATAATACATAAGCATCCTCCTTTAACTATCTAATATAGTTTATTATATATAAGCAATTTGTGTTATTATAAAAACACAATTTCATAAAATATTTGCAAAAATAATATTATGATGTTATTATTATAATGAGGTAATAATATATGATAAAAAAAATAGATAAACAACTATTAATTTTAACAATAATACTATTTTCAGTAGGACTAGTAATGATATATTCTGCATCAAACGTAACAGCATTCATGGTAAACGAAACAACTCCATGGAGATACTTTATAAGAGAAATAATATTCATGATCGCAGGGCTATTCGGAGCCATGATACTCTTAATGACACCATTTAAAAAATACTATAGATGGTCATTGTTCTTTACATTATTATTTGCAGGACTAATATTTTGCTTAGTAGTCTGGGGAACTGTAACAAATGGTGCAACAAACTGGATTGGGTATAAAGGATTAGGTATCCAACCAAGTGAATTCGTAAAAATAGCAAGCATTCCATTATTTGCCTTTTACTACGAAAAAAACAAAAAATATCAAGACAATAAAATAAGAATGATAACACCATTAATACTAGGTATGATAATAACAATACTTATAGTAGCGCAAAAAGACTGGGGAACCGCAGTTATCTATGCATCAATTGTAATATTTATGTTCTTCTTCTCAAACGCATCCAAAAAAATAAAAGTAGATATTTTTAAAAAAGGATTAGTATTATTAGCATTTGGTATTCTTTTATTAACATTTGCCGGAGACAAAATACTCGGAGACAAAATAGCAAGATTCAACTTCAATGCTCCATGTGATAGATACTTAACAGACGGAAATCAATTATGTAATGGATTCATTGCTATGAATGGGGGAGGACTATTTGGAAAAGGCTTAGGTAACAGTACCCAAAAATACTTATACTTACCAGAACCATACACTGACTTTATATTTGCAATATTTGTCGAAGAACTAGGACTACTCGGAGCAGTAGGACTACTAATCCTTTACTTACTATTAATCGTTAGAATAGTAGTCATAGGGAAAAAATCAACCAAAGAATCATATACACTAATATGTTATACAATAGCATTTTATATATTCATCCACATTGCAGTAAACTTAGGGGGAGTACTAGGAATTATTCCAATGACCGGGGTAACACTACCATTCTTAAGCTACGGAGGAAGTATATGCATATCAATAATCGCAGCACTCACAATAGTTCAAAAAGTTGCAATAGAAACTAAAAGAAGTGTAAACAAAGTGTAAAATTTTAATAAAAACAAAGGAACTTTTAACTTTTCATAATTCTATATATATGAACACATAAGGAGGAATTTATGGAAAGATTAAAAGATTTTTTTTATGATAATAAAACAATAATTATCATAACACTGTCATTAGTACTAATAATACTAACAAACACATTACAATACTATTACTTTAAAAATAGTATAAAAGAAGAACCATCAAACGATATTTCATTAGAAAACCATCAAGAACAAGAGCAAGAATACATCTATATTGATATTCGTGGAGAGATAAAAAAACCAGGAGTATACAAAATATCAAAAGACAAAAGAGTAATAGATGCAATCTCAATATCCGGAGGATTAACAAACGATGCAGACACTTCAGTAAATAATTTAAGCATGCAACTAAAAGATGAAATGGTAATAATAATCTACAGTAAACAAGAAGTAAAAAACTTTATAAAAACAAAAGAAACCGAACAACTAAAAGAAGAAAACTGCTCTAAAGAAGAAAACAATATTAAAAACGATTCTTGTATTACTCAAGATAAAAAAGAAAACAAAACCACTACAAAAACACAAGAATCTAAAAAAGAAGAAGCTAAAACATCATCAATCATAAACATAAACACTGCATCACTTGAAGAATTAACAACCCTAAAAGGAATAGGAAGTAAAAAAGCTCAAAAAATAATTGAATACAGAACTAAATCACCATTTAAAACCAAAGAACAAATAATGGAAGTATCAGGAATCGGAGAATCACTATATAACAAAATAAAGGATAATATAACAACATGAAACTATTACAAAAAGATTTTACATATTATATACTTTTAATAATAACAATAATCATATTTCTAATATCAATAAACATAACCAAAGAATCCACATACAAAGAAATAAAAAATGAACAATTCAAAATAATAGAAAAAACAAAAAAAGACTATGGAATAAAACTAATCTTAAAAGGAAAAGAAAAAGTATTAGCATACCTTTACATAGATAAAGATAAAATAGATAAAGAATATAATAAATATGATCTTGGAGATATAATAACTATAACAGCACAAGAAAAAGAAATAAAACAAAAAACACTAGATAATACATTTGACTATAAAAAATATCTAAATAATCAAAAGATATATAAAGTAATAGAAATAACTGATATAGAAATAAACACTAAAAGCAAAAATATTTTCTACAAAATAAAAAATAAAATAATAAAAAGACAAGAAAAAATACCAAAATCAAAACCATATATAAACAGTCTAATTCTAGGAAATAATTCTTACTTAGAGGAAGACGTAATAACATCCTATAGAAAAAGTGGTATAAGTCATTTATTTGCTATATCAGGAACACATATAAACATTCTACTAACTATACTATATACTATATTAAAAAAACTAAAACTAAAAGAAAACAAAATAAGTATAATAACAATACTATTTCTAATATACTATATGTTTCTAACAAACTTTTCCATGTCAGTACTAAGAGCATCAATATTTACAATTCTAATAATTATAAATAAACTATTAAAACTAAATATAAAAAACAAAAACCTATTAATATTAGCACTCTTCATAATAACATTAAATAATCCTAAAAACATATTAAATATTGGACTACAATTCTCAATTTTAATAACATACTATCTAATAACATATAACAAACTAATAAATAATAAAAAAACATACCTTAAGAAGACACTAATCATATCATACATATCCACTCTGGTGTCGCTACCAATCTTAGTTAATAGTTTTTACCAAATAAATACTTTATCAGTAGTATACAACCTTTTCTTTGTACCATACGTATCATTTGTTTTATTACCATTTACTTTAATAACATACATTTTTCCACCATTTGATAATATATTAAAAATCTTAATAGACATAAATGAAAACCTATCATTATTAGTAAGTAATATAAACATTTCAGACATAATAATTAAAAAATTATCAATACCACTTATAATAATTTACTATATACTAATAACAATAAACTTTAGAAAAATTGAGAAGAATAATAATAAGTTTAATATAATAATTATAATGTTTATAATACTTCTTAGCCTAAGAACTGTAAGTGGTAATCAAATTACATTTATAGATGTAGATCAAGGAGATAGTACTTTAATTACTATAAATAATAAAACAACTTTAATAGATACCGGAGGAAATATAAATTATTCAAATAAAGAGTATAAATATCAGATAGCTAAAAATAAAATACTACCATATATGAAATCAATTGGTATAAAAAAAGTTGATTATTTAATATTAACTCATGGTGATCAAGATCACATGAAAGAATCAATTTATTTAGTAGAAAACTTCAAAATAAAAAAAATTATATTTAACTGTGGTCCATATAATGAGTTAGAACAAGAACTAATAAAAGTATTAAATAAGAAAAGTATTAAATATTATAAATGTATAAAAAATATAGACATAGGTAATTATAAGTTAGAGTTTTTAAATACTAAGATATACAATAATGAAAATGACAATAGTAGTGTTATATATCTAAATTATAACAATAAAAAGTTTTTATTCATGGCAGATGCATCACAAGAAAGAGAAAGGGATATATTAGATAAGTACAATATAAAAGATATAGATGTTTTAAAAGTAGGGCATCATGGTTCTAGAACAAGTTCTAGTAAAGAGTTTATAGATAAAGTAAAACAAAAATACTCAATTATTAGTGTTGGAAAAAATAACAGATATGGCCATCCAAATAAAGAAGTATTAAATACTTTAGATAATTCAAAAATATATAGAACAGACGAGGATGGAAGTATTACATTTAAAATTAAAAACAACAAGTTAAAAATTAAGACCTGTTGCAGATAGAAAGGAAGATGATAAAATGAATGAAATAGATAAGACATACCTACAAATTGAAAATAAAATATTAAATCACGAAGTATATCAAAATGTAAAAGATTATTCCAAAGCAAAAGAAAAGATAAAAACATATTTAGAAGTTGGAAGTCTACTTAACGGTGTAGATACCAAATATGGGAAGAATGTAATAAAAGATTATTCTAAAAGACTAACAATTAAATTCGGTAAGAAATATTCAACGTCATTATTATATAAGATCAAACAATTTTATATAATAATAGAAAAAGTCCCGACAATGTCGGGAAAATTAACATGGAGCCATTGGTATGAAATGTTATCTTTTGATGACGTAAATAAAATAGTATATTATGTAAATCAATGTGAAATTTATAATTTAGATGTCAGAGAATTAAGAAATAGAATAAAGTCTAATGAATATGAAAGATTACCCATAGATGTAAGAAATAAATTAAAAAGTAGAAATGAAATAAAAATAATAGACTTTGTTAAAAACCCTATTCATATTAGAAATAATGATAAAAAAGAAATTATATCTGAAAAAATACTACAAAAGTTAATACTTGAAGATATACCAGCATTTTTAAAAGAATTAGGTAATGGCTTCACTTTTATTGATAATGAATATAAAATTAAATTAGATGATAGATATAATTATATAGATTTGCTTCTATATAATATTAGGTATAAGTGTTATGTAGTAGTAGAATTAAAAGTAACAGAACTAAAAAAAGAACATACAGGTCAAATTATGATTTACATGAATTACATCAATAAAAATATAAAAACACTAGAAGAAAATGAAACAGTAGGTATTATCATTTGCAAACAAGATAATGAGTATGTAATTAGATATTGTTCTGATGATAGGATAATTGCTAGAGAATATGAACTTATATGATACGATAGTTAATAATATCTTAATTTAATCTTATAATCATCAAATGGTAGAGTTATTTTTGCATAAAAAAATATAAGAACATCGACATATACCAATTTATTTGTATTTACGATAATGAAAAATCAAAATATGAGTTCTTATATAAAAGTAAATAAAATCAGAGTATCCAATAATACCGACAGGTAAGAATAATAGATATAATCATCCAAACGAAGAGACATTAAATAATTTAGAAAAATCTAAGATATATAGAACTGATCAAGATGGAAGTATTATATTTAAAATAAAAAATAATAAATTAAAAATAGAGACTTGCAGTCCATAGAAAGGAAGATGATAAAATGAATGAAATAAAAGAATATACAAAAAAAGTTTTCGAAGATATTAAACATATTGATAATAATGGTAATGAGTATTGATTTGCTAGAGAATTACAAAATATATTAGAATATATACAATGGAGAAGATTTGAAAATGTCATTAATAAAGCAAAAATTGCATGTAAGAACTCAAACATTAAGATTGATGACCATTTTGCCAACGTTGGCAAAATGGTTGATATAGGTTCAAATACCAAAAGAATAACTAAAGATTATAGACTAACAAGATATGCATGCTATCTAATTGCACAAAATGGTGATTCCAGAAAAGAAATAATAGCACTTGCTCAAACCTATTTTGCAATACAAACAAGAAAACAAGAACTATCTGAAAAAGAGTGTAATGAACTTAATGAAGATGAGAAAAGATTATATCGGAGAAATCAAGCAAGAAAAGGAAATTATAATTTAAATAAAACAGCAGTTAAAAGTGGAGTAAAAGATTTAGCTAGGTTTCATAATGCTGGATATAAGGGCCTTTATAATGGTGAAACAGCAGACGATATTTTCAAAAGAAAGAAACTAAGATATAGAGAAGATATATTAGATAACATGGGTAGTGAAGAACTAGCAGATAATATATTTAGAATTGCTCAAACAGATGCTAAATTAAAAAGAGATAAAGTTGATAATGAGTATAAAGCAAACTATGTTCATTATGAAGTAGGAAAAGAAATAAGAAATAGCATCAAAAGATTAGGAGGAACAATGCCAGAGGACTTACCAACACCATACAAAAGTTTAAAAGAATTAGAAAAAGAAACTAAAAAATTAGAAACAAAAATCTAGAACAATATAATAAACATTAACAAATGAATGGTCAAATAATAGTAATAACATCGTTCTTAATCATTTTATCGGCACCAATAAAATGGTTCAAATAGGTTTGAATACTAAATGAGATATATAAGATTATAAATTATTAAAATATGTTTGTTATATAATCACAACATGTGACAATTTCAAAAAATAAAAAACTAATAATCATTTAAAAATAAGCAAAAACACTAAGCAAATAAATATAAACCAAATAAGAATAAAACTAAATAAAACTGCATATACTAAACATGTAGCACCTAAAAACTAAATACATAAAATATATTATAAAGGGAGAACGCTAATCGCTAGCCCTTTAGCGTTTATATAGATCAAAGAGCTTAAATGCTCTTTTTATTTACTTACTAATAATTAAGTGATAAAATTATATCAAGGAGTGATAACATGGACGATAAAAGATTCAAAATGATTGATGAAGAGTTTATTTGTAAAAATTGCAACACCATAGTTAAACCACTAGGATACACCGCAAGAGATCATTGTCCTAATTGTTTATACTCAATTCACATAGACAACAACCCTGGTGATAGAAAATGCACCTGTCAAGGATTCTTAAAACCAATCGGAGTAGAAAAACATAAAGATACATATAAAATATTATATAAATGTGAAAAATGTAAAGAAATCAAAAAAAATATATGTGCAAAAGACGATAACATGGATGAAATAATAAGGCTAAGTGTTATAAATGATTAAGGAGTTAAAATGAAAAAAGTAGTAAAAAGAATTATATTATTATTTATAGTAATACTATTATTACAATTAATATCTTATATCTTTAAAAAAGAACATGATATAAACTATGAACTAAATTATAAAGATCAAAACTATAAAATACATGAAATATATAAAGATGATAGATATAACTTTGAAATAAATATTGACAACAATTACTTTGTATTAGACACAGAAAACATATATCATAAAAAGAAAAAAGTAATAGATAAAATATACTATTATGACACCGAAGACATAAAATGCATTTATACACCACTGGAAAATACCAATATAATCTGTCTAGAAAACTCTAAATTAAAATCCTACTACGAATCATCCAAACACATTAAATCATTCGTAAAAGATTTAAAACAACTAGGATACACAAACCCTTCATGGAACATAAAAGACTCAAAAATAAAAACAATAGACCAAGTAGAAGTCTATCAAGATAATATAAGTGATAATACATACATCTACTTATACAAATACAATGGATTCTTTAAAATAACTAATAAAGATCTAAGTAAAATAAACACATTTAGTAATGATACATACCTAAACACACTTGGAGTCCAAACAGATAAATATTATGTAATACCAAACTATGATGATAAACATGATTTTAAAGAAATATATGTTTATAACATGAAAAATGATAAAAAGAAAACAATTAAATTAAAAAATAAAATATCAACAGATTCATACATAAATGGAGTAGTCGATAAAAAAATATATCTAACAGATAAAGACAATTTAATTCAATATAGAATAGATCCTAAAAAAAGAAAAGTTGAAGAAGTAGGTAACACTAATGATGGAGGACTAACATATCAAAACAATGAGTTTAAATCTATAAACATGTATGAATTTAGAAAAACAGAAATAAAATATGAACAAGATTATACTGATATAATATCTGATTATCAATATATAAATAAAGTAAATAATAATTACTATTACCTTAAGAATGATACATTTTATAAGTATAATTCTATATTTGGTGTAACACAAGTCTTATTTAAAAGTGAAGCAGAAAACATCGTAATGAATAATGAAGATATATACTTTGTAAAAGATAATAAACTATATCTATATGATGGATACTTAAGAGAAATATTAAAATATGATGAGTTATCATTCAATAGTACCAATAGATATGCCGTATACAAAAAATCATAAGGAGGAGCCATGCCATTAAGAGATGAAAATACTAAAATAAGAAGTATTGATGATGAATTGAAAAGATTAACTGAAGAATTAGGACTAGTAATAGATATTCCTAATATACTAAAAGAAGATGAATCTAAAAAAGATGAAGAAAAAGAAGATAAAGAGTAAAATAAAACTCTTTTTTTCATACAATTAACTGAGGTGAAATATGGAAGAATACACAGTAAAAGAAAATGATACCATATTTTCTATATCAAACTTATATGGTATACCCCCAATAGAAATAATAAGAACTAACAATCTAAAAGAACCATACAACATATTAAAAGGTCAAGTATTAGATATTCCTACAACTACATATAACATATATGATAGATATGTAGTAACAAATAAAGATACACTATATAGCATTGCTAAGAATGCAAATACTACAACCGATATAATCGAAGCAATAAATGGATTAGAAAAAAATGAATACATCTATGTAGGACAAACTCTTTTAATACCAAAAAAAGATATAAAAATCTACATCACAAAAGAAGGAGACACCCTAGATGATGTATCAGACTACCTAAAAGTAGGAGTCCTAGACGTAGTTTATAGCAATAATAATATATTTTTATTACCTGATCAATTGATAACATATCGAAAAGATTGATTTTTTAACAAGAATATGCTATAATTATTTTCAACAAATGGCACATTATTCTAGTCAATAATTTATTACGAAGGTGGGGCTAAAAATCCACTAAAGAGCACATCGATGAAGTCCTTGGTGTTTGCTTCATACGCCCAGTTTGGGGTGGATGCTGAGGGTTAAGAATTTATGGGCGACTATAATGGCATATAGCAACCGACCCATTTATTCGTGGAGACTTATTATTGTGAGAAGCCTATACAGATAACCTTGACGGACTTTTTACGAAATAAGTAAGAACCTATTATGTGGCGAAAGTTATGAATAGAGTAGCTTGGCTTGAGTGATTATTTGGGATTATGGATAAGTTTTTTGTTACATGGCCAGTGATAAATAATTTGGTAACCGTATGAAACTATAATTGCAAAAGAGCATAGTAATAATAATTATTGTCGGGGAAAACCCCTAGAGTGACATCTCATAGGATTGCAGTGCGTACTAAGTGGTAATCAAGTCGTAGATATGGTGACATACTACTATTTCTTTTAAAAGGGAACTGCTACACTGGTAACGGTAAGTAAGAAATAGGGAAATCCAACTTGACCTAAGACGTAAAGTTAACTATGACATAGCCATTCTTTAAGACCTTTGGGTCTTTTTTTAAACCAATTTATTTGTTATAATTAATAAAAAAGGAAGAGATTAAATGAAACAAAAACAAAAAGTAGATAAAAAGTGGATACTAATAATAACATCAATTGCTTTTACTATATCATTATTGCTATCTTTAATATCAGAACTTATAATACCTAACGTATTCATCATAATAAGCATTATTTTAGTACTAATATTCATACTACTAGGAATAATCTTTGATATAATCGGAGTAGCAGTATCAACAAGTGATGATAAATCATTTCACAGCATGGCATCACAAAAAGTAATGGGTTCAAAAACTGCAATCAACTTTATAAAAAATAAAGAAAAAGTATCATCATTCTGTAATGATGTAATCGGAGATATATGTGGAGTAGTAAGTGGTAGCTGTGGTCTTTCAATAGCTATAAAACTATCTAATATGCTAAACATAAATCCAATAATTACAACAGTCTTAATAACAAGTACAATATCTGCTTTAACAATCGGAGGAAAAGCAATAGGAAAGACATATGCTGTAACAAAAAACAACCAAATAGTATATAAAACCGCTAAAATAATGAATATTTTCTCAAAATAATCACAAAAAACCAATATAAACTAGATTTTTTCTTAATTTTTTGGTATAATCTTAACCAGTCAAAGGGGTGATACAATGATACCAACAGTATGTATAGTAGGAAGACCAAACGTTGGTAAGTCCACACTATTTAATAAATTAGTAGGTAAAAAAATATCAATAATCGAAGACACACCAGGAGTCACAAGAGACAGAATCTATGGAGAAGTAAACTATTGTGGATATAATTTCAACCTAATAGACACCGGAGGAATAGATGTTTCAAAAGAACTATTCAATGATGAAATAAAAGTTCAAGTAGAAATCGGAGTAATCGAAGCAGAAAAAATAATATTTGTAGTAGACGCTAAAGAAGGATTAACTGCAAATGATCTTGAAGTAAGAGACTTACTTAGAAAATCAGGAAAAGAAGTAATCGTTGCTATAAATAAAGTAGACAATAAACAAGCAGAAAACCATCTATATGACTTCTATGAACTTGGTTTTGATAAATACATAGAAATAAGTGGTGAACACAACAAAGGAATTGCCGATCTTTTAGATGAAATAGTAATAGACTTTAAACAAAAAGAAAAAGAAGAAACAGACATTACTAAAATCTGTGTTATAGGAAGACCAAACGTTGGAAAAAGTAGTTTAGTAAATGCTTTATTAAATGAAGAAAGAGTAATAGTAAGTAATGTCGCAGGAACAACAAGAGATGCAATAGATATAGACTTTAAATATGATAAAGAAGACTACATCTTAATAGACACCGCAGGAATGAGAAAAAAAGGAAAAGTATTCGAAGCAATAGAAAAATATAGTCTTCTTAGAAGTATGCGTGCAATAGATCGTGCTGATATTTGTCTACTTGTTATAAATAGAGAAGAAGGAATCATTGAACACGATAAACACATCGCAGGATATGCAATAGAAAAAGGAAAAGGAATAATAATCGTTGTAAATAAATGGGACACAGTAGAAGAAAAAGATAAAGACATAAAAAACTTTACCAAAGAACTACGTGAAGAATTCAAATTCATTCCATATGCACCAATAGTATTCTTATCTGCACTAACTAAAAAAAGAATACATACTCTAATGCCTGAAGTAAAAAAAGTAAAACAAAACATAATAAAAGAAATAAAAACAAGTACTTTAAACAACATCATTCAAGAAGCATATCAACTAAACCCAGCACCATCATACAAAGGAAAAAGACTAAAAATATATTATGTTTATCAAACAGGAACTAAACCACCTAAATTTACATTCAATGTAAATGATAAAGGACTGGTACATTTCTCATACGAACGCTACATAGAAAATAAAATAAGAGAAAACTTTGACTTTGAAGGAACACCAATACAAATCCAATTTAAAAATAAAAATGACATACTTTGATAAGTTCATTGATTTCATAACAAGACATAACTTGTATGAAAATAAAAGTTTTATAGCAATAAGTAATAAAACTACTAATATAGATTATTATAACGAAGAAGCAAGAGATTTTATTGGATGTTTCTACAAAGTAGAAAATGAAATTATAACAGATTTTAAAGTATGTGTTCCAGAGATAATAGATGAAAAAACACTTTTGATAAATATACATGAATATGTACATGCCTTAATAATATATCATAGTCTAGGTAAAAAAGAAGATATAGGTTTAGAAAAAGAAGTATTACCGATGATGTATGAAGAAATGTATGCTGTAGAAAGTGAAGAAATAAGTATAAAAAAATACTTAAAAGATCAAAAAGAAATGATAAATGAAATGAATAGTGATGAATATACAATTGGTTCAAAAATAAAAGGTGAAATAATGTATGCATACCCGAATCTAGAAACACAATTAAAACATGCAAAAGCATTAGCTAAAACATATAAGAATTAGTATCAAAAAAATACCCTCTACATAAATTATATTAGTAGGGGGTTTTATTTTTGAAATTAAGTGATAGTTTCTTTAAAAAAGTAGAAAAAAAGACTAATGTAGATAAGAATACAATTCTTTCATTAGCGGAAAAATTACAAAACAATAACATGAAAAACGAAGATGCACTAAGAGATGTTATAAAAGAAATAAGTACACTAACAGGAAAAGAAGTTTCAAAAGAAAAAGAAGACAAAATTATTAATACAATTATGAATGATAAAGTACCTGATAATTTAGATAAATTTGTAAATTAAAAAAGACACCTAATTAATGTCTTTATCTTGATTAATTAAATTAATAAGTTCATCTGTATAAGTAGATGATCTTTTTGTACTTTCTGAAGAACTACTTATATCATTAGTACTAACACTAGAATTATTATAACTTATATTATTACTAGTATCATTATTATTAACACTGTTAGTGTTTATATTTTTATTAATATCAGAAGTATTAATATTATTATCAAAAGATACACTATCTAAAGAACTATCTACTTTAAAAGTATCATTATTTAAAATACTAGTGTTTAAAGAATTATCAGAAAGCACAACATCAACTTTATCATTAGATTCTACTTTAGTATCAACATTATTTTCAGTTTTAGGATTAGTATCTATGCTATCAACTCTTAAAGTATTAAAAATATTACTATTAACAGCATTATCATTAGTAGGTTCTACATCTTGTGAAACATTAATATTGGTATTACCACTAGGTATACTAACAACATTATTAGTCTTTACAGCCTCATCAATACTCTTATTAATAACCTCATCATCTAACTTATCATAAGTATTATTAATACCAATATTTTCCGGAGCATCATTTACTATATCATTAAACTCATTAGCCTTAGCACTAAACACATCATCAACATCATCATCTAAATCAACTAACTTAAATACTTCCTCAAAAGTAGTAACACCATTCATAACCTTTATAAGTCCATCTTGAAGAAGAGTCTTAACACCTTTTTGATAAATAAGCTTTCTAAGAGCATGTCTATCTTCATTTTTATTAATTGCATCTCTTATTTCTTCATTAATAAGAAGTACTTCTTGTAAAGCAATTCTTCCCTTATAACCATTATGACACACTTCACATTTACCAGGTTCATAAACTTCATTAACATCAAGACCAAGTGATTTTTTAAATATTTTCTTTTCAGCCTCAGTAGTAGGCCTTTTTTTTGCACACTTTTTACATAATCTCTTAGCAAGAGTTTGTGAAATAATTCCCTTTAAAGAACTAGCAAGCAAATATCTTTCAACATCCATATCAATAAGTCTTTCGATAGTAGTCAAAGAGTTATTAGTATGTAGAGTAGATAATACTAAGTGTCCAGTAATTGAAGCACGAACCGCTATTTTAGCAGTCTCACTATCCCTTATTTCCCCGATTAGTACTATATTCGGATCTTGTCTTAATATAGAACGAAGAACACTAGCAAAATCAAGTCCTATTTCAGGATTAACTTGTACTTGATTAATACCTTCAATATTCATTTCTACTGGGTCTTCAACAGTAATTATATTAGTTTCTTCACGATTAAGTCTTTGTAAAATAGAATAAACAGTAGTACTTTTACCAGAACCAGTCGCACCAGTAACTAAAATAATACCATTTGGATTAGCAATCATCTTTAAAATAAGTTTGTAATTTTCATCAGTAAAACCAAGAGTCTCAAGACCTTTCAAACTCATTGAATAATCAAGAATTCTTATTACAATCTTTTCACCAAAAGAAGTAGGAAGAGCAGAAACACGCATATCCAAATCCATTCCTTCAAGAGTAGTCTTAATCGCACCATCTTGTGGTAAACGAGATTCAGTAATATTCATTCCCGCAAGCAACTTAACCCTTGTTACTAAGTTTCTTTTATACTTATTCTCAATAATTGCATAATCAATCAAACTACCATCAATTCTTATCCTTATTTTTAAGTAATTTTCCATTGGATCAAAATGAATATCACTCGCATTTCTCTTAACAGAATCAATGATTATTTCATTAACAATATCAACAATCGGAGTATTTAAAAAATCAAATTCTCTCATAAAATCCCTCTTTATTCTCATATTCTTTTAATTTACACTAGAAATTATTATATAAATATTATATAATAGATTTAGTTAATAATCAAGGGTGATTTTAATGAAAAAAATAAAGAATAATAAAGGTTTTGCCCTAGCGGAAATTCTAGCAGTAACATTAGTACTTATGGTAATATTTACAGTACTATATAGTAACTTCATGCCACTATCTGGAGAATATGCAAAAGCAGAAAACTATAATGATATATCAAGTCAATATGAACTACATTACTTTAGAAAGATATTTAAAGAATATGCAGAACAAGATGTTCTAGGTAGTAATAACTATAAAATACTAATTGATAATGATATAAATGAATGTGAAAATGTTAAAAATAAAGATATCTGTAATAGTTTGAAAGATGAACTAAATCCTACATTAATACTAACTAAATACAACATAAAAGATTTAAAAAATGAGTTAAAAAACGATACAAATAAGTTAGATGATTTAAGAACTTATATATTAAATTTACCAGACTATAACAACGTTAAAAATCAAACAAAAGAAAACTATAGACTCATTATGAAAACTAAGTATGGTTATGCTACATATCAACTAGATTATACTGTTATAGAAAAAAATCTAGATGAAAGTGGAGCAAATGAACCATTATTAACTGATAATATGATACCAGTATATTATGATGCAACAAACAAAGTGTGGAGAAAAGCAGATAAAGAAAACAAAAAAGAAGAATATAAATGGTATGACTATGATGATAGAAATTGGGCCAATGCCGTTACAATAGCACCATATGAAGAAGTTATAAGTAATAATAAAACAGATAGTATAGATATTGTACCATCTGGTTTAAATTTAAGTGCTGGATCTGATACTAAATATGGTAATATTTCGTCAACATATACTATGTCATTTACTACTGGCAATGAGAATAGTTCAATTTATTTTGATTATAGCTTGCCTAATGTTAATTGGACATTTAATCTGACAGTTAATGGTACGAAAGAAATTAGTGATTCCTGTCAAAGAGCTTATGCATCAAGTGAATGCCAAAAATCAGATTCATATACTAAACAGCTCACTAAAAACACTACATATACAGTAGAATTATATTTTTCAATGAAAAATAGTTGGGATAGCAGTTCACCTAGCATGTCAATAAGCAACTTAACCATAGGGGACAATTATAAAAATCTTTCCATTAAAAATGAAGGGAATTATAAGTTTACTACATCATATTTATATAGTTCAACATATACATTTGATTCTACCAAAGCAAAATACGTATTAAATTCACCTTATAATACTACTAATTACAGAAATATATCAAATGTATATATTTGTCCAAATATGCAAAGTGAATGTGAAAAAATGTATTTTGTAACTGAATCAAGTGGAGAATATTCTACCAATTATGCGCCAAAGCTTGATGAATATAGAGAATATACAATAAAGAATACAGGAAATGAGATATTAAGTAGAAAACTTGGTGAAGAAATACCAATGGATAGAATAAATACAATGTGGGTCTGGATACCAAGATATAAATATACATATTTAAAAACAAATACCCCACAACAAATAAAAATAGAATTTGAACATGATAAAGAGTCTACTGGAACCATAGAATGTACAGATACAATACTAGACGAAGTTAACCAATCACAAACATGTAAAGATTCTATAAATGGTTCGTTAAGACCAGGAATAAGTACATACACTCATCCTGCATTTACATTTGGAGATGAGGAGTTAAAAGGAATATGGGTAGGAAAATTTGTAAACAGTGCAGTTATACCAAAAACAAAGCCAAATAAAAGAGCAGATCTTCCATATTACATTGATTCATCAACAATACTAATAAAACCTAATCTCACACCATTAAGATACAAACCTATATCAATTGTATTTAAAGATGTAAGACAAATGGAACAAGCAGGAAATGGATATGGATTTCCACAAAGTAGTAAAACTTCATTTAATTATACTGGGGAATTAACTGGAGATTCTAACAATTTAGATATTCATCTGATGAAGAATATGGAATGGGGAGCAGCATTGTATTTATCACAAAGTAAATATGGAAGAGTATTTGAAGATTACATAGCGGGTAGCACTATAATAAATAAAAATCCATGTGATAAAACAGGAATGGGTTTAGGAAATGATCAAACATGTGACAATTGCTGTTCAAATGAAGAAAATCAATATAATGGATATACAAACTATGGTACTAGTAATAATAAAATTGGGGTTGGTGTCCTTGCCAGTACAACAAGAAGAATTGGTGGTGTATACGATATGAATGGTATTTCAACACTTACTATGGCAAATATTACGCAAGGAAAATACTGGTGTAGCGATGATGGCCCAGGCAATTGGAGTCAAAAAACAAAACCTCTTTCTAAATATATTGATAATTATAGTTATTATTATACTGAAAGTGAAGAAATGTATCAGAGTTACAATAGGTTTAAATTGGGTGATGCTATATATGAAATGAATCCGTCAATTGTATACGATGAAGATGGAGATAAAAATGGAACAAATTCATGGTACAAACAAACAACATACTTTTACACATATACTCCATGCGCTTTTATGCATAGAAATTTTTATTCATTACTTGGAGATGGATATAATACATCAGGATTATTTGCAACTCGTTCAGTTTTAACAATAACGGATTAAGAAGGTGTAATATGAAAAAAATAAAGAATAATAAAGGTTTTGCCCTAGCGGAAATTCTAGCAGTAACATTAGTACTTATGGTAATATTTACAGTACTATATAGTAACTTCATGCCACTATCTGGAGAATATGCAAAAGCAGAAAACTATAATGATATATCAAGTCAATATGAACTACATTACTTTAGAAAGATATTTAAAGAATATGCAGAACAAGATGTTCTAGGTAGTAATAACTATAAAATACTAATTGATAATGATATAAATGAATGTGAAAATGTTAAAAATAAAGATATCTGTAATAGTTTGAAAGATGAACTAAATCCTACATTAATACTAACTAAATACAACATAAAAGATTTAAAAAATGAGTTAAAAAACGATACAAATAAGTTAGATAATTTAAGAACTTATATATTAAATTTACCAGACTATAATGATAGGAATGTCCAACAAGAACTATATAGATTAATCATAAAAACTAATTATGGTTATGCTACAACCAAACTTTATTATATCGCTAATGAGAGTACAATAGATAATAGCGGAGCAAATGCACCATTATTAACATCAAATATGATACCTGTATATTATGATGAAACAAATAGTACTTGGAAAAAGGCAGATGAAAATAATTCAGATGCTTCTAATAAGTGGTATGATTATGATAATAAGATGTGGGCAAATGCTGTAACTGTTACAAGTACAAATGGAAATACTTATTTAAATGCAAGTGCAGGAACTGAAATACCAATGAGTGATATAAATACAATGTGGGTCTGGATACCAAGATATACATATACATATTTAAATACAAATACACCAGAAGAAATACAAATAAAGTTTGAAAGTGGCACAAATAGTAGTGGAACCATAAAATGTACTGATGCAGTAACCGGAGCTAGTAGTGTTTCAGAAACATGCACAGACAGTACAAATGGAAGTTTAAAAGCAGGAACAAGTACATATACACACCCAGCATTCTGGTGGGATAAGAATGATAACAATGTAAGAGAGTCTGGAGAAGAACTAACAGGAATATGGGTAGGAAAGTTTGAAGTATCAAGCAATACTACATGTACACCAGATTGGAATAATGCAATAGATGAGGGATGTAACTTGCAAAGTATAAGACCCAAAATATTGCCAAATGTAACATCATGGGGAGGAGCACAAGTAGGTACATTTTTTAATGGAATATATAAAATGAGAGAAACTGGAAATCAATATGGATTTAAAACAACTGATGAAACACATATGATAAAGAATATGGAATGGGGAGCAGTAACTTACCTTTCACATAGTAAATATGGAATAAATAAAGAAGTTGCAAGAAATAGTGCAAGTACATATATAACAGGATGTGGACCGCAATCAGATGACTTAACAAAAAATGGCGATATATGTAATGAATACTATACATCTCTAGGACAAATGTCTTCAACAACAGGAAATGTATATGGAATATATGACATGAGTGGTGGAGCAAATGAATATGTAATGGGTAATATGGTGTATATAAATGGACAAATGCTAATTGGATATAAAACAAGAAATAATTACAATTCAGGTCTAACAGGTGTACTATCGGATGGAACATCATTTACAGGAATATATTCATCTCCTAAAAAGAGATACTATGATAAATATAGTTATGGAACAAGTAACACAGAATATACAAGAGGAAAATTAGGAGATGCAACCAAAGAAATGGCTCCAACAACTGATGACAGAGGAAGCTGGTATAAAGATTGGGCTTCATTTATAAGCAAAAGTTCAGATTATGATGCAAGCTCATGGTTTGCTCGCGGTGGAATAGTTGGTTCTGTTGATGGAGCAGGTTTATTTTACTTTAATATAGAAAATGGAAAAACAATAACTTATTATGGATCACGTGCTGTCATCTCAAATTTAAACTAATTATAAGGAGGTTCATATGAAATTAAATAATAAAGGTATAACATTAGTAGAGGTAATAGTATCATTTGCACTTCTTATGATCATACTTGTAGGACTATTCAACATAATAATGGAAGTAAAATCAGATGTTACTGATAAACAAATGGAAAAAGAGTTCAAGGACTTTGATAATTTAATGATTGCAAGAATACAAGGAGATCTTATAAAAAATAAAGTTAAAAATTGTAAAATAGAAGACTCTAAATCAGTATCGTGTGATAATAATAAAATAACAATAAAAATAGATAATGGAATGATAACATATAATGGAGTAGAATACGCAATACCATATAAAGATAATGAAGGAGATATACTTCAATATCCAGACACTAATGGAGTTACTATAAAAGACAATATATTGAAAATATCATTTATATATAGCTATGTCGATGGTACAAAAAAATTCGGATTTACAATAGTCCATCCATTAACAAACATAGAGTAACTGCAATAACTGCACTTATAACACCATGAATAATTCTAGCATATAGAAAGGGTAAATATTTTACTCTTTTTTTATTTAATATATTCATAATTTGTGTATGAACAGAAAAACCACCAAAACTTATAAAAAATGTAGATAAAAACACTTTTAAATATAAATCATCATAAAAAGATATAGCTCTTAAACCTGTAGTCATTTCAATAATGCCTTTAAAAAACACATTACAAGGTAAAATACCAATAATTATTTGAAAAGTAACAATAATACCAAATATTAAAATCATTGTATTAATTGCATCCTTTATACCATTTAAAAAAACACTAAAAAAGTTGGTGGTATTAATCTTATTAACAAGAGTTCTAATACTATTTCTAACATCAATAACTTCAGTTATATTAGATTTATTATAACCTCTAAAAAGAATGCCCACTAAAATATTTCCTGTAATATGAGAAACTAATATAATAAAACCTAAATTAATATTACCAAGAAACATAACACCAACTGTATTTACAATAAACAAAGGATTAGAAAAAAAAGTAAATGTTAATATTTTTGATGCATCATAAGAATCAATTTTCTTCTTATCCATTAACATATCAATATATTTAGCACTACTAGGAAAACCAGTAAGCATACTCATAAAAAAAACAAAACTAGCATTGCTATTTACTAAAAATAATTTGTTAAAAACTTTATAAAAAATACTACCTAAAAAATCAGGTATACCAATTTCTACTAAAATATATGATATAATAAACATTGGAAATAGTGATGGGAAAATATTCTTAATAAATAGTTCATAACTAAAAAATATAGAATTATTTACAATACTAGAATTAATAAAAATAAAAAAAATAACAAAAGATAAACATAACATAATTATTAAAGAATAAAACTTTTTTTTCATACTTTCCTCACTTTCTTGTTATAATTATATTAAGGAGAAAATAATCTATGAAAAATAAAATAATAACTAATATTAAAAACTTTTTTGATAAAAAAACTATAATCTATATAATAACACTAGCAATATTCATTGCAATAATGCTTATACCTGTAGACTACTACATAACTATCGGGGGAGGAACAATGAACCTTGATAAAGATATAAAAGTAACAAATGAAAAGAAAAAAGATGGTTCAATAAATGCAACCTATCTAACAGAATTAAAAGGTAATGTTATTACATATTTATTATCATATATAGTACCAAATTTTGAAAAAGAAAAGGTAAAAAATGTAACGTATAAAGAGGAAACAAAAGAAAACTATGAATTTAGAGAAAAGATGTATTTTAATCAATCAATAAATAATGCTATATATGTAGCATACACTAACTCTAATAAAAAGATAACTACTAAAAGTAGTGACTTATATGTAATATATATAGATGAATTTGCAACGACAAATCTAAAAATAAAAGATAAAATAATCGAAGTAGATAATACTAAAATAAATGAAGCATCACAAATAAAAGAAATGATAAGTACTAAAAATGAAAATGATGAAGTAGAAATAAAAGTACAAAGAGATAATAAAGAAATAATTACTAAAACAAAAATAAAAATAATAGACAATGAAAAAAGAATGGGAGTATATATCTTAAATGATTATAACTATGAAGTAGATCCTAAAATAACATTTGACTTTTCAGGTAAACAAAGTGGACCATCCGGAGGACTAATGCTAACTTTATCAATATATAATAAATTAAATAATACTGATATAACTAAAGGTAATAAAATATGTGGAACAGGCACTATTGATAAAGATGGTATAGTCGGAGAAATTGGAGGAGTAAAATACAAAGTACAAGGAGCAAAAAGAAAAAAATGTGATATATTTCTAGTACCTAAAGAAAACTATGATGAAGCATATAAAACAATAAAAGAAAAAAACTATAAATTAAAACTATATAAAGTAGAAACATTTGATGAAGCATTAAAAATATTAAATAATGAGCTGTAGGACGTGATTATATGAATATAAATGAAGTAAGAAAAGATTTAGCAAAACAAGTAGAAACATATATAAAACTAATAAAACAAGAATATGGACAATATATTCCAGAAGAAGTTCTAATCAGATTAGAAAATATTACCAACTACGAAGAAATTATAAAAATATATGACTATGGATCAATAAATGCATATGCAGATTATAATGCTATAAATATGCCACTTTGTGCGGATAAAATATTAACTATAGCTAGTAAAGTACCAGGATATGGTATAAGTAAAAACAGTAGACCATATAATGATAATAATATAGTTATTAATAATAATACATTCTTAACATATATAAAACACGTATTTATAAGTGGTACTAATGCCGAAGGATACTATAGTGATTTACTACTACACGAAACAATGCATTTTTGTGGAAGTGGTGGAGCAGGAGTAATTCAAGAAGGAATAAATGAATTATTAACTAGAATGCTTGCTCAAAAATATGGACTTAGAACAAACTCATGTGGATATCCTAAAGAAGTAAAACTAGCTTATGATTTAATGCAAGCCTTTGGAGAAGAAATTGTAATACAAATGGCATTTATAAGAGATCCTATAGAACAAATAAGCTTTTTAGAAAAAAAACTAGGAAGTGAAGCAGCAGAATTTTATGATTCGATTTTTTATGAAGCAGATATAGAATTTATGAGTAAATATTACTCTAAAATAGATAAATTTTCAGGAATAACTGGAATTGCTAAAAAAGTTCTATTTTATAATAAACTA
Organism: uncultured Bacilli bacterium; assembly: GCA_934101185.1. GTDB lineage: Bacteria > Bacillota_I > Bacilli_A > RF39 > UBA660 > JAEDJI01. The sequence continues at coordinate 4,375 of CAKOQD010000008.1, read as the reverse complement.
GATTACAGTAGAGTACACGAGCAAATAAAACAATATATTCTATCAAAAACAAATAAGACTCCTGCCAATATAAAAAAATAAATATACTAAATACTTTCAAATAAATAATTAATATGTTAAAATATAAAATGAGGTGAAACTATAATGAAAGAAGTAAAAACTAAAAACTATTTTGTATTATTATTAATAATTCTATCAACAATTATAACAAGTCTATACTTATTCTCTTGGTATAAACAATACGATAATAATAAATTAAATAACCCAGTAATAACAGATACTCTTATGGAAGTAAAATATGATAATTTATCAAATATTCTACAAGAAAGAGATTTTTTAGTAGTCTATATGTGTACTACCAGTGAAAAAACATGTCGTAGTTTTGAATCTAAGTTTAAAAAATATATTACTAGTAATAATTTAAATGATGAGATAGTATATCTAAATCTTGGATTTAAAAATGATGAAAATGATTATTCTACTAAAATATATAATAAATATAAAAGTAGTGACTTAGTAAAAAAAGTAAATAAATATCCAACACTATTAGTATTTAAAAGTGGTAAAATTATTGATATATTATCATCAGATGACAAAGTACTAACAATAAATGAAATAGAACAATTCCTAAAAGGATATGAAATATGATAAATATAGTGTTATATGAACCAGAAATACCACAAAATACTGGAAACATTATGAGAACATGTGTAGCAACTGGAGCTAAACTACATCTCATAAAACCACTTGGTTTTGAACTAGATGAAAAAAGAATAAGAAGAAGTGGAGTAAACTATATAGATAAATTAAAATATGAAGTATATGAAAACTTTGATGACTTTAAAAATAAAAACCAAGGAACATATTACTACTTCACAAGATATGGTAAAAAACCCCACAGTAGTTTTAACTACAAAGAAGATACAGATAAAGATATTTACTTAATATTTGGCAAAGAAAGCACAGGTATACCAAAAGAAATATTACAAAAAGACTTAGAACACTGTATGAGAATACCAATGACAAGTGACGTAAGAAGTCTTAATCTTTCAAACTGTGTTGCAATAGTTTTATATGAAGTATTAAGGCAATTTGACTACAATGATTTATTAAGAACAGAACCACATAAAGGAGAAAACTTTATTGAAGAATAGTATTAAAAATACTTGTATAAAACTACAAAAAGTAGTATATTATATATAAAGAAGCACGTTCCTTGAACGTCAGCTTCAAGTTTTGGACAAAAAGCGACGTTTCCCTATATTAGAGAGACGTCGCTTTTAATATTAATTAGTACTTAAAGTATTACTAAGATGATAACTAATAATAAAATAACTCCAATTCATACACCTTATCACTTGAATAATCAACACAATCTGAGGAATTGACTTTGTCTTTTCTTCTTTTTTTTGATATAATTCTTATGGAGGTATTAATATGGGATTTTTTGATAAAATAAAAAACAGTTTTAAAACAAAAGAAAAAAATAACAATGAAATAAATGATTATACAAAAGGACTTAGTAAAAGTAGGGAAGGATTTGTATCAAAACTAGTTAACCTAACTAATAAATACAGTCGTGTTAATGAAGATTTTTTTAATGAACTCGAAGAAATACTTATAATGGCAGACATCGGAGTAAATACTGTAATGTCATTTATGGATAGATTAAGAAAAAGAGTAATCGAAGATAAAATAGACGATCCAAAAATGCTTAAAGAAGTAATCGTAGATGAACTATTCATTATATATGTTAATGGAGATATAATAGTAAACAAAATAAACTATCAAAATGAAGGACCTACAGTCATACTCTTTGTCGGAGTAAACGGAGTAGGAAAGACCACTACTATAGGAAAAATAGCAACACAAGAAATAAATAAAGGCAAAAGAGTACTAATGGTCGGAGCAGACACATTCCGTGCTGGAGCAGTAGAACAACTAAGAAACTGGGCTGAGGAAACTGGAAGTGACTTCATCGGTGATGAAAACCTAAAAGACCCAGCAAGTGTTGTCTATAACGGATTAGAAAAAGCTGTCAAAGAATCATATGACATAGTTCTAATAGACACCGCAGGTAGACTTCAAAACAAAGTTAATCTAATGAATGAACTAGAAAAAATTAATAGAGTTATAAACAATTTTATACCAAATGCTCCTCATGAAACACTATTAGTACTAGATGCAACAACAGGACAAAACGGTATCAGTCAAGCAAAACAATTCAAAGAAGTAACAAACATCACTGGAATAGTCCTAACAAAACTAGATGGTACAGCCAAAGGAGGAATAGTACTAGCTATAAAAGAAGAAGTAGGAATACCAGTAAAATTCGTAGGATTCGGTGAAAAAGCAAACGATCTAAAAGTATTTGACATAGAAAACTATATATATGGTTTATTTAAGGATATGATCTAATGAAAAAAGAAATATATTACAATAACTTATTTGATTACTATGGAGAACTATTAAACGAAAAACAACAAGAATATTTTAAATACTACTATTTTGATAACTTATCTTTATCTGAAATTGCAGACAATCTTAATCTATCTAGAAATGCTATTCATAAACAATTAAAACTAATCGAAGAAAAATTAGAGTTCTATGATAATAAATTAAAACTAATAGATAAAGATAAGAAATTAATAGATTTTTCAAATAAAATTAATGATAAAAATTTAAAAGAAGAATTATTAAGTATTATAGAACTATAATACAAAAAGATTTATTATGAAAATATATATAATGGGATCAACTGGATCTGGAAAAACATATTTATCCAAAATACTAAGTAATAAATATAATATAGAAGCCTTTGAATTAGATAAAATAGTCTATGATCAAAATAATTTAATGACTCATCGAAGTAATAAAGATATAGAAAAAGACTTTAATAAAATAATTAATAAAAAATCTTGGATAATCGAAGACATAGGAAGAAAAAGATTCTATAAAGGAAGACTTTTAGCAGATAAAATATACTATATAAAAATATCAAAACTAAAAACATATAAACAAATGATTAATAGATGGTATAAACAACTAAAAAATAAAGAAGATTATAATATCAAACCAACTATTAAAAGCCTAATTAAACAACTAAATGATGTAAGACTATATAAAAAACAAGAAAATAAAATCTTAAAAGAACTAGAACCATTTAAAGATAAATTAATATTTATAAAAAGGGGTGATAACCTTGATTGAAAAAATCTACAATAAAATGTTAAAAGATAATGAAATAAAAGATATCTATAACAAAGTAGAAGAATATGAAATAAATACTGGTGGATGGTGTTATCATAATTATGATCATGTAATGAATGTAACAGAAATGGTAATATACATTTTAAAAGAACTAAACTTCAATGAAGAAGATGTAGCAAAAGGAAAAATTGCTTGTCTGCTACATGATACTGGTGCAATATTAGGAAAAGATAACCATGCTTATCGAAGCTATACATATGCCAAAGAATACTTTAAAAAGAATAATATTAACTTTAAAGATATAGACCTTGTTCTTGAAGCAATAAAAGATCATAGTAATAACTTTGATACAGATAATATTTATACATTAGCCTTAATACTATCAGATAAACTAGATACTAAATCAAATAGAGTAACTGAAGTAGGTAAAACTATACTAGGTAATAGACAATACACACATATAAAAGATATCAAAATATCAATAAAAAATAATTTATTAAGCATCAACTATATAACAGATAAAAATATTGATATAAAAGAACTAAATGAGTTTTATTTTACTAAAAAAGTATTTAATGCTATAAAGTCATTCTCTAATAAAATGAATCTTAATTATAAAGTATATATAAATAATAATGAATGGTCATTACAATAAAATGTAACAATTTTATTGTTTTTTTCATATTATATCTTTTTTAACATATAAGTTAAATGAAAGAGAGTGATGATATGAATAAAGAAGAGATAATAAAAAGCATAGCAACAAGAACTGGGGGAGACATATATTTAGGGGTTGTTGGAGCAGTAAGAACGGGGAAATCTACATTTATTAAAAAAGTAGTAGAAACTCTTGTTATACCAAATATAACAGATGAGTTTGAAAGAAAAAGAACTCTTGATGAACTTCCACAGTCAAGTGGAGGAAAAACCATTATGACAATCGAACCTAAGTTTATACCAAATAATGTTGCTAAAATTAAAGTTGATGAATTAGAGTGCAACATCAGATTAGTAGACTGTGTTGGATATGTAATTGAAAACTCTAAAGGATACGAAGATGAAAATGGACCACGTATGGTAAAAACTCCGTGGGTGAGGTTGAATAAGTGATACCCAAATATAAAAATAAATAAATGCCGATAAAATAAGGGCTAAAGACAATATT
>CAKOQD010000007.1 GCA_934101185.1 uncultured Bacilli bacterium | reverse complement strand
CCTCCTATATATATTGTAACAAATTAAAAAAGTAAACAGTTCTTTTTTTATCTGTCTACTTTTATTGTATCACTTCATTTCAAGTACTATTTTTCTCATTGATTCTTCTACTCAACAAACTTGACACACAAACAATTATTTGCTATATTTATATTGCATGTTCGTTATGGGCGTCGGCTTCGCTATTTTTTCAAGAAAGCGAGGTGATGTGTAATGAGTAGAAAGAACGACTTGATTTGCATCTTGCTTATTATCATCCTTTTCTTATTAATTATCATCTATAGATTAATCTAAGTGTTTTAATTAATAAAAAATGCGACGTCTCTCTAATATAGGGAAGCGTCGCTTCAAAACAACTGAAGCTGACGTTCATAGCAAACGTGCTTCTTTATATATAATATACTACTTTTTGTAGTTTTATACAAGTGTTTTACTTGTTTTTTTGTTATCTTCCTCCAGAAGAGCCTCCTCCTCCAAAGGAACCTCCTCCTCCACCACCTGAAGAGAATCCGCCTCCTCCAGATGAGTATGCTTCAGCAGCACTTTTAGCAGAGTTTGCACTTGATATTCCTGTTGTATAAAACATATTCATAAGTAGAATGTCATTATACATATCATCAGTAATAACATCTGGATATAAGTTTTTAAACTCTTTTGCTACTTTATCTGCCATACCAAATAATTGAGCAAATATTAAGTAATCTTGCCATAGATGTACTTCAATTGGCATTTTTTCATACATTCTAGTAAAGTCTCTGAAGTATTTTTTAAGTCCTTTTAAGCATATTACATCATTATATATACTATCATCAAAAACATAATAAGTTTTTGTAAATAAGAACTTCTTTTGTTTAAATGTTGTAATATTATTATTACTAACTAAATTATTTTCTTCATTATTTAACACTTTATCAAAATGTCCTAGAACTTTTTCATAATGTTTACTACAATAAGATTTAAACTCATTCTTTTCTAAAACACCATCTTGACTTGCTTCATACATCATATTAAACATACCTAATTCATCTAAATCAGTCGGCTTTTTTAGAGGATCAAATATAATGACACTATTTTTACCATTTTTATTAGTAGTAACTATTCCTTCCTTTATCCATTTAAGAAGATAGCATCCTAAAAGATTAGTATTTCTTTTTAATAGATAGTTTTTACTAGCTAAATAATATGCTTTTTTTAGATCCTTATTACACGGTATATCTCTAAAATAGTTTACATCTTTCGGTATTGTTTTATTGTCTTTGAATAGATATTTTTTACCTCCGAATATTGCTAATAGAATAGGAAGAAGTATTATTGACATCATAACTATTAAGATTATAAAGTTATAAAACCAAGAAAGATCTGTAGAGTCATCATTGTCATAATTATATTTAAATGAACCTTCTTTGGCTTTGTTTGATACATCATCAAAAGTTGTAAAGTAATCATAACTATTACTAGTATTAAATGTATTAAGTGGAAACTTAATTAATGCCACCACATATTGATTACTAAGTCCATCATCTGTAGTAAGTTCTACATATCCATCCTTTACATAAGCATATCCTTTATAACCATAACCCCATACTGCTAAATCATTTGGAAAATTATAATAACTTTTTATTTTAATATCAAAGTAATCAGCGCTAGTTTTTGGTATAAATGTATTATATAATACTTGAGCATCTGATACATTGAATATAATATTATTTATATTATATGTCACAGTAAACTTATGTCTTTTAAAGTCTCCTTTTCCAAAACATAGTTCTAATCCATCCTCAAGATAATTTATACCATACTTACCACTTTTTTGACTTAGACTAGCACTTACATTCCAGTGACTTAAACTAGTCATTTCTTTACCATCCATTAGTACTTTATAATTACTAATAGTGGTATTTCCCATATTTTTAAATGTAGTGTACCACTCACTACCAGAGTCTGCTTTTACATCCCACGTTTCAGTAACATTAGCAGTCCCTTCTTTTGTAATATAAATATCCATATTTCTACTATAAATGTTATCTGCATAAACAGAGAGTGGAAATAAGAATAAAACAAGTAACAAATATTTTAATTTTTTCATAAAACTCCTCCTTATCTTGAACCACCAGAGCCGCTTCCGAAAGATCCTGTTCCTCCCCCACCTGAAGAGTGAGAACTTGATGAATCATTTAATATAGCATCTGATAAGTCTTTTAATATACTACCACTAGTCTTTGTTACATTATCATTATACTCTATATCGAATAATGAATCTAGTATTATTTCAAATATATCGATACTTTTAAACATATTTTCTGTATCTAAGTCAGGATATAAAAACTTAAATTCTTTTTTAACCTTATCTGCAAGACCAAATATTTGTGCAATTATTAAGTATTCTTTCCATAGATGTACTTCAATTGGCATTTTTTCATGCATTCTAGAAAAATCATTCAAATAATTATACAAACCTCTTAGTTTATCTATATCACAGGCTAAATAGTTATTTGTCATTAAGTTTAATTGTTCCAATGAATTGATATTAGGATATGTTTTCTTTACATAGTAAGATACTTTATCTTTTTCTTTATTATATATTGAAGTAAGTATATAGTTACTATTTCTGTAATTAGATTTATACCATTTCTTTAATTCTTTAAGTGATAAAGTATTACCATTTATTCTATTAAACATATCATATAGATCGCTTTCATATTGGTTTATTATATTATTTTTATTATTAAATATTATACTTTCCTTAGTAATTGTTATATTATTATAAAGAATCCATTTTAACATAATTGCACCAAGTAAATTATTACCTCTTGTTCTTAAGTATCTATAAGATATGTAATATATTTTATATAAATCATTATTACAAGGTATATCTCTATAGTATTTAAATTTTGGTTCATGTACTATATCTAATTCTTTATTATAATAACTATTATTTTTCTTTTCTTTTATAATTAATACTACTAGAATTGTTATAATAACTATAAAGAATAAATAAATATTAGCTATTATGAATTTATCACTAGAAGTTATCTTTTTAATTTTTTCTATCATTTTATTTTCTTTTTTTACTTCATACTTTATCGAACCATCTTCAGCCATACTATAATAAGTATTAAAATCTTTATCTAGTTTAGCTTTCACTTTAAAAGTATCTTTATTGAATCTAGCTAACAAAACCATGTATTCATTAGTTTTTAGTCCTTTTGAATTACTAAGTATTATTTTTCCATCTTTTAGATTAATTAGTCCTCCATAGTTACCATATCCTCTTAAAAGGATGTCCTTGTATTTAAAGTCACTATAAATAGTAATTTGATAACTATTAAAACTTTGATGAAGAAGATCCCAATATATCATTTGATAATCAGTAGTATTTACAACAAAGTTAGTTATATCATAAGTAAATGTATAAGTATTATGGCCATACTCTGATATACCAAAACATAACTCTACTCCAGTATCTGTTTTATTAATACCACTTTTATATTTCTTTTCATCAAATGTTTTCTTAGTGTTCCACCATATATTTTTAAACTCTTTACCATTCATTGATACTTTTAAGTTTTTGATTTTTGATTTACCTAGATTGTTATATGCTTTATATAGTTCAGTATTTTTATCAAAATAACCAGTCCATACCTCAGTAATATGCGCATCACCTGAGTTATCTATATAAATATCCATAGTGTTTTTATCGAATGATTCAGCATTTACATTCAGTGTTAGAAAAAAGAATATAAAAGCAAATAGTATGTATTTTATTTTTTTCATTTTATCCTCCAAAAAAAGACTTACATTGTAAGTCTAGAAACTTATTTTTGGTGCTTCTTTTTCTTTTTCAGATACTTCAAAGAAAGTAGCTTTAGTAAAGTTAAACATTCCCGCGATTATATTAGATGGAAACATTTGTACTTTATTGTTATAAGTAAGTACTGAATCATTATAAAATTGTCTTGCATAAGATATTTTATCTTCAGTATCAGACACATCTTGTTGAAGTCCTAAGAAGTTTTGGTTAGCTTTAAGTTCTGGATAAGCTTCACTAAGAGCAAGTAATTTATTTAATGCTTGAGTAACTTCTCCACTTGCCTTCATTTCATCTTCAGGTGTTTTAGCAGTCATATAAGTATTTCTTGCTTCAATAACCTTTTCTAAAGTTTCACTTTCATGCTTTGCATATCCTTTTACTATTTCAACTAAATTAGGTATTAAATCAGCCCTTCTTTTTAGTTGAACATCAATTTGTGCCCATTGATCATCTTTTTTGTTTCTTAATGACACTAATCCGTTGTAAGTACCAATTACATAAAGAATTAATAAAACTAATACCACAATAATTACAATAACTACATAATTCATATTATCCCTCCTAAAATAATTATATAAGTAAAACATAATTTATTCAACACAAATATAAAAAAAGTATAAAAAACTTTACATAGTACATAATATAAATGGTGATAATTATGGATTTAAGCATTAGAAAAAATGTAATTGAAAACATTAAAAGCGATAATTACGAAGATATAATTACTACAATTAATGAATCTGTTACTACTGGTGATGAGATAGTTTTACCAGGACTTGGTGTTATATTAGAGCTGTTTTGGAATGATTTAAAGCTTGAAGATAAGGAATATATTGCAAAAATAATCAAAAAAAATATTACGAATAAGTAATATTTTTTTATCTATAACTCTTTACATAAGATCCATATTGTCTAATTTTTTTAATTCCACTCGTAGTACGTTGCTTTACTGTTTGAGGATTAACATTGAATATTTTAGATACTTCTTTGTAATCCTTTGGAGTATCATCAAAGAAACCATATAAACTACTTATGTATTTCTTTTCTAAATCAGTTAACTTCTTATCTTTTAATATATCTTCTTTTAGTTTTTTATAAGCTAATTTAGAACACACTATATCTTCATAGCTTACTTCATCAATAACGTTATCTTCATTTTCTTCATCTAAATAACGAAGTTTTTTATTATCATCAAGTACACATTTTACTTTTTCTACTGATAAGCCAAGTTCTGCTGCAATATAACATTCATCAGGACTGCGTCCATATACACTTTCGTATTGTTCTATATATTGATTGATGTTATTTAATATTTTATTTTCTCCAGTTCTTAGTAAAGGCTTATATTGCGCTCTTTCTACCATACCATCAATAATATTATGTAAGTAAATGTTTAAAACAGACAATTTTTCAATATCTGATAATTCAATACTATCTACATGATTAATTAATTGAATACTAGCATCTTGAATTATATCTTCAATTGATATATCTAAGTTTTCATACTTTGAAGCTATTCTTCTAATATCATTTAAATAGCTTTCTATAAATTTCTTTCTTGCTTCAAGATCACCATTTTTATATTTAATAAACAATTCTTTTCTTTCCACTTTTCCTAATTTTTCAATATTTTTTAAATTTTCTTCATATATTTTTAAATTTTCAACCATAATTCATTACCCCTTTTTATTCAAATTCCTTAATACCAGGAATTCTTTTTATTTTTTTAATACCATTTTTAACAGAACAATCAATCGCAGAATGTGACACATTATAAACCTTTCCAACCTCTCTACATGTTTTATAATCTCCATCATCAAAACCATACATCATACTAATATTTCTTTTTTCAATGTCAGTAAGTTTACTACTAGATAATATCAATTTTTTTAAAGTTTCATACTTAAGTCTTGAACACACTTCTTCTTCTAAATTGCTACTATTTGGTATATAATTACTTTCACTATATACATCCTCATTTTCAAAATCATCCTGTTCCATTGTTTCCCAATAATTATCATCAATTAATCCATTCAATGAAATTGTACAATTAGAAATATTAAACAAATAAGCAATTCTTTTTCTTGAAAATTTTGTATTATTAGCAATTGTTTCAATATCTGGAAAATAACCATTTTCATTAGCATAATTATAATAAAACTTATTTATAATACTAAACTCAATTCTATCTTTTTTAGTAAATAACGGGTTCTTAATTTGTCGATCTAAGTAATCGATTAATCTAAATTCCAAACATCTTTGAGCGTAAGTAGAAAATTTGTAACCCTTAGACAAATCAAAGTTATCTACCACTGTAAACAGATATAAACTAAGATCTTGTACAAGGTCTCCTAATGATATGTTTAATCCTTTATATTTTGAGACTAACTTTCTAACCAATCTCAAATTAGATTCAACAAGTTTATTTCTCGCCTCATAATCACCATTATGATATCTAATTAATAGTTCTTGTTCTTCTTGCGGTGTTAAAACTTCAGTACTTTCAATATCATCACAATAAAGATCATAACTATTTAAATCATTAGTCATACCATCAACCCCCTAAATTAGCCTAATTATATCACAAAACGAACAAAAAGTCAAGAAAAAGAACTAAGTTTAAAACTTAATTCTATCATTAACATATAAAATAACTTCATCAACACTCATTTTTACTTGTTGCATTGTATCCCTATCTCTAAGAGTTACAGTACCATTATTTATAGTTTCATCATCAATAGTAATTGCATATGGAGTACCAATTACATCACTTCTTCTGTATCTTTTTCCAATTGATCCAGTATCATCATAAGTAGTCATGAACTCTTTTTGTAATCTTTCATATATTTCACTTGCTTTATCACCATGATATTTTTTTACAAGTGGCAATACACATACTTTATATGGTGCAAGATATGGACTAAGATGCAGAACTTCTCTTGTATCATTTTCTAATTCTTGTTCTTCATATGCTTCGAAAAGAAGTGCAAGAATAGTTCTATCAAGTCCATAAGTTGATTCAATTACATATGGTACAAACTTTTCATTTGTTTCAGGATCAAGATATTCTTGTTTTACCTTAGAATATTCTTGATGATTAGATAAATCAAAATTAGTACGATTATGAGTACCATTTATTTCTCCCCATCCAAATGGAAATTTATATTCTATGTCGCATGCTTCTTTGGCATAATGTGCAAGCTTTTCATGATCATGAAATCTTAAATGTTCTTCTTTTAAACCTAAATCCATATAGAACTTTTTACCATATTCTTTGAAATAATTATATATTTCACTATCAGTTCCTTCTTTACAGAAAGTTTGATATTCCATTTGTTCAAACTCAATAGTCCTAAAAGTAAAGTTACCTGGAGTTATTTCATTTCTGAATGCTTTACCTATTTGACCAATTGAGAATGGTAATTTAGCACGCATACTTCTTTGAACATTTAAGAAGTTTACATATTCTCCTTGAGCATTTTCTGGTCTTAGATAAATAACACTTTTTGAATCATTAGTAACACCACGATATGTTTCAAACATAAGATTAAACTGACGTACATCAGTAAAATTAGTTTTACCACATTTAGGACAAGGTATTTTATTATCCCTTATATATTTTATTAAATCTTCTTCATTTAAAGTATCTCCGATTGAAGAATCAGTAAAATCATTTACTAGGTTGTCTGCTCTTACTCTCATTTTACATTCTTTACAATCAATTAATGGATCTGAGAAACTAGAAACATGTCCTGATGCTTCCCATACTTTTTTATGCATTAATATATCTGCATCAACTTCATAAGCATTTTTTCTTTCTTGAATAAATCTTTTTCTCCATGCATCTTTTACATTGTTTTTAAGTCTTGAACCAAGTGGACCATAATCCCAAGTATTAGCAAGGCCACCATATATTTCACTTCCTTGAAATATAAAACCATAATTTTTACAAAAATTAACCATTTTTTCCATTTCCATAATATTTTCCTCCCTTGTAATAAAAAAAACTTAAAAAACATGTAAAGACGAATTAGATCCGCGGTTCCACTTTACTTATTCTTTAAGAATCTCTTTTATAACAGTGCTAAAGGTTTCCAAGCCTTATCTTCGCATCAATAAATAATACATTTATATTGTACCACAAAAAACATATTTGTAAATACTAATTTTTTAAAAAATCGAACTTTAGTGTTTACAAACGATTATTTGTAATGTATAATTAAGGTATAAAAAAGGAGGAATATTATGGAACAATTAACTAAAAAACAAGAAGCAGTATTAACAGCATTAAAAAAATATATAGCAAGAAAAGGCTATCCGCCTACTGTAAGGGACTTATGTGAAGTAACCGGCCTTAGTAGTACTGCAACTGTTCAAGTGCATTTAGATAATTTACAAAGTAAGGGTTATATTAATAAGGATAATAGAAAGAATAGAACTATTGAAATACTTGTACCTAATGAATATGATAAGAAGAATGAATCTATTATTTCAGTACCACTTTTAGGAAAAGCATCATGTGGTAACCCTATTGAAGCAATTGAACAACCAAATGAGTATTTTGATTTACCTGTTACTATGATTAATGGTAAAAGCGAAGTGTTTACTTTAAAGACAAGTGGAGATTCAATGATTAATGTTGGTATTTATGATGGAGATATCATTGTTGTAGAAAAAAGAAATGATGCTAAAAATGGTGATACAGTAGTGGCTCTTACCGATGACAATGAAGTAACTGTAAAAACTTTCTACAAAGAAGCTGATCATTTTAGATTACAACCTGAAAATGATTATATGGAACCTATTATATTAGATAGTGTTACTATTCTTGGTAAAGTAATTGGACTATATAGAAAGTTTTAAAGAAGCTTTGCTTCTTTTTTATTTTACACTTATTAAATAAAATATTCATTACTAATTGCTATTATATTATAAGTTTGATATATTAATATTAGTGATAATATGAATTCATATGATAATAATAACAATAATCAAAATGGTTTTGATATTTATAAACAAAATAATTATAATAATCAATATAATAACCAACAATTTTATCAAGTATATAATGATAGTTTTAAGAATACTAAGTATAAGAAAAGACCTAGTGCAGGAATGGTAGTCCTTATTGTTATACTTTGTTCTTTTGGTATTTGGCTTATACTAGGACTTATTTCACTTAAACCAACTTTAGATATGGTAAATACTGCTAAAGTCGGAATATTTCAAGATAAAGCATCTGATCTTGTTGCTACTACTAGAACATTTATTGTTTCTAATAACATACAAGAAAGTGGAAACTTTGTATTTACGATTGGCGGAAAAAATGCTACTTGGTATCCAAAAAATGGTTCATCAAAAACAGTAACATTGTATGAAGATTTAATAGAAAGTCCATTTGGTAATAAGTATAAAACTGCTTTTGTAAAGGTAGAATATAATCACTCTACTTATAATGCAGACTTCTACTTATATTTAAGCGATGGAAAATATTGTTTTAATGGTATAAAAGAAGAAAAATTAAATATAAAAGAAAATATATCTAAAGATTGTAAAAACTTTATATCTAACCCATCAACTGGGTATTAAAAACAAAAAAGGACTTAAGTCCTTATTTTGTTATAACACTTTTAATATCTTGAAGTTCAAACCTATATTGTTGCTTCACTTCAGGATATTTTTCTTTATCAACTTCACTAAAAAACATATCAAATGGTCTTATATATAGTTCATTATTTCCATATAAACCACGATATACTACATACTTTTCTTTTGTTTCACTATGCGTTGCTACATCTGTTAATAAATAATAGTCTCCTTTAAAGTGTCTATAAATACCATTAATTTTTAATCTATCCATGATTCCTCCTTAATACTTTATAAGTTAATTGTAGCATAAATAAAAACAAAAAAATAGATATTTCTATCTATTTAAATATCAATTGGTAGCGACGGAGGGGATCGAACCCCCGACCTTCCGGGTATGAACCGGACGCTCTAGCCAGCTGAGCTACATCGCCATGAAAAGTAAGCAATATAAATATAGCATATTTTTTTTACTTTTTCAATATCTTTTTGTTATTTTTTCATTTTTGGTATTTCATCTTTTTCTTTTGATAGTTTTTCTAAAAAGACTTTTTTATATATAATATTATCTATTGGAATGTTGTTGTCTTCTATTTCATGCTTAGTTAGCGTAGTATTTATATTTTTATACTATTACATTTAGAACATATAATTGCAATATTTCCAAATTGTTCATCTTTTCTAATTATTAAGTATTCTTCTACTTCATTACATATTGGCCAATATGCTTTAATCGTTTTATTCATATTATCTGTTACTTTCTATTAATTCATTCTTTTCTAAATCAAAGTTATTATTTAAGAAGTAAAATACTCCATCTTCTTTGCATGACTTTGTTATATATTTTGAAACTTTTAATACCTCATCTGATGCGTCCTCTACTGCTACTCCATATTTAGCATTCTTAATCATTAATAAATCATTATTATTATCACCAAATGTAATAAGATAATCATTTGATATATTTTCTTTTTCTAATAAGATTTTAATAGCATTATACTTATCATTACCATGATTGATTACTTCAATATATCCTCCGATATCTTCACCCTTAATTATTCTAAATACATCTAAATCATCATACTTTTTTAGTTTATTACAGACTTGATTTAATTGTTTTATATTATCATAATATATTTCTATTTTTAAAACCTTAAAAGATATATTTAAATTGTATATAAATCTTTCTTCTATGTATCTTAGTTGATATTTATAGTTAACTTTAATATTCCATCCTTCTTCACTACAAAAGCATATTTTTTTATAATTGTTTCCTACTGTTATTATAATATCATTTATCCTATTTTTATCTATATGATCTTTATATATAATATTATCATTCTTACAATCATAAACAATTGCACCATTTGATCCAATAATATAATCACAATACTCTTTAAATAGTCTTTTAATATTATTAAGAGGCCTTCCTGATGCAATTGCAAATACATTATTATCACGTAATTTATTTATTATATTTTTAGTATCATTTGATATATCAGATTTACTATTTTTTATTAGAGTCCTATCAATATCACTTACTATTAAATATCTCACTTTATCACCTCTTTAAAAGCAAAAACATAACTATTGAAAGTAATAATTATGCTTTTTTTCATGGCCTAATGTTGTTGAATCACCATGTCCTGGATATAAAACAATATCATCATCATATTTTTTAATTTTATTAATAGACTCAATCATCTCTTGATAATTACCTGTTGGAAGGTCCACTCTACCAATGTTATCTTTGAATATAAAGTCTCCGACAAACATAATATTATAATTTCTAAAATAGAAAGTTATACTAGAGCTACTGTGTCCTGGAGTATAAATTACTTCAAAGTTAAATGGTCCAATATGATGAGTATCTTCGAATAGATTTTTATAATCATAGACTTCTACATCATATAATTCAGATAAAGATTTAGCATAAGTATTATGATCAAAATGATCATGAGTAAGAAGTATTGCAAGTGGTTTTAATTCTAAGTCTTCGATTGTTTTTATAATATTATTTTCTTCAGCACCTGGATCTATTATTAAACATTCACTATCTTTATATACTAAATAGCAATTAGTTTTTAATGGTCCAACAGTAAGTATTTCTATATTCATTTCAATCCCTCTTTATATGCATCAATTAACCAAGTAGGATCCTTACAACCCATAAATGGTATTACAGCATTATCGTATTTATACAATTTATCAATAGTTTCTGCACTTATATGTTCAGCATTAGGACATAAATCTATTATTAAATCTGATGTTACTCCTGGATAATCTTCAAATTTTTCCCTAGCGGGTTCTATATCTGTTACAAAAGCTTTATCCGCTAGTTTTAAAACCTCTGCAAACTCTTTATAAAAGCTTTGTGTTCTAGATATTGTATATGGAATTAAAACCGCTACTAATGTTTTATTTGGATATTTTTGTCTAGCAGTTTCAAGTACTGTTTTTACTTCATTAGGATGATGAGCATAGTCATCAACAAGCACAACATCATTTACTTTTTCTTCTTGGAATCTTCTTTTTGCACCACTAAAATCATTCAAATACTTAATTATATCATTATGCTCTACTCCTTCATAATAACATATACCAATACAAGCAAGTGCATCAAGTACCATATGACGTCCATATATATTTAAGTTGAAGTGTCCATAGAAAGTATTGTTTATATAAACATCAAAACTACTTCCATCGCTTCTTAGTTCTAAGTTCTTTGCTACTATATCATTAAAATCATCAAATCCATAATAAACCATTTTGTCTGATTTAATCTTTCTAACGTTTTTATCATCACCACATGCAACAACCTTATATTTAGTATGATCTGCAAATTGTTGAAACACTTCAACTATTTCATCAACATTTTTATAACAATCTACATGATCATAATCAATATTAGTAATAACAGAATACTTTGGAGTATACAAAAGTAAATGCCTTTCAAACTCACAAGACTCTATAACAAAATTATTAGAATCTTTATCAACTACCCCAGTACCATCTCCGATTAAATAACTTGCTCCGACTGTATTTTGCATAATATGACCAAGCATAGCAGTAGTAGTAGTCTTACCATGAGTTCCTCCGATACATATTGCATCATACTTCTTAGTAAGCTCTCCGATCATTTCATAATAACCATACATTTTACAACCAAGTTCTTTGGCTCTTTTAATAGCATAATGTTCTTCATGAATCGCAGCAGTATATACAAATATCATATCATTAGTAAGCATATCTGCATTTTTATAACATTTTATTCCTCTTTCATTTAATGGTTCTTCAGTAAAAGAATAAACTTTTGCATCATCACATCCTAATACTTCATTACCCATATCATGTAAAATACATGCAAGTCCTGTCATTCCAGATCCTTTTATACCTGCGAAAAAATATGTCATTTTAATCACCTTCTGTAATTATTATATCATAAAATTATAAAATAGTGATTATTTAAATAGTTGTATGTAAAGAAACGTAAACATTTTACTATTTATAGCTATATAAAAAACACAAGTAGAACTTATGTTTTTATTTAAAATATTTATTCAATATTTGATCAAGATTTTTCTTATTAATTGGTTTTAATACATAATCATCAAAACCATAATTAAGATATTTTCTTATCATATTATTTGAACTTGGATTAACCATTATAACAGTTGTTATTTTATAACCAGTATTTCTTTTAATTAAACTAACTACTCCATCTTTTGACTTAATAATTTCATCTGTTGTATCATTTATTTTAAAACGAGGAATGATGTCATCAATTAAAATCAAATCTACTGTCTCATCACTTAGTAATATTCTATACATTTTCTCAAGTGTATCAGCAGTCAATACATCAACATTATATGGCCTTAGCAATGTTTTTATTTCCTTCATTCTTGCTTTACTATCATCAATAACAAGTATTCTCTTATTACTATAATCATTATAATTAATTTTAATATTTCTATTTTCTTGCTTTTTACTAATTATATCATATTCAGTCATTATTCTTTGATCAACATACAATGAAATGGCAGTATTAGTTTTATTTTTTATTATTACTATTTTTCCATTAATCTTTTCTAAAATATTTTCTATTATCTGATAGTTCAAATCTTCGGTTTTTTAAACTTAAATCGCTTATCTTTATCTTCATAAATGTATTGGTTTATTGAACTGTTAACTCGAAATTGAAATCTTAATCTTGAAAATCTTCCAACTTGGTTACTATCAATTTTTAACTTTAGTGATTCATCACTTGTCATAGAATTAATAAAATTGTAAAGATATAGCACAGTTTTAATAATATTATTGTCATCGCCATATAACACCGGAGAAATATTGTTGTCTATATCAATAATTAATTTATTATTCTCTACATTTAATAACTCTTTTATTTTATCTAGCATATTATATGTTTCATATTTATACTCATTCGCTCTTAAATCTGACTTTACCATTGCAAGTTCAATAATATTTGATATTTTTTCACTGAGCTTTACTGAATCATTTTGAAATTGTAATATTTCATTAGTTAATTCTTCAATATTATTTTTATCAATTTTTTTATTACCAAATGTCTCTAATTTTGCAAGTGACGATTTCAATTCATCAGTCATATCATTAAGCAAGTTTAAAGTTTTATCAGATGAAGACTTTGCTAATGCTTTTTGAAAAGACAACTCCTTTGCAATTTTAACATCAGGATTTTCTATTGTAATATACATAATAAATAATATAAATGAATAAAAGAATCCTTCAAATATTAATTCTTTATAAAAACCTCTTATTATAAAACCTAGTACATATAATAACATTAAAATAATATATGGTATAACTTTTTTTATTGATTGCTTCATTAATATTAAATAAAATGTTATTACAAAAAAGAATAAAAAACTTATTATTGTATGAATGATTGCAACATTATATGACCATCCATTACCATCTAATAGATCTCCTTCGAATATTACATTTAATGGAAGAATTATGATGAAGATAATTGCTAATAATGTTATAATATTTAAAATAGTTTTTAAAATGACTAATTTATTTTCTTTATCATATATCGCCAAACAATAATGCATTGAATATAAGTTTAATATAGTCAATATACTCATATATATTTTTTGTAAAATACCAATTAATGTAATGTTTCCAATCAATTTTGCAACAACAAAAGTTGCTATTCCAATTAATATAAATAATAAATCTAGTAAAATTAATTTTGAATACACTTTTGTTTCCATATTTTTAACATTTGGCTTTGAATAAAACAGTATTACCAATGTTGTTATTATTAACAAACCTACAATTTGTAATATAATCGCTTGCATATTTTTCACACCTTTTTATTCTTTTTATTTTTTATTTTTTAAGTACTAATTGTTTTGCTAAGAATGCATTATTTGTATTTAATTCTACATTTTCTAAACACTTAAATACTTCTTCTTCACTAATAATAGTTTTGTCATGGAATCTTTCACTTAATGCATCTTCTAAAGAAAAACCATATCCATAATTACATCTTCCTATTATTTGTGATTGAAATTCCTTTAATGTAGGAATATATTCATGTTTTAATACCGGTTGAGTTTCTAATATTTCCCATTTTAATGTACAAAGTTTATCACGTAAATCAAGATTTAATTCTTTTTCACTTCTCGGATCATTAGCATTAATTGTATACTCTTTTCCAATATTAAAATAAAATGTCTTTTCATATTGTTCTACAGCGATTGGCACAATAGGAAAACCCGTTTCTTTTGCCATTCTAACTGTTCCAACATATGTTTTCATAACTAGTTCATTGGCAGATACATTCCAAGCCCCTTCTGGATATATTAGTAAATTACCACCTTTATTTAATAATTCAACTGATCTAGTATATGCAATTTTTCTATCAGTTCTATTTTTTGTTTCAAGTGGTATTACTCCATTTAGTTTTAAAGCTTGATAAATAGGCATTTTATATAAGATACCAGGATCACCAAGCATTAAGTAAGCCGGATCTTTAATAACTTGAAATGTTCTTTGTATATCATTTCCACCAATATGAGTACAAGCAAATATTTTAGGACTATTTTTATCAACATGACTTTCATTAGCAATAATTATATTGTTTTCTCTAGAAAGTACTTGATCAATTTTTAATATTAAATCACATAGAAAATGAATTTTCTTTCTAAGTTCTATTCCTTTTAATTCACTACCATTGTTATATAGATATATTCTATACTCGGCATAATAACTAACTAGTTCTTCAATTGCCATTTTTCTTTTTTCTAATAAAGACAACTTATTAAATGATTCCATTTTTTAACCCCCCAAAAAAACACATAATACAAATAATATTACGTGTCTAATTATATCACACTTTTTATCAAAAATAAAGTTTTAGTTAACTATTTTATTTAAACAACAGCATATAAAGCTTAGTAAATATCTTTTGACTAAATGGTACTTTATAAAGCAGTTTATCACTATCACTTTCAATGGCATCAATCATTTGATAAACAATACTAGATATATCAAGAGATTCTATTACATTAAAAAATCTTTTTTGATTCATTACTAGATCATCACTATATATAAAATAATCACTATTATCAATAGACTTAGCAAAACTTTCTACCATTACTTGATTAAAACCTGTTTTATAAGCTCCAGGTAAAATTAGTTTTAATCTTACTTTACTATTACTCTTTTTAAGTTCTTTATCTAAACACATTCCCATCGTTATTAATGCACTTTTAGTAGAACAATAACTACCCAAAAATGGAATAGGAAAAAGTCCAGAAAGTGACGATGTAATTAATACCTTACCCCTCTTATCCTCTTTTTTCTTCTTATCAATAAACTTCTTAGTTAACTCAAGTGTTGAAAAAAAATTAGTTTCAAAATTACCTCTTATATCTTTAACATCTATATCTAAAAGAGAACCCCCAATACCTATACCTGCTTGATTTACTAAAACATCTATATCTAAATCATCAATCAAAGATAAATCCCTTTTATTAGTAATATCCATCTTAAAAACATAAACATTTCTTAAAATATTATCTTTCTTTAATTTTCTTCTTACTGATTTTATTTCTTTATTATGATGCACTGTAATATATACTATATGTCTTCTTTTTAACAATTCCTTTGCAAGACTATAACCAATACCAGAAGCTGCACCCGTTATTAATATTTTCATTTATATCACCATAATTAGTATAGACTAAATAACAAATATTAAACTTTTTTCATATAATATTTTAGGTGATTACTATGAATAAACATAGTTTTATGTGTAATTGTTGTGCTTGTAAAAATAAAAGACGAAGTAGTGGTTGCTACATCGGTCTTATTGCATTTTGGGTAATAGTAATATTTTATCAAGCCATAATTACTATATTTTTTACTATTACTTGGAATGCTGTTATATTATTTTTAGAAATTATATTACTCTTCTTCCTCATTTTTAGGATAATATGGTGAAATAATACTATCTGTTTTATATAAATAATCAAGCATTTTATCTACTAGTTTACAATTATTAAAATCATTATTAGTAAACTCTATTTTATCAGGAAGTGATATTAATATAAAGAATAGTTTTAACTCATTTTGTTTTAATGGATATCTTTTTTGATACAATTCAAGTAAACTAGAAAACTCTACTTTTTCATAATTATTTTTATAAAAATTATATAAATCATATATAGGATTATCAAACTTAGACTTATCCCAACTAATTAAATAACTATTTTCATTTCTTATTAAATGATCCAAACAAAGATTATTATGTATTAGTGCTACTCTTTCTTTTTTATTATCTTTTACTAACTCATACCAATTATCCAGTTCATTTTTGCAATAGTTTAGTGAAGAATAAATTTTAGATATATTTCTAACTAATAAGTAGTTAGAGGGTGACATATATATTTCTTGTTCAATTAATTCATTTAAATCACTATAATAACTATACAATTTATCTATTTTATTATCAATTTCTTCATATATTTTTTTATAATCATCTATACTTACACTATTATATCTAGTGGTTTTACTGTGAAGAAGAGATACAAGATTAATTAGTTCAATAGCCCTTTCATCATCAGATATATTATAATCTTTTAAATATTCATATAAAACATACTTATCTGATAATACTTTATTACTAGGATAATAATTAAAACCTCTAGCATCTAAGTAAGAAAATACTTTATTATTACCTTTATTTTCTTTTAAAACATATTCATTATTTACTAAAATAGCACTTTTTACCTTTTTAAAGTATTTAGGATTTATATTATTTTCTTTAAGTAATTTATAATCAATCATTAGAATTAGGTATAAGTAATTTTAAACCAGTAGTAAGATTATCAAAATCATTATAATCCTTTATTTGATCAACTGATACTTTATATTTAGTACAAATCTTTTCAATAGTATCTTCTTCTTGAACAGTATATACTTTATAAGTTAAATATCTTTCATCAGTATCACTAATTATATCAGATTTAATATCATTAAAAACATTAACAGGATCAATATTTCTCTCATCGACTACTAATTCTTCGATTTTTTTAGTTTCTGGTTCTTCTTGTTCTAGTTCTTCTTTTATAGGTAATGAATCTGTCATATCAATTAATTCTTCTTCTTTTCTTTCTTCTTTTACTTCGATTTCTTTTTTTACTAAGTTATCTAAAAGTACTGATATTTTAACACAAAGAGTATCATCATTTTTAATTTCATATGAAAAATCATCTATATCAATAGTACAATCATATGTATCATAAGTATTATTTATTTGTATTTCACATGGTATTTTATAACTATACTCCTCCTCATTAGTAGAAGAACTAATCATTTTATATGTACCTTTTATATAAAAGTTACCTGTTACTATATCCTCACCCTTAAGAATTAAATCATTATCTAATGATATACTAGTAAGTTCTCCAATCTTAGTTTTAAATAAAATATCTTTTTCAAATGGTATTATTTGTTTCATCTTTAAGACCTCCCTAAAGAATTATATGAAAAAAAAGAGTTATTAGAACTCTTTATAAACTTAACTTATACGGATCAGAACTAGTACCAAATCCTCCGGATATTTTTACATTTGATGATAAAGTTAACGTTGGATGAACTGCATACTTGTAGACGTTAACGTCGCTGATACCAACAAGTCCACTTGAGTACACCGAGAACGTGTCATAAGCATGGGATGAATATTGTGTATGTAACCATGTATCTTCACTTTTATCTAACCAATTATTTGTTGTCACACAACTTTGAGAATTATTATATATATCCAAATTACTTGTACATTCTTTTGATGCCGCATATCCATAATCACTTGCATACATTATTGCTATCTTCTTATTTGCATCATTTTGCATTATTGGATTTGTTCTAGCATAGTACGTGCCTGAAGAATCATTTGATTTTTTTCTTTCATATTGCCACATTACATCTGATGTTATACTCGAAGTAGTGTATCCTCCAAGATAATATTTTGTTGTCCCTATCATATTTTTTGCATCACTTGTTAATGTATTATAATAATCATTATTTAAATATGTATTTAATGTTCCTGTTACCCAATTATTATATGTATTAGTTGTTGTATCTTTTGTTTCATTCCAATATTTATTTCCTATTGAAGCATCTCTTATTATTTTAATTCTATTTTCTACATTGCCAGTTGTATCTTCAGTAGGTATTATTCCTATTATTCTCCATGTTTCATTATTGAATGTTACATAATTTTTTACTACTGAGTTTCCTCCACGATATCTATATTCTGTTGCAAACTTACTATCTACTTGTAATGTATCATCTATTGTATGAGTTACTTCTTCAAGACCATTTTGTCCTACATTTGCTAATGCAAACTCTGATGCGGTAACTGGTACAAATGGTTTTTTATCGGTTGCTTCAATATTAAGTGCATATTTATACTCAATAGGTTTTGTTGTATCTCCATTTACATATAAATCATTATTAGTAGCAGCATTACTTATCCACATTATTATTTCATATTCATGTGTTTTTCCTTTTTCTAGTGAGTTTTCTATTAAGAATGTATCTGGATTTACATCTATTATCTCTTTAGTTTTTGTTTTTTCTTCAAGTGGAGTGCCTGCTGGGAAAATCATAGAATTGTCAAAAATAGAATTAAATATTAAATCCATATCTTCTTTTGTAATTTTTTTATCGCCATTTACATCTGGTGCCAATACATTATATTTATAAGTTGACGCTTCATCTATATAAAGTTCTTTTGTATAATTTACATCTAAAACGTTAATTTCACCATCTCCATTTACATCTCCAAGTTTATATGTCATAGTATTTTGTTTATCTACTACATGATATTGTATTACATCTTTGTTAATAGACGAGTTTATTAAATCTTTTATAGTTAATTTATAATACGCCATATCGCATGTAGAATTATTAGTTATAGTAACTGTTTTAGGTTTATAGCCTCCTTCAAGGGCTTGTCTTGTAGATATAGGATACTTACTAATTAGCATTAACTCATCACTTTCTTTAAAGTTAATATCTAGTTCACATTTAGATATTTTTATATTTCTTCTTCCTAGTAAGTTAATACTTGGATTAAACAAAGCAAAAGAAATACTAACTACTATTAGTATTAGAAATATTATTATAGTTATTATCTTTTTATTTCTTCCTTTACTTTTTAAAGGGTTATAGGTATTTTGCCCCCCCCCCATACGAATATTTGTTCATGCTATTTCCTCCTTAGTTTTTATTAAAAAATATACAATTTTCAAATTATTTTACCCGATTTCATGTTTGAAATAATAAGAATCATTTTTCTTTCATAGTTTCTTATAAGTTAATTTTATAATAAAAATAGTACTTTTTCAAGCACTATTTCTCTTTTTGTTTCTTCTCCTCAATAAACTTGACACACAAACATTTATTTGTTATATTTATATTGCATGTTCGTTGTGGGCGTCGGCTTCACTATTCTATCATAGAAAGTGAGGTGATAGTTATGAGAAAGAAAGATTTATTAATATCTGTTCTACTTATAGTTATCCTTTTACTATTGATTATCATCTTAGTAATACTTTAAGTAATAATTAATATTAATTGCGACGTCTCTCTACTTTAGAGAAACGTCGCTTTTTGTTTCAAACCTGAAGCTGACGTTCATAAAAAACGTGCTTCTTTATATATAATATACTACTTTTTGTAGTTTTATACAAGTAATTTCTTTTATTTTTGTAAGGACATTTACTTAATAATATCCCTGATTACATAACTAGTAATAAGTAATCCTGCACTTGGTGGTACAAAACTATTACTACCAATCTTTTTTGTTTCCTTATTTATAATTGGTTTTTCTGTTGATGAAACACAAATTATTTTTCCTTTGATATTTTCATCCTTTACCCATTTTCTAAGTATTTTTGCTATCTTATCATAACTAGTTTTTCTTATATCAGTTATTTCTAGTTTCGAAGGATCTAGTTTATAACCAGTTCCCATTGATGTAATAAACTTAATCTTTCTATTTAAGCATTCTTTTATTAATAGTTTTTTTGTTATTATATGATCACAACAGTCTATTAAGTAATCTATTTTATAATCAAATAATTCTTTATAATTTGATTCATCTATAAACTTATCTATTTTTATTACTTTTACTTTATCATTTATATCCATTATTCTCTCATAAAAAGCATCAGTCTTCTTTTTATTTATATTACTTCTTGTAGCAATTATTTGTCTATTTAGATTTGTTTCATCTATTTTATCGAAGTCCACTAGTACAATGTTTTCTATGCCACTTCTTATTAACGATTCTACAACATATCCTCCGACTCCCCCAAGTCCAATTACTAGGATATTTTTTTCTTTTATTTTATTTATATTTTCATTTCCAATTAGTATTTCTAATCTTTCTAACATATTGCCTCCATAAAAAAAGAATATTTCTATTCTTCTTCATTTAAATTAGTATATACATCTTGAACATCTTCGATGTCTTCTAGTGCATCAACTAAATTATATATTTTTTCTTTATGAGCCTCATCTAAAGATACAGTCATATTAGGTATAAATCTAACTTCATTCATTATTTTATCTTCAATACCTGAATCTTCTAGAGCTTTATTCATATTAATAAAGTTTTCAAAAGTAGTATAAATAACATATGAATCGTCTTCTACTAAGAAGTCTAATGCATCATTATCTAGTGCAATCATCATAACATCATCTTCATTATATGTCTTAGGAAGCACTATAACACCTTTCTTTTCAAACATATAACTAACTGACCCATCAGTACCTAAATTACCTCCACGTTTAGTAAAAGCAGCACGTACCATACTAGCAGTTCTATTTCTATTATCAGTTAAACAATCAACCATAACTGCTACCCCATTTGGTCCATATCCTTCATACCTTACTGCTTCATAATTTGTTGAATCACTAGCATTATGTGCTTTATCAATAGCAGCTTGTATTCTATCTTTTGGCATATTTTCTGCTTTAGCTTTATCAATAATCATTCTAAGCGAAGGATTATTATCAGGATTTTTATCTCCTCCTTTAGCAGCTACATAGATTTCTTTAGTAAGTTTTTGAAACACTTTACTTCTTTCAGCATCTATTAAACCTTTTTTTCTTTTAATTGTTGCCCATTTTGAATGTCCACTCATTTTATTCCTCCTTAATTAAGTAATTTAATTAACATTGGTCCAAGCAGTAAAAGTAATAACAGTGGTATAAAAAATATTACTGATACTATACTTATTTTTACTGGCATTTTACTAATTATTGCTTTAGTCTCTAATACTCTTTTTTCTCTTAAATAATCTATTTGATTATACATAGTTTCCACTATATCATTACCAAAAGTATTAGCTTGTTGAATATTTAATATTATATTATTTACCGTATCACTAGGTATTCTTTTCCTTAAATCCTCTAAAGAACTATTTAAATCCTTTCCAAGAGTTATATCCTTTAATACTTTTTGAATCTCTAATGATAAAGATGAATCTATATTCCTTGAAGTTATTTCAAGTGACGTTTTAATAGTCCTTCCTGCTTCAAGAGAAAGCGCAAACACTTCAAAGAAATAAAGTGCATCTTGTTCTAGTACTTTTCTTTTTTCATTTATTTTAGTATCAAGTACAATTGGTATAAATAATACATATACTAAAAATGCAATAATTGGTGCAAGTAAATAACCAAAACTCAAGAAATATAATATCACAAAAAACACCAAAATAGAAGACACTAATCTAATATTTAATAATTTTATTGCATCATATTTAGAATCTATTCCTAAATAAGCAACTTTTTCTTGCATCTTTTTAATTTGCTTTGCACTATATATTTTATATTCTATAATATTTTTTTTATTTCTCATGTTACCACTCTCTTATCTTTACTATTTTCTTTACTAGTACTATATATATTATATATATTAGAATTATTAAAACTAATATTAGATTACCAAGTGGCTCTTTAATAAGGGGTATAAAGTAAGTAGGATCCATAAAATAAATAAGTACAAATATTATAAATGGAATAGCAACAAGTACTTTAAATACAAAATTAGATAATGCAAGAGTTGAATTCATTTCATCTTTTATTCTTTTTCTTTCTATAAAGCTTCTTTCAATAGAAGAAAATATCTTAGTAATTTTACCACCAGTTTCATTCAATATTACTAAAGATGATGCCATATATTTTACTTCTTCTAATTTAACACGAGAAGCAAATCTATCAAACACTACCTCTAATTCTAAACCATAAGTTAAATCAATTAATATTTTCTTAAACTCATTACTAATTGGACCTTCTAATTCTGTTGATACTAACTCTACTGCTTGCATTATACTTCTTCCTGATTTAAAAGCATTATTCATAATAATAACTGCTTTTAAAAAATCTTGTTCTATTCTTTTTTCTTCTTTCTTTTCTCTTATTTTTAAAAATACATCAAGAATAAAGAAACCAAATAAGAATGCTATTAATATTTGAAAGAATGAAAACATTTTAAACTTTAATATGTTAGATATTATACTTAATAGTACTGCAAGTATTGAGAATAATATCTTTTTAGATATAAAATCCATACTAGTTTGTTTATGTGTATCATCTACCACTACAAATTTTTCATATTTCTTGCTATAGTCATTACAAACTTTACTTTTACTAATAGTTTTACTAATTGATTTGATAACTGAGTAATATAAGTTTTGTAGTTTTTCTATAAATGATATTGGTTTATCTGATAAAGCTGTAATAGAAAAGTTAGATATTCTTTTTTCTTTTGATATTGAATTAAGTATTTTTAAAGCAAGTAAAAAGACAATAATTATTACTAAAATTATTATAAATTGCAGTGTAATATATAATTTTTCCATAGTTATTGTCTCCTTTCTATTACATTAATTTTTCAAATATATCATCTACATCTTTTATACCTTTACTTTTGATCTTACTATATACTTTAGGAACATACTTGTATAAAACAAATGAACCATTTACTTCACCACTTTCAGTAAGACCTTTTTGTTTGAATGCAAATATTTCTTTTAAATTAATTCTATCATCTTTTAATCCACATACTTCACATATTGAAGTAATCTTTCTTTTACCATCTGATAATCTTTCTATATTAACTACTATATCAATAGCATTTTCTATATATTCTCTTATTGCTAGTACTGGTATTTGAATACCTGCCATAAGTACCATTGTTTCAAGTCTATTTAATGCATCTGATGCTCCATTAGCATGTAGTGTTGATAAAGAACCTTCATGTCCTGTATTCATTGCTTGTAACATGTCAAATGCTTCTTTACCACGTACTTCTCCGACTATTATACGATCTGGTCTCATACGAAGGGAATTTATTACTAAATCTCTTATTGTTACTTCTCCTTCTTTTTCATAATTCATTGTTCTAGTCTCTAAAGAAATAACATGACTTTGTTTTAATTTTAACTCTGCTGCATCTTCAATTGTAATAATTCTTTCATCACTTGGTATAAATGATGATAAAACATTAAGTACTGTAGTTTTACCAGAACCAGTTCCACCACATACTAATATATTAAGTTTAGCTCTTACACAAGCATCTAAGAATCTTGCCATATATGGTGTAAATGTACCATTTCTAATTAAGTCATCAGCGGTAGATAAGTTTTCTTTAAACTTTCTTATAGTAAGCACTGGCCCATTAAGAGCAAGCGGTGGTATTACAGCATTAATT
Source organism: uncultured Bacilli bacterium (assembly GCA_934101185.1). Classification (GTDB taxonomy): domain Bacteria; phylum Bacillota_I; class Bacilli_A; order RF39; family UBA660; genus JAEDJI01. The sequence continues at coordinate 16,283 of CAKOQD010000007.1, read as the reverse complement.
CTTGAACCATCACTAAGTCTTGAGTCAACCATAGGATTAGCTATATCTATAGTTCTACCAAGAGGTTGTATCATCCTTTGAATTGTTCTTATAATATGTTCATCATTTATAAATGAAACAGAATCATCTTTAATAATTTTACCATCTATTTCAATATAGATTTCATCCGGTGCATTAACCATTATTTCAGTAATACTTTTATCATCTAATAATTCAGTAATTGGACCATATCCATTTATTTCATTTTCAATTAAATTAAATATATGGTTTCTTTCTAAATTAGTTAAATCATAACCCTCAAGTGATGTATTAATTTCATCATTAATGTATTCTTCAAGATACTTACTATCTGATAAATCATTATCTATTATATTTTGTATTATCTTATTTCTTAAAGAATCTAATAAGTTTTTATCTTTAAAAACACTATAATCACTAACTTCAGAATTAATGTAATTACTTTTTTTATTTTCTATTTCAAATAACTCAGAAAGTGTTTTTCTCATTTAGACACCTCCTCAATAAGTTTTTTTGCAATCAATTCATAATGTTTATTATCTTTTCTATTATTTAATAAAATAGGTATTTGTCCTGATGATATTATTTTATCTATTTTACTAATATGAAGTGTTTTAGGTATAGTAAAATCTATATTAGATTTAATAATAGTTCTCATATCATAAGAATTATAATAGTTTCTACCTAGTATTGATTCATTTAATACAGTAGAATAATTAGTATAATTAGCATCTTTTAGTATAGATATAAAAGTTCTAGTATTTTTAAGTGAATATAAATCATTACTAAATAGGACTAATATACTATCAGAATTATCAAACAAAATAACATTAGTTTCATTTAAAACATGAGTAGTATCTATAAGAATAGCATCATATTTATATAAAACACTATCTAAGATTAAAGGAATATATTTAGAATCAATCTTATTAGCTTGTCTAGGATCTTTTGGAGCAGAAATTATATCAATATTATCATTATATTTATAGATATAGTCTTCAACTTTTTCATACCTATTATTAGATAAATCAAGAACTAGATTAAATACTGTTTTATCACATTTTAAGTTTAAAGAAAGAGCAATATCTCCCCCGAATAAGTCAAAATCAATAATTAAAACTTTATATCCAAGTAAATGATAAGATCCCGCTAGATTAAGTGTTGTAATAGTTTTACCTACACCACCCGTTGTGGAAGTAATCGATATAATTTTTCCTTTATCCTTTTTCATAATTAACCCTTCTTTATTCTTATTTTATTGTTTGAATCAACATATCCTGTATAAACAGAATCTAAGTTGTATTTTTTAATTCCTATAATAGAACCAAATATTGAATCCACTTCTTTTTTTAGATGTACTTCACTATTTGTAATATTTATTATTTTAATATCAGCATCATTATCTAATATTAATTGTTCTATTTCTATTTTGTCTTTATTCATTAAAACATAATTCATTGCAATTGAGCTAAGATTATCAAGTTTATTATCATTTATTTTAATATAACAAGTATCAAATATATAAGCAAATATTGCAATAAATACTGGTATTAAAAAGACAAATAATACTAATGACTGACCTTTATTGTTCATTAAATAACACCCTCTTGGTAGTTATCTTATATGGATTTTCAAAAAATGATGATGCAAATGGTGTAATAAGATTTACTTTTTTAGTAAGTACTATTTCAAGTTTATCTCCTTGATAATTATACTTCATCGTAGTATCAGAATCTAGTATTTCACTTATTTCATCATAACTTTTTCCATCTTGTTGATAAATAGATACCTCATCCATTACTCCCTCAAGACTGTTTTTGTTATAAAAAACAAAAGCAAAGTCTATTACTATGAATAGTATCATGATAATGATTGGAAGTATAATTACAAATTCCACCAAAGCTTGACCTTTATTATTTTTTCTCAACGCAATAACCTTCTCCAGCTTTAGCACCTTTTTGATACTCTTCACCCACCAAAGCACAAGATGATTTAGTAATAGAATCCTTTAAATAACCTCCTAAAAACGTTACTAAAGATATAGCAAGTACACTTATTAATGCAATTATTAAAACATATTCTACTAAAGCTTGACCTTTATTATTTAGTCTCATCATACATCACCTATTTTCCTACATTAATTTTATTATTTTTTTAGACTATTGTCAAGATGTAAAAAATGATATAGAATAAAAATGGTGATAAGATGTACTTGGTAAATAACAATAATAAGTTAAAGATTAATAAAATAAATAAATTAATTGGTTTAATGTTCAGAAAAGAACCTATTAAAGAAGGATATATACTTTATAATTGCAATGCTATTCATACTTTTTTTATGAGACAAAATATTGATGTAATAATGATTGATAAAAATAATAAAATAGTTTTAATAAAAGAAAATGTTAAAAAAAATAAAATAATAATTAAAAAAGAAGGAATACATACTTTAGAATTACCGCTAGGTACCTCTAGAAAATACAAAATTAATGACATAATAAAAATAATAGATTAATAAAGTCTATTATTTTTTAATTTATAAATCTTATTTTCTCCTGCTCGCCGCAAGATTTTACCTTACAGGCTCGCTCAAATTACTCAACTGATACTAAGTTGATATGGTTGTTCCGAAGTCCCCTTTCCACTTGAAATCTTTATGTTAGATGAAAGACTTAGGACTGGGTGCACCTCATGCTCGTAGCTGCTGACGATGCCGCCGGATTGGACATAGCCAGTCGAGCCCACACAGAAAGCATTTCTAGAAACGTCTGTACCCTGCGGAAGCAACCATGTAATTGTACTTTTATCTAACCAATTATTTGTTGTTTTACAATTTGAAGATTTAGAGTAATCATATAAGTTACTTGTACATTCTTTTGATGCTGCATATCCATAATCACTTGCATACATTAGTGCTATCTTTTTACTTGCATCATTTTGCATTATAGGATTTGAGCCTTTATAATATCTACTACCACTACTTTTTCTTTCATATTGCCACATTACATCTGATGTGAAACTCGGATGATCATTATTTCCTCCAAGATAATATTTTGTTGTTCCAATCATGTTTTTTGCATCAGTTGTTAATGTATTATAATAATCATTATTTAAATATGTATTAAGTGTTGCTGTCACCCAGTTATTATATGTATTAGTTGTTGTATCTTTTGTTGTATTCCAATACATATTTCCTATTGAAGTATCTCTTATTATTTTTATCCTATTTTCTACATTACCATCTGTATCTTCAGTTGGTATTATTCCTATTATTCTCCATACTTCATTATTAAATGTTACATAATTTGCTACATTTCCACCACGATATCTATATTCTGTTGCAAACTTACTATCTACTTGTAATGTATTATCTATTGTATGAGTTATTAGTTCTAATCCATCTGTTCCAACTTTAGATTGTGCAAACTCTAAAGCACTCTTCCCAGTTTTAATATGTATTTTAATAATATTTTTTGATTCAACACTACTACTCCATTTTGCATATGATGTATTTGTATAATTATAAGATATTATTCCTGAAAGTAAAAGCACAAAAATACCTATTAATGATAATAGATATTTATTATACTCTCTTATATCTTTAAATAAAGGGTTTACTTTATAAGTATTTTGCCCCCCCCCCATACGAATATTTGTTTTTCATAATTTTACCTCCATAGTTTCTTATAAGTTAATTCTATAACAAATATATTTCTTTTTCAAGCAAAATTTTTTCAATTTTTTGCATTTTTATAGAAATAAGACTTTTGATACAAGTTTTCTTATTCAAAAATGAAAATTGCCCTAAGGCAAATCTTATTTTTGTAATCATTTTCTCTTTCAAAACTTAAAATTGGTCATTTGACAAGTATTTTTCTTTAGTTTATAGTGATATCAGCACGTATCTTTAGGCGCCGACTTCATTATCTTTTTAAAAGAAATGGGGTGATAGTTATGAGTAAGAAAGATCTATTAATTTTAGCACTGCTTGTAATTATTTATTTATTATTAAAATAATTTTAAAATAAATGCGACGTCTCTCTGATATAGGGAAACGTCGCATCGCTGAAAATAAACATCGAAGTCGACGTTCAAGGAACGTGCTTCTTTATATATAATATACTATATTTATTAGTTTTATACAAGTAATTTATACTATTTATTTAACTTAGTACCTTTTAAGTTATCAAATCTTTCAAGTAAGTTACCAGGTATAGCTTTTTGTATTTGTTCATCATCTTTTTTGTTATCGACTGCGATTGCTATTAAATCATCAAATAGTTCAGTTTGATTCTTTTTCTTAGCTTTCCATAAGTATGAAGATAATGATCCTGGTATTGTATTTATTTCATTTACATAGATCTTTTTAGTCTTATCATTTATTAAGAAATCTATTCTTGCAACTCCATTTCCATCTAATGCTTTAAATGTATTTATAGCATATTCTTTCATATCTTCGATCATTTCTTTAGATATAATTGGCTTAGTTTTTTTATCTTTTTCTTGTGTTTTAGAGAAATTGTTTACATATTTTTCTTTAAATGAATAAAAATCTTCATTAGAGTTTATCTCTTCAATTTCAGATACTTCAACTTTTTTATAGTTACCAAGTACACTTATATTTATTTCTTTTACGTCATTTACTTTTTCTTCCACTAGAATCTTCTTATCATATTTCATAGTGTTTTTTACTTTTTTAAAGAAATCTTTTTCGTCTTCCGCAATTTCTATTCCAATACTAGAACCTAGACTAGATGGTTTAATAAATACTGGGAACTTTATTTTAGATAATCTTTCTTGAACTAATTTTTTATCACTTAATTCATATGAATAGAACCAAGTATAGTTAACTACAGGTATGTTATTAACTTTTAATAGTTCTTTTTGAATAACTTTATCTTGTCCTAAAGCTGCTCCAAGAACACTAGGTCCAGCATATGGTACTCCAAGCATGTTCAAATATCCTTGTAAAGAACCATCTTCTAAGTATGCTCCATGTCCAATTGGTACAACTATATCAATTACACATAAGTTTTTCTTAAACATACCTAATTTTTGTAACACAAACGATCTATCCATTTTAACTAATGCAACTTTTTTAGCATATCTTTTTACTAAGTCAATATCTCTAAAGTTAATTATACTTTTTAAGTGCTCTCCAGTATACCAAGTATTATCTTTATCTATATAGATTGGTACTATTTTATACTTATTTTCATCAGCATATCCCATTGCTTCAATAGCAGAAATAATACTTATTTCATGTTCAACACTTTTTCCTCCGAATATTACTCCTATATTTAATCTCATATTATTACTTCCTTCCTTCTTCTAGTATACCAAATTATATAGAATATAACAAATATTTTTTGAAAAAGAGTGTAAAGAAAAAGACAAGTTAATTTTCTACTTGTCCTCCTTTTAGCTTAACTTTAAATTGATAATTCATAGTTGATGAAGATTCTATTTGATGAGTACTTCCCCATACTCCGCCATTTGATTCACATGTATCTTTTGTTGTATAAGTAGTATTACTACATACATTATTCTTATCAGAAAGTGCTAATTTAATTTCATCATCAGTACCTGTAACCCATGCTTTTAGTACATAAGATACACTTCCTGTAGTGGTAAAATATCCATTGTCCAAGACAAATTCATTAAAGTATTTATTACTAGATGTTCTTGACTGCAAGCTAGATACTAATTCACCAGTTGTAGCAGTACCAATTATATATTCTTCTTTAGCTACTCCATCTAAAACATATTTTTTAAGTAAATTAATTTTCACATCATCATTTGTGATTCCTTCATTTGAAACAAGTTCAAAAGCTAAATCATAATTAATTTGTGCATCTCCATCAATAGTTGAGTTAACATCAAAAGTATATGCTTTATCTTCTGTAATTGAAGTTCCAACTGCATCAGAAACAGGTTTTTGATTGGTTAAAGTCATAGCATTTTCTTTATCAAAGTTTATTTCTAGTTTTCCAGAGATTATATTGTTTTCTCTTGTACCAATAAAATTAGCATAGTAATATGCAAAAGCAGAACCTGCGATTAATATAAATAGTACAATAGTAGATATAGTAACTATTAATTTTTCTTTTTTTGTTTCATTATTATTCATAATAACACCCTACCTTCTTACTATTAAATAGTACTAAAAATATCAAAAAAAGTCAATAGACCTAAATAATTATTTTTTATTATTAATGATAATATTGCATTTTATTGTGTATTAATCTATTGATAATTGGTATGGTTCAGAACTTGTTCCTACTCCTCCAGATATTTTTGCATTTGATAATAAAGTTAATGTTGGACGTATTGCATACTTATAGACACCAACATCAAACTTACTGACAAAACCTGTTGAAGAAATATAAAACGCATAAATTGAATAACTTGAATACTGTGAAAGCAACCACGTATCTTCACTTTTGTCTATCCAATTGTTTGGTGTTTTACAATTTGTATCTTGATTATATTCAGATATGTCGCTTGTGCATTTCTTTGATGCAGCATATCCATAATCACTTGCATACATTATCGCTATCTTTTTAGAAGCTTCATTTTGCATTACTGGATTTGTATCACAATAGTAATTACTTTTATTTGCTTCGTTTTTTCTTTCATATTGCCACATTACATCTGATGTCATTTTTGAATCTTCATATCCTCCGAGATAGTATTTTGTTGTTCCTATCATACTTTTTGCATTACTTGATAAAGTATTATAATATGTAGTATTTAAATATGTATTTAGTGTTGCTATTAACCAGTTATTAGAATTATCAGAGTTATTACGTGTGCTATTCCAATAAAAATTTCCAATAGATTCATCTTTTATTATTTTAAATCTATATTCTATATTATCAGATGTATCTTCAGTTGGTATTATTCCTACTATTCTCCATAACTCATTATTAAATGTTACATAGTTATTTACTACTGAGTCTCCTCCACGATATCTATATTCAGTTGCAAATTTATTATCTACTTGTAATGTATTATCTATTGTATGAGTTATTGGTTCTAATCCATCTGTTCCAACTTTAGCTTGTGCAAACTCTAAAGCACTCTTTCCAGTTTTAATATGTATTTTAATAATATTTTTTGATTCAACACTACTACTCCATTTTGCATATGATGTATTTGTATAATTATAAGATATTATTCCTGAAAGTAAAAGCACAAAAATACCTATTAATGATAATAGATATTTATTATACTCTTTTATATCTTTAAATAAAGGGTTATAAGTATTTTGCCCCCCCCCATACGAATATTTGTTTTCCATAGTTTTACCTCCATACTTTCTATAATCTCATTTTACAACAAAAAAAGCACTTTTTCAAGTACCTTTACATTTTATAAATACCAAAGTTTTTCATTATTCTTTCTAACCTCTTTTATAATTCCACTTCCAATACATCTATCATCAATGTATAAAGCACATACTTGTCCAGGTGTTACTGATTTAACTTTATCATATGATACTAATAACTCATCATCATTTAATTTAGTAATCTTTACTTTTACATCACTGCTTCTATATCTAAACTTTGCACTACATTCTTTTAATTCTTCTTCATAATTGATTACTAAACTATCTATTACACAGCTATCTGAATATAAATATTCATTATCATCACCAATTGCAACATATAAAACATTCTTATCCAAATTTTTCCCTACAACAAACATTCTATCTTCAGTACCACCAACATTAAGACCTCTTCTTTGTCCTATTGTATAATGCATAAGTCCTACATGTTCACCCATTACTTCATTTGTTTCTATATTAATAATCTTACCAGGTTGATTAGGTAAATAATTACTTAAAAACTCTCTAAAGTGTCTTTCTCCAATAAAGCATATTCCCGTTGAATCTTTCTTTTTAGCAGTCACCAATCCATATTCACCAGCTATCTTTCTTACTTTACTTTTTTCTAAATCCCCAACTGGAAATAATACATTTTCTAATTGTTCATTTGTAAGTTGTGCTAAAAAATAAGTTTGATCTTTATTAGAATCTAATCCTTTATATAAATTACCATCAATAAGTCTAGCATAGTGTCCAGTTGCTATATAATCTGCACCAAGCTTTAGTGCTTCTTTTTTGAATAAATCAAATTTTATGTATTTATTACACATAACATCAGGATTAGGAGTCCTTCCTTTTTTTAGTTCATCTAAAAAATAAGTAAATACATAATCCCAATATTCTTTTACAAAATCTACTCTATGTAGTTCTATTCCTAAATCTTCACATACTTTCTTAGCATCATTATAATCTTGTTCTTGAGTACATATATTCTCATTTAAAGTAGGATTTCCTTTTATATCATGATTAATTAAACTATCCCAGTTTCTCATGAAAAGTCCCACTACTTCATATCCCATATTTTTTAAAATAATTGCACTTACTGATGAATCAACTCCACCAGACATACCTACTACTACACGCTTCATTCATATCACCGACTAAATTATACTACAAAATAAATAAAAAGTAAAAGATTATTACTTCTTTATACTTTTTATAACAAATTGCTATGTGTACATTACTTTTACATAAGTGGCTAGAATACCCTGAAGATTCTATATCGTATATTGCAAGAAATGTAACAAATAGCTTCTCATTTTTATTTTTTTATCAAACATTTTGTATTTCTCTCTTAAAATCTTCTTTTAATATTTGCATATATATACTATCATGATAGATTCCTTCAAGATAGTGAGATTGTTTTCTTACTCCTAGTTCTTTGAAATCACATTTTAGATAGCACTTTTTAGCACGTTCATTTGTATCTAATACTTCAAGCATGATGTTATTAAGATTTAAATGATTAAATGCATAATCAAGTAATAGATTGATTGCTTCAGTTCCATAACCTTTTTCTCTTTCATCTTTCTTACCTATCATAATACCAAGCGTTGCAGTTTTATTAATATGGTCTATATTCATAAGTGATACATTACCTATTAGTTCATCATTTGATAGTTTAACTATAGAAAGATATACTTTATCATCTTTCCTTGCTCTTTCTACAAAGTCTTTTTCATCTTCAAGAGTAAATATTTTACTATATTGATCTAAGTATTTAGATGTTTCATAGTCATTGATCCATTCAGTAAATGAAATATAATCATCTTCACTAAATGGTGATAAGTAAATACTTTTTCCTATTATTTTTTTATAATGTTTCATTATTTTACCTCTTTTATATATAAATCTTTTAATTGATTTTCATCAACATAATTTGGAGCATCAGTCATTAAACAACTAGCACTAGTAGTCTTAGGAAATGCAATAACATCACGAATATTTTCTGTATTTGTAAGTAGCATTGTTAATCTGTCTAAACCTAGCGCAAGTCCTCCATGTGGTGGTGTTCCATATTTGAATGCTTCAAGTAGGAAGCCAAACTTTTCATTTTTTTCTTCTTCAGTTAACCCGATTGTTTCAAATATTTTACTTTGTAGATTCTTATCATGAATTCTTATTGATCCTCCACCTGCTTCATATCCATTGATTACTATATCATAAGCATCAGATAAACATTTTGATGGATCAGTATTTAATAGATCTATATCACTATCTTTTACTTTAGTAAATGGATGATGAAGTGCAACATATCTTTTTTCTTCTTCATCATATTCAAACATAGGAAAATCTACTATCCAAAGCATTTTATATTCATCTTTTTTAATTAGATTAAGATCATTTGCTAGTTTTAATCTTAAAGCTCCGAGTGATTGTTTTACTATATCATAAGATCCCCCGGATAATAAAACAAGATCATTTTCTTCTAAAGAAAGGAGGTTGATTAAATTATTTTGAACATCTTCATTCATAAACTTAATTATACTTCCATTTAGTGTTTCATTATATTTCAAATAGACTACTCCAGTGCTTTTATATTTTTTTACAAATTCGCTCAAGCTATCTAAATCTTTTCTTGAAAACTTATCACTAGCATTTTTAACTACTAAACAGTTTACTATTTCTTTATCCTTAAACATAGGAAATTCTGTATCTTTGAATATACTAGTAACATCATTTATTTTCATATCAAATCTTAAATCTGGTTTATCACTTCCATATAGATCCATAGCCTTTTTATATGGCATTCTATCAAGTGGTAGTTTGATATCTATTCCTTTTATTTCTTTGAATAGTTTTTGTAGTAGTCCTTCGGTTATACTAATAACATCATCTTGGTTTACAAAACTCATTTCCATATCTATTTGAGTAAATTCTGGTTGACGATCAGCACGTAAATCTTCATCTCTAAAGCATTTTGCTATTTGGAAATATCTTTCAAAACCTGATACCATAAGTAATTGTTTAAATATTTGAGGAGATTGAGGTAGTGCATAAAACTTATTTTTATTTACACGAGATGGCACTAAATAGTCTCTTGCTCCTTCAGGAGTTGATTTACATAGTATTGGTGTTTCTACTTCAAGAAAATGATTATCTGATAAGTAGTATCGTGCTATCATACATATTTTATGTCTTGTGATAAACTTACTAGATAAATCTTCTCTTCTAAGGTCTAGATAACGATATTTTAGACGTGTTTCTTCACTAGCATTAGTATTGTTATTGACCTCGAAAGGTGTATCAAGTGATTCGTTTAAGACTTCGAAAGATGAAACTTCTACTTCGATATCTCCGGTTGGAAGATTAGGATTTTTACTAGTTCTTTCTATTACTTTACCATATATTTTAATTACACTTTCATTTTTTAAAGATGATAATTCTTCAAAAAATGTTTTTTCTGGAGATACCACTAATTGTATTATACCACTGCGGTCACGAAGATCGATAAATAGCATTCCTCCAAGATTTCTTTTTTTACTAATCCATCCATATAATTCTACTTCTTGATTAATGTTTTTGATACTTAAATCAGTATTAAATATTTTTTTCATTATATCATTCCTTTCAATAAAAAAACAGTTATATCCCAAAGGGACGAATAACTGTTAAATCCGCGGTACCACCCAATTTATTATATATAAAATATAATCTCTTTATTTATAACGGCAATCAACCGGCTTGTTCTACTTAATTCCTCAAGCACTCATGGTGTCTTTCATATTTAATTTTATACTAGTTCTCACCAATCACTAGCTCTCTTAAATAAACTTAAATATTACTTTTCCAATCAACGTTTATGTATAGATTATAGAATATTTTTAGTTTGTTGTCAAGACTGCACGAACTCAGTAATATGTAATTTGTGATGATTTTTAAAATAAGTGACAAAAGGTTTTAACGCACGAACTTGACACACAAACAATTATTTACTATTATTATTTTAGGAGATATGTTAATTGTTGGTACTCCTCTGTTCTACTGTTCTTAAGGGGGCAAGTAAATGGGGGTGATGTCTATGGTGAAAGGATTTAATTATGTACGATTTGATTGCATTTTGTGTAGTTTTATTGTTACTAATTTTGTCAATAAAACATAAAGACTAGAAAAGAGTACCAACTCAACATGAGTAGGTACTCTTTTCAAACCATAAAAACAACATAGAATAGAGAGTACTAACGGGCAAATTAGCATATCTCTTTTTTTAGTATATTCTTTTTTATATACTAAATGTGTTCATGAATAAATTATATCTTATTTTTAATAAAATATCAATATTACTTCAGTATTTTGTGATAATTTATTATTTCAGAAAATATGTTAATTATTACACTTCTCTGTTTTGTTATTTTTTCCTTTGACAAAACTAATGAAATTATTGCATTTATCATTAGTTTTGTCAAGAAAGTATTGGAATATATAAAAAGTACCAACTTAACATGAGTTGGCACTTATCTTTAGTAAAATATCAATATTTTATGTTATAAAATTTCAATATTATTAGCAATAACTTGGTATTCATCAAATCTTCTTTCTACTCTACCATATACTTTTATTATATCATTTCTTTTTACATTAACATTTTTATACATATCAGGAAATAAAGTAATACTTAAAGTACCAGTATTATCACTACCACTTATAAAAGCCATATTATCTCCTTTTTTAGTAAGAGTTTCTTTTATTCTATCAACATTTACTATAATAGTAATATTTTTATTATGATTTTCTTTTATATTTGATAAATCTACTATATTAGAATAATTAAGTTTATATTTTTCAGTCTTATGAGAAGTAATATACATACCAAACAGTTCTTTTTCCTTTTCTAGGATTATATCACTATCAAGTTCTTCATACATATCTATATTTGGTTTAGGTATAATAGATTCATCTATTTCTTTAGTTAGTTCAATATAATTAATAATACTATCTATATTATTTAGCAAAGTATTAATATTATAACCAAAGCATTCTAAAGAATGAGAATATATCAAAGATTCAATTACTTTTTTATTATTTATTTTAGATATTGTTCTTTTTACAAAATCAAATATATCTATAAAGCCTTCTTTTCTTACTTCGACTATATAGTTAGATATGACTCCTCCAAGATTTCTGATACTTGCAATTGGAAACATTATTCCTTCATTTAGTACTCTAAACTTGTAGTCATAGCTCAAGTTAACTGATGGTGGCAAGATCTTTATACCTAGTTTTTTTATTTCATTAGTGTATTCTTTAATCTTTATTTCACTACCAATTACTCCCTTTAAAAGATTAGCATAGAAATACTTAGGAAAATAATACTTTAAATATGCCATTTTATAGGCCACTAAAGTATAAGATACAGAATGACTCTTATTAAAACCATAGTTAGCAAATTTAAGTATTAAGTTAAATACTTCTTGTGATGTTTCTTTACTATATCCATTATTAATAGATTGTTCTATAAACTTATTTTCTTCTTGTTTTAGTACATCATATTTTTTCTTACTCATTGCTCTTCTTAGAATATCTGCTTCTCCAAGAGTATAATTAGCTAGTTTTTGAGCAATTAGCATTATTTGTTCTTGATATATAATTATTCCATAAGTATCTTTCAATATTTCATATAGTGAATCATCTATATAATCAATCTTTTCTTTGCCTTCTTTTCTTTTAATATATGATGGAATATTTTCAGCAGGACCCGGTCTAAATAAAGCAATCGCAGCACATAAATCATTAAAGTTTTTAGGTTTTAAGTCTTTCAAGAACTTTCTCATTCCATCACTTTCAAATTGGAATATACCAGTAGTATCTCCATTATAGAATAAAGACATAACCTTAGGATCATCAAGAGGTATTTTATTAAAATTAATATTAAGATTTAGTTCTTTATTTATATCATTAATAACATTATCAATAATAGAAAGGTTTTTAATACCCAAAAAGTCCATTTTAATAAGTCCAATATCTTCAAGATATTCCATAGTATACTCTGTTAAATACAAATCATCACTATTATTCTTAATAATAGGAAGTATTTCATATAATGGTTTATAACTAATTACAATACCTGCAGCATGTATACTAGTATGTCTTTTGTTTCCTTCAATTCTATTTACTATGTTATATAAAAGTTTAAATCTATCAGAACTATCAATTAGTTTATATATTTCTTTATCTCTTTTTACTAACTCTTTTAGACTTTCTTTAAAGTTTAATCTTTTGCATATATAATCTATATCTTTAATATCAATATTTAAAACACGCCCAACATCTCTTACTGCTTGACGGCCTCCGAGTGTACCAAAGGTAATAATTCCTGCGACATTAGTATCTTTATATTTACTTTTTACGTAGTCTATTACTTGTTCCCTTTTAGTATCAGGAAAATCAGTATCAATATCAGGCATAGTAATTCTTTCTGGATTTAAAAATCTTTCAAATAATAAATTATATTTAATAGGATCTACTTCAGTAATACCAAGACAATAAGAAACAAGAGAACCTGCTGCTGAACCTCTTCCTGGACCCACTAAAATATTATTTTGTTTTGCATATCTAATATAATCATATACTACTAAAAAGTAATCTTCAAAATGCATATTTAATATTATATCTAATTCATAGTTTAATCTATTCAGATATGTATCAGTTACATTACCATTCAATCTTTTGTATAGTCCTTTTAATGATAAGTTTTTTAAGTATTCTTTAGAGTCAGGAACATCATATTTAGGCATATATAATTCTTTAGTAAAAACAATATTACATAAATCACTTATTTTATTAGTATTATTTAAAGTATTAAAAGATAATCTATTTACTAAATCATCATAGTTATATAAGTAATTATTTTGATAATTAAACTCTATTCCATCAGAAATAGTTTTACCAGATTTAATCATATATACATATGGAAGATATTTATATTCATATTCTTCTAGAAAAAGAGTTTTTGATACGTATACTAAGTTATCTTTATATGAGTTAAAATTAGATTCTTCACTTTGAGATACTCCGATAAATATATGGTTAAAGTATTGTTTTAAAGATTCAAATAAAGATGAGGTAAATACTATACATACTAAGTTATTACTATAAGTAATTAAATCATTTAAAGTTAGTTCTCTATCATTTTTAATATTTTCTATTCTTACAAGATTATGGTATCCTATTTCATTTTCTGCATATAAAAGAATATGATTATTATCAAGTATAATATCTAATCCAATAATAGCTTTTATATTATTCTTATTCATTTTATTGATAAATTCCATAGTACCATATAAATTATCATCGCATATTGCACAAGAAGTAATATTAAGTTTTTTAAGTTTTTTAATTAGATCATCAATCTTAATAAGACTATTTAGTAGACTATAATCTGTTTTAATATATAATGGTGTATACATAAATATTACCTCCTTTAATATATATTTTATCATAAAAAGTTGACTTATTGGAATAAAATATGATAGAATTATAATGCTTATTAAAAAGGAGGGATTAACGTGGCTAAAAATTTATCAAATAGAAAACCTAATATGAAGAATCTTCGTCCAAATTGTTTAAAAAAGACTATTAAAAAACAAGGTTTAAATCTACAAGTAGTAACTTTAGATAATGGAGAAAAAGTAAGAGTTTCAGTAAAAGAAGCTAGAACAATGAAGAAAGCTGCTTAATTAGTAAAGAGATATCAAGTTGCAAATGATATCTCTTTTTTTTATGATGTCTACCGATTGGGGTTCACATCATGTTAACCTAGGTCTTATTTAGTCCAGAGCGCCATCACCAAGAAGAACTGCACGGGCGGAGTAGTTATCGCTAGCGGCACCTTTGCTGTAGAAGAAGTGGAAGGTACCGGCGCTAGTACCACTATCGTAGCTCCCGCCGCGCAGAACCCAAGGGCTGCTAGAGAACACGAAGCCGGCATAATCACTATACCAGTTACCAAATTCCCCAGTTGGCGCCATTTCTTTTGTCGCATCTCCTAATTTTCCTCTTGTATATTCTTTATAACTTTCTCCATAACTATATTTATCATAATATCTCTTACTTGGGAATGCATATGCTCCTGTAAATGATGTACCACCATCATATAAGATTCCTGTAAATGCTGAGTTTTGATTATATGATGTCTTATATCCACTCATTTGTTGTCCATTACTATATACCACGTTACCCATCATATATTCTTGCGCTCCACCACTCATGTCATATACTCCATATACATTTCCTGTTGTACTTGCACTTTGTCCTAATGTTGTTGTATAAGAATTACATGTTGCACCACTTGTTGTTGATCCTTCACTTTGTGGGCCACATCCTGTTGTAAATGTATTTGCACTATTTATTGCTACTTCTTTATTTATTCCATATTTACTATGTGATAAATATGTTACTGCTCCCCATTCCATGTTCTTCATCATATGGGTTTCATCAGTTGTACTAAATCCATATTTGTTCCCGCTTTCTCTCATCTTTTGCATTCCATTAAAGAATGTTCCTACTTGTGCTCCTCTCCATGATGTTACATTTGGTAATATTCTCGGTCTTATAGTTTGTAAGTTACATTCTGATCCTACTGCCACATTACTTGATACTGTACAACTAGTATCACTTGATACTTCAAACTTACCTACCCAGATTCCTGTTAGTTCTTCTCCTTCTTCTCTTATGTTATCATCATTCTTATCCCACCAAAATGCTGGATGAGTATATGTACTTGTTCCAGCAACTAATCCATTATTTGTTGTATCAGTACATGTTTCACTTGTACTACTAGTCCCTGTTACTGCGTCTACACATTTTATTGTACCAGTACTTGCTGTACCACTCTCAAACTTAACATTTATTTCTTGTGGTGTATTTGTATTAAGAT
>CAKOQD010000006.1 GCA_934101185.1 uncultured Bacilli bacterium | reverse complement strand
TTCTAGTATTTTGCCCCCCCCCCATACGAATATTTGTTTTCCATAATTTTACCTCCATAGTTTCTTATAAGTTAATTTTATAATAAAAATAGTACTTTTTCAAGTACTATTTCTCTTTTTGGTTTCTTCCCTTCAACAAACTTGACACGCAAACATTTATTTGTTATATTTATGTTGCACGTTAATTATGGGCGTCGGCTTCACTACTTTTTTTAAGAAAGTGAGGTGATGTTTAATGAGTAGAAAAAACGACATGATTTTCATCTTGCTTATTATCATACTTTTCTTATTAGTTATCATCTATAGATTGATCTAAATGTTTTAATTAATAAAAAATGCGACGCCTCTTTATATAAGGAAGCGTCGCTTCAAAAACCAATTGAAGCCGACGTTCATAAAACGTGCTTCTTTATATATAATATACTACTTTTAGTAGTTTTATACAAGTACTTTTGATAATTTTTATATTTCAGATATAACAGTAATTATCATTGGTACACTACCAGTTTCTTTTTCAAAATAATGACTAAGCACATCTCTTATTCTAAGTTTTAAACCAGTAAAATCAACCTTTTTATTAGGTTCAACTAAGTCAAGTATTACTTCTTTACATAATTCTTCAGTCTTAGCAATAAGATCAAGATTATCTTTTACATAGATAAATCCTCTTGTTATTATTTGAGGTTCTACTAATATCTTTTTAGTCTTTTTATCTAAGCTTGCACTTACTATTACAATACCATTCTTACTTAATAGTTGTCTATCTTTTAAAACTAACTCACCAATATCATCAGATTGATTACCATCTATTAATATTTCATCAGTCTTAATATGTTCATTATTATCTTGCAAAACTCCATTATCAAACTCTACTACATCACCATTTAATTTAAGTAATATATTATCTTTATTAATACCAGTTAACTCTGCCACATTAGCATTCATATATTGATATCTATATTCTCCACGAACAGGCATATAATACTTAGGATTCATAAGATTAATCATTTGCATTAAATCCTCACTAGAGGCATGATGTAACACATGCTTCTTCATAGAAAGACTAATTGCTTCAACATCAAGTCTAGATAAATCATCAATAATTTTTGAAACAATCTTTTCATTGCCAGGATAAACAGGTTCAGAAATGAATACTGTATCCCCCGCTTTTAATTTGATATATTTATCATATCCATTAATAATCTTTTCTAAACTTGCTACTTCTTTTTCTTTATCATCGGCCACTATTATAACTACATCTTTATCTTTTATATTAGATAAATTTCCAATAATACTCTTATCTACACTTAAATAATTATTATCAATTGAATAATCAACTGCTTCTTGAAGTTTCTTACCCATTATTACAATTTTTCTTTTAGTTCTAGATACAGCATCAAATATTTCTTGTAATCTATAAATATGATCTGGATATAAACTAACTATAATTCTATCTTCAGTACCATTCAATATATCCCACATCTTAGAATATATTCTATGGCTTGGACTAGTATGCCCAGTTCTATAAGCATAACATGATTCACAAAGAAGACATAATACTCCTTGTTTACCTACGTATGCAAGCTTACCTATATCAGTTTTATATGATCCAAGCATAGTAGAATCAAATACAAAATCAGTTGCATAAACAATTGCACCATCATCAGTATATAAAACATATAAAACAGCTTCGGGTATAGAATGAGTTACTTCGATTGGAAATATTGAAAAATTAGCTACATCAATCTTAGAATGTGGTCTAATTTCCTTTAATTTAGTTGCTTTAACATTCTTCTCATCTAACTCTTTCTTAATCAAATTCATTGTAAACTTCGTAGCATAAACAGGTATATCAGGCATTTCATTAAGTATATCAGGAAGTGCCCCCATATTACCATCATGACCGTGAGTAATAAAAATACCACGTATTTTATCTTTATTTTCTTTTAAATAATCAAAATTAGGTATAATGTAGTCAACACCAAGCATATTAGAACCAGGATATTTCAATCCTGCATCAAACACAAATATGTTGTCATCTACATTCACTATATACATATTTTTTCCATTTTCATTTAGTCCACCAAGACCAAATATCTTAATTTTACTCATATTTTATTCTTTACTTCTCCTTTCATTTTTTTATATCAAGTAAGCAACCTAGTAAATTATAACACAAAACACATAGAAAAAGCAATATCTTATCAATTATTGAGCAATTGCCGTTATTGAGCAATTGCTAATCATTCAATGCTAAAAAAGTACTTTTTCAAGTACAATTTAATATCTTTTATAAGCTTTTAAAAACTTTTTCAAAGTAAAGATAAATACCACAAGCGAAAACGTAAATATAAGTACACTAAGTATTGTAAACCATTCACCTTTTATTACTTTTATAACACTTATACCAGGCTTATTTTCTAATACAATATCAATACTTTTTATAAGTTTATCCTTATAATAAACATCCAAAACCCCAAGTTTACTACCTTTTTTTGTAAATGGTTTTATTTCTTTTATACCAGTATAAGAATATTTAATATTATTCCTATCAAAATCATTGTTATTATAAAGTAGCTTTATTTCTTCTAAAGACTTAAAAGTAACAAAATCATCTTTTAAATACCTAGTAGAAATCTTTATAATCTCACTATTTTTTTCTACTAAGGTATGATAACTATAATTAGTAAAGAAATAAGTATATATTTCATAAGCATCTTTAACATTATACATTTTATTATAATCATCATCAGCACCAGTTGTAACAAGTAAATAATTTATATCATTCTTCTTATCATATGCAATTGATGCCAAACATCTACCAGCATCTATATCATAACCTGTTTTTGCTCCAAGTATCATTGATGTATCAATATTAGCATGCTTTCCACTTTCCCGCATAGAACTCTTTACAGTTAAGGACTTGTCTTTAAACTCATGTGAATCAGTAGTAAAAATAGTTTTAAAAGTTTCATTTTTCAAAGCATAAATAAGTATTTTAGAAACTTCATCAACACTACTATAATTATTACTATCATCAAAACCAATTGGATTTGAAAAAGAAGTATTACTTAATCCAAGTTCTTTTGCTTTATCATTCATTAAAGAAACAAATCTTTCTAAACCACCAGAAATAGACATTGCAATTGCGTTGGTGGCATCTGCTCCACTTGATATAACACAAGTATAGATTAAATCAATATAAGATACTTTTTGTCCTACTTTAAGGCCTACAACATAAGCATCTTTTTCTTTTAAACCTTTTAACATATCACTAGTTATAGTAACTTCTTTATTTAAATCGTCAATATTTTCAAGAGCTACAATCGCTGTCATAATTTTAGTAAGCGAGGCAATACTTACTTTTTCTGTGTCTTTATAACCAAATACTTTTTCATTAGTATCTAAATTATACAAAACAATATTCTTACTGCTAGTACTAAGTGCATCAACAGGAATAATCACAAAAAAAAGAAAAACACTTAATATTATAAATAAAACTCTCTTCACCAGTACCACCTTTTATCCTATAACATTATTATATAAGTTTTTCTTTTAATTGTAAATATAATTACATAAATTTATGTCCACACATTGAACACTCTCTAGCAGTAGCAACCTGATTACTACCACATACTGGACACAATTTTATTCCTGTTTGGTTATCTAACATTTGTTCTTGTTGAGCAATGTTAACTTGACTATTTTGTGTTGTATTATTTACAGAAATAGTATTTTGATTATTTAATTGACCATTAGTGGAAACATTATTTTGTTCCATTTGCATATTATTTCTTACCATTTCATTTATTTGTTTTTGACTCATATGATCAAGTTCTGCATTATAATAATGATCTGTATTATTAACATTCATTGTACTATAATCCTTTGTTGCTCCAAAATTATTAGTATTATTGTTATTCATCATATTATTTGTATTATTCATACCACTATTCATAGAGCAACCAACTTGACCATTATAAGTTGCGTTACCAAATGCAAGCATTAATTGTCCAACAACTGGAATAAAAATCAACAAGAGTGTAAAGCCGGTTCCTTTCCCAAATACTTTTGCCAGTTTTATATCAATAATAATTATATATATAAACGCTGCAAAAGGTACAAACAATACAATAAGTACATGCCACCATTCTAATTCAATAATTTCAAATAATACTACAATATTATATATTGGTACAATTACTGCCCAACCTGGTTTACCTGCTTTAGTAAAAATTTTCCACATTGCAATAAGACTAATCAATGATCCAATAATACTAATTAAATAAATTATCAACAAAAGTCCAGCAAATACTGACGATCCTGTACTAACACCTGATGTAACATAAGGATCATATCCATAACTATAATCCATATATATACCTCCTCCTAGTATAAAGTATAATAAAAAATACGATTTTTGTCTACACATTTTGACATTTTATTAAAAATATGATATAATATACACCAATTAAAAAGGGGGAATATTATATGAACAAATTTAATGGTAATAAAATTTTAGATATATTAGATAATGTTGAAGATTGTTTGAATTGGTATTTTGATAATAGTATCTCAAGCACTAGATATAAACTACTTCTAAGTAATGATGAAAAAATAGAAATAGATTTAGGTGAAAGAGCATTACCACACTTACTAG
Source organism: uncultured Bacilli bacterium (assembly GCA_934101185.1). Classification (GTDB taxonomy): domain Bacteria; phylum Bacillota_I; class Bacilli_A; order RF39; family UBA660; genus JAEDJI01. The sequence goes on along the minus strand of CAKOQD010000006.1, from coordinate 36,626 downwards.
GAATAAACATAGACTTTTTAAGAAGTACAGGGTATTACACTGGTAGCGCTTCATCAATTCTATACGATATACTAGATAGTCCTAATCTTTTGTTTGCACATATAAGAGATGGGCATATGCAAGAAAATCAAATATTTTCTAAACATATAGACAAAAAATTAGCAAACTTCAAATATGCTTGTAGTTTAAATGTGTTCAATATTGAATTCATTGCAAAATACGAAAGTACAAAATCATATATAACTGGTGAAGAAAAACTTGAAGGAGATTACTATATAGCAATAAGAGATAAAATAAATAAAGATAAAATAAGTATTATTGGATTAAAATTAAATAAATCCGGACTTTATCAACCAATGACTAACATGCAATTCGAAGAATATTCTGATGAATATAGAAAATTCTTAAATCAAGTATTAAAAGGACAAACCGTTACTATTGCTAAAATGCTAATTAAAAATTCTTTTGATGAAAACGAAAACTTTTCTTCCAATAAATATTTCTATGACACAACTCAAAAAATAGGTAAAATTAAAGCTATAAAAAGATATGCTGAAGATTACAATGCCGTTGTAAATATTAGTGAAGACTGCATATTCTACATAGAAAAAGTACAAAATCTTTATGAAGAAAAAAATAAAATTATTGAAATGACAAAAGAAATAACTGAAAAAATCAGCAAAAATATTGTAATAGATGCAGTTGACTTAGAAAAAAGACATGGTACTATGCCAATGTATCTATTAGATCTTATCGGAGCACACAACGATTCATTATCAGACAAAAATAATGGTGAGGCTAATAGCCAAACATATACAGAACTTATAACAAACCTTAAAACTGCAAAAGCTGATATAGAGAAAAAAGATGCTATAATTAAAAAGCTTAATGACAATACTAATGAATTGATAGATAAAAATCAAACACTTGAAGAAGAAAATACTGATTTAAAAGATAAAGTTGAAAAAATTAGATCAATAATAAAATAAATTTCAAACAAAAAATCAAAGATTTGATAAGTTTTTATCGTCTTTGATTTTTATTATACAATTAAAAATGCTTAATAACTATCCTCCTCTTTTACTAACACTTAAAATAAGACCAATGCTTAACATACTGATAAGTAAACTAGATCCTCCATAAGATAGAAATGGTAATGTTACCCCAGTAACTGGAATTAATCCTACAACTACACAAAGATTTAATATTGCTTGAAATATTATTTGAAAAGTAAGACCAAATATTAAGTATTTTTTAAATAAATTATCCTCTTTTAATGCTAACTTTATACCACAATAGGCAATTATAAAAAACATTAATACTACAAATAAGGCACCTATCATTCCAAACTCCTCACAAATAATAGAAAATATGAAATCAGTCTGTGGTTCTGGTAGATAAAAATGTTTTTGTCTAGAGTTTAAAAAACCAAAGCCTAAAATTCCCCCTGGTCCAATTGCATATAGACTCTGTATTATTTGAAAACCACTTCCTAACGGATCATTCCAAGGATTCAAAAACGATGTAATTCTAGACATTCTATATGGTGCAATTATAATTAGTCCTATTGAACCTACTACTCCAATTGCAAAAAGAATATAAAAGTACTTCATATTGACTCCTGCAACAAAAAGTAATACAACAATTGCCATAACAAGAATTACCCCAGTACCAAAGTCAGGTTGTAGCATAATAAGAGAAAATACTAACATAACAAGCATTAAAACTGGAAGTACTGGTTTAATTCCTTTATATACTTTATTAGTATTACTAAGATATTTTGATACCCATAAAATCATTGCAAGTTTTACTGCCTCACTAGGTTGAATACCAAAAGAGCCTATTCCAAACCAACTACGTGAACCATTTCTTACTACTCCAATTCCTGGTATTAAAACAAGAACTAATAATAAAAGGCAAATAATTAAAAATAGATTTGCCTTTTTATAATAAACTTTATAATCAATCTTAGTAACAAAATAAATAAGAAAGATACCAAGTATAAAGAATAATAATTGTTGCTTAACATACTTAAAACTATCATTAAATTTATAATCAGCCCATATATAAGAAGCCGAATATATCATTATTATTCCAAATATTACTAAGGCAATACTAGCTATAAAAAGCAAAGTTCTATATCTTTTTTGCAACATAATCACCTAGTAAAATTATATATAAAAAACTAAAAATTATTACAATGGTTTATACTTACTAGCAATGGCTTCAAATACTAAAATACCATCCATCGCAGAAGTCGTAATTCCACCAGAATACCCTGCACCTTCACCAGCGGGATATATACCTCTTATATTTGATTGATATTTTTCATCTCTATTCATCTTAATTGAAGACGAAGTACGTGATTCTACTCCTAATAAAAGTACATCATCATTAGAAAAACCAGGTATTTTTTTATTAAAATATTCCATTCCTAATATAAAGTTTTTGCTTATAAAATCTGGAAATATTTTTCTTAAATTAGCATATGAATAACTACCCTTTATAACAGAATCATTAACTTCATAATCATCTTTATATACATTATTTTTAAAATCTATATACTTTTGTATTGGAATAGAACCATTACCTATTTTGTATGCTTTTTCTTCCAAAGATTGTTGAAACTTTAATCCATCAAATAAATTACTACCATAATCTTTTTCACTAACACTTACAACAATTGCTGAATTAGCAACACCGCTATTTCTTTTATAATTACTCATTCCATTTATAACTAATCGACCTTCCTCGGATGAAGAATTGACTACATATCCACCAGGGCACATACAAAATGAATATACTCCATGATTATCTGAAGTAACATGAGTAAGTTTATAAGATGCAGGATCAAGAAATGATGAATAATCTCCATACTGATTTTTGTTAATTAACTCTTGATCATGCATTACTCTAAGACCTACTGCAAAAGGTTTATTAGACATTTTTATTCCTTTATTATAAAGCATCTTTATAGTATCAGTGGCACTATGGCCAATTGCAAGAACTAAAACAGAACAAGGTATTACCTCATTATCATTAACAGTAATACTAACAAGCTTATCAGATGAAACATTAATATCATTAAGCTTAGTACTAAATCTAAACTCTCCACCCATTTCTATTATTTTATTTCTCATATTAACTACTATATTTCTAAGTAAATCAGTACCAATATGAGGATTCTTTATATATGTAATTTCTTCTGGAGCATTGTTTTCTACAAATATTTTAAACACTTCACTCATAAGATTTCTTTTGTCTTTTACTAAAGTATTAAGTTTTCCATCAGAAAATGTACCTGCTCCTCCTTCACCGAATAAAACATTAGATTCTTTATTTAAAACACCAGTATTCCAAAACTTTTCAACTGATGATACTCTATCAAATGTTTTTTCTCCCCTTTCAATAACAAGAGGTTTATATCCATATTGTGCTAGCTTATAAGCACAAAATAGTCCACATGGACCTGAGCCTACTACTACTATTTTATTATTTATTTTAGAAGTTCCTATATTAGAAAAAGAATAAGAAACATCATCATACCATAAAACATCATTAGAATACTTAACTAAATCATATGAGGCTAACTCTACTAAAACCTCAAATATATAATAAATTATGGACTTATCTCTTGCATCAATTGATCTTTTATTAATCTTAAAACCAATAACATCAGAAGGCTTAACGCCTAGTATCTTTAAAACTTTGTCATATAAAAGATCGTAATTATATTTTTTAACATCTATTTTTATTTGTCTTACTTTAATCATTTTTTCCTCCTGCATCAAGCCCTGCTAAAAGTCCTGTTATAAAAGCAAAACCTAAATTATATCCTCCACATATACCACAAACATCAAGTAACTCACCAGTAATATAAAGATTTTTTATATTTAATGATTCCATGGTATTAGTATTAATCTCATCAAGAATAACACCACCATTACATACTTGAGCTCTAAAAAAATCTTTTGAAGAAACAATTTCTAATTTAAATGAGGCTAAATTAGAAATAATATTATTTATCTCATCTAAACTAAGTTCGTTTACTACTCTATTTTTAGATATATTAGTAACATATAAAATAGTATTCACTAACTTTTCATTTAAAATAGTAACCAAAAACTCATATATAGTCCTATCACCAAGCATTTCTTTTCTAGAATTAAACCATTCATAATAGTTATCTTTTATAAAAGGTATAAAATTAATACTTACAAAAGCTTTATTTTTTTGATACAACATTTTATTTACAATACCACTTAAATTAAAAACACATATTCCACTTATACCATAATCAGTAAGTTGTATCTCACCAATCTCTTTTAAAATATTTTTATCAGCATCAAGTAAACTAATCTCACAATTACATCTTACTCCATTCCAAAGTTTAAAGTAATTACCCTTTCCAACAAGAGACACAAGACTTGGTAAAAGAGGTGTTATACTATGATATTTTTTAACTAAATCATATGAATTAGTACTATTAACATAAGCACAAGAACCAGTCGATAAAATTACTTTATCATATTTCTTATACTCATCATTAACACAAATATAAAAACAACCTTCATTATCATTATACAAAATATTAGTAACAAAATTATTAGTAAACACATTAATATCTTTAGAATAAATCTCATCTATTAGTGATAACCTGATACTATTGGCTTTAAAAGAACTAGGATAATAATATCCATTCTTAATGCTAGGAATTATTCCAATAGATTCAAAAAAAGATAATACCTCCTCTTTCATATTATTATTTATAATATTACTAAGATCATAATCATTAAATCCATAGAACTTATCACTAGTAAAATCCTCATTAAAATAATTGCACCTTCCATTACCGGTTACTAGTATTTTCTTACCTATTTCATCATTTTTCTCATATAAATCTACAACTGTATTACAATTCTTAGCATAAATACTTGCAACAAGACCAGATGCTCCGCCCCCTATTACTGCTACTCTTATCATAGGACACCTCCAAAACTAAACTAAATATATCAAAAAGAACTAATGAAGTCAAGAAAAAATCTTTGACATATCTTAACTTAATATGTTATAATTTATTCATAAATGAGATGTTGTTCGGCATTGGCTGGATGGCATCTCATTTTTTTCATATACTAATATTATTTCATCATTGCCAATTACCATTATTTTTTTTATCCAATTTCTTTGCTCATCATTAAAAATATGATTCAATTGACTTTTCACCTCTTTTAAAGATAAGGTTTAATTTCTGATATCAAATACAAAATTATGACTCTGTTTACGTTTTCCTTTTATCATGTTATCAAGAGTTCTTTTTGAACTACCCTCAACTGTTTTCAAATCCCATTTTTCATATTTTGTTTCGTTTGGTCTTAACCACTTAAAATCACACGTTGAGACTCCATCTACCACATTAACTATTGGTTGCATTTGTAGTTTTCCTCCAAAAATATTTCTAAGTATTTTCATACATTTCATTGTCTCACTATAATCCTTACTTTTCTTATCGAAATAAACACCATTCTTTTTATTATCAACTACATAGAAAATACCATTATCATCCACATATCCCTTAGCATGTGTGATATTATGACTTCTTGGTTTTTTATTTTTTAACCATTCATCAGTTACATTAGTATAGTTATCCATTTAATCACCTCATATATACAACGCATATAAATGAATAATTCCTAACTTTTTTATTAATTTTACACTTATTCACACACAAAGTTGACATGTTTTACAATAAATAAAATAGTGCAAAAAAATAAGAGACTACTTATCTCTTATTTCACATTTAAACTTAGATGATACTTTATCAATAATTGTTTTAAATACACTATCAACTTCTTCATCAGTTAAGGTTCTATTTACATCTTGGAATGTAAGAGAATATCCAACTGATTTTTTATTTTCATCTATCTTATCACCAACATAAAGATCAAATACTTTTACACTTGATAATATCTTATTACCATTTTTTCTTATTTCTTTTTCGACATCACTAGATAGTACATTCTTATCTAATATAAATGCTACATCCTTTGTTATTTCTGGATATTTAGATATTTCTGGATACTTAATTTTCTTACTCTTCTTATCATAAACTACAGATAAATTAATTTCACAAACATAAATATCATCTTTGCTAACAACAGGACTAAGTTTACCAATATATCCAATTAAATCATTATCAATATATATACTAGCACTCATTCCAGGATGCATTTCTTTTTTATCTTTAAGCGGTACAAATCTATATCTCTTATCATATCCAAGATAATTAAGAATATTTTCTACTACTCCTTTTATAACATAGAAATTATTTTTTACACCAACTCCATCAAAACTATAATCAATATAATTACCTGACATTAATATACTTAGTAATTGAGTTTCTTTATAATCTTTATCATAAACATTACTTATTTCATATATATTTATATCTTTAACACCACGTTTATTATTATAATCATAAACATTTAAAAGAGATGGTATTAAACTTTGTCTTACATACATCTTATCATTACTCATTGGCATAAGTAACTTAATAGGGTCATTTTGAGAAAACATATCTATTTCTTTTGAACCTACTAAAGTATAAGTCTTTACTTCATTTAAAGATAGGCTTCTAAGTCTTTTAGAAATGTCTTTTCTAATACCAATATTACCAGTATAAACACCACTTTTAATAGGAAGAATTGGAGTTTTATTAACTAACTTATCATATCCATAAAATCTACCAATTTCTTCGATTAAATCTTCTCTTATAGAAACGTCCATTCTTCTATTAGGAATAGTAACAACATAATTATTATTATTTAATTCATATTTAAAACCTAACTTATCAAATATACTACTCACAATATCATTAGTAAGTTCTATTCCTAATACTTTATTTATTTTTTCAAGACTAACTTCCGCTACTTTAGGAGTTTTATCTACATTATCATAAATTACTTTATCCTTTAATACTTTACCACTAGCATATTTTTCTAATAAATAACATGCTCTATCAAGAGCCATACTAGTATATTCATAATTAAGACCCTTTTCAAATCTAAGAGAAGCTTCACTTCTTAACCCTAATCGAATCGAAGTATATCTAACATTATAAGGATTAAATATTGCACTTTCTATTATAATATTCTTAGTATTTGAATCAATATCAGAATTAAGACCACCCATAACACCTGCGATTGCAATTGCTTCTTTTTCATTTGCAATAACTATATCAGAATCAATTAATTCTCTTTCTTCATTATCAAGAGTAACAATACGTTCATTATCCTTTGCATTTCTAACTATAATTGTATTTCCAACTTTATCCATATCAAAGAAATGAAGAGGTTGTCCATATTCAAGCATTATATAATTAGATATATCTACTACATTATTAATAGAACGCATTCCTACTTGTTCCAATCTATTTTTTATAAAATCAGGACTTGGTCCAATAACAACATCTTTTACTATTTTAGTTTGATACATACTACAAAGAGGAGTATCCACGACTAATTTTAACTTATCATTAATGCTTTCATCTATTTCACTATAATTTGTATCAGGTAAACTAACTTCTCTTTCCAAAACACATGAAGCTTCATAAGCAAAACCTAAGTGAGATAAGCAATCATTTCTATTTGGATTAAGATCTAAAGTATAAATAGTATCATCAACACCAAGATACTTACAAGCATCATCTCCAACAATTGCATCATCAGATAATATATGAATACCATCATCATAAGTAAGTTCCTTATCTGCTAAACCAAGTTCATATAAAGCACATATCATCCCACATGATTTTACTCCAAGTAAACTTCTTTCTTCAATTAGAAAGTTTCCTGGAAGAACAGCACCAGGTAATGACACAATAACCTTAATTCCTTTAGATACGTTATCAGCACCACATATTATTTGTTGAACTCTATCACCAACATTAACTTGACAGATATTTAAATGATCAGAACCAGGATGACGTTTGCATTCAATAATTTGTCCTACAACTAAATTATTAAACTTATATTCTTTTACTTCTTCAACATTTACCCCAGCATTTGTTATCTTATCAGCTAGTTCTACCTTATCTTGATCATCAACTTTTACATAATCATTAATCCAATTAGTAGATATTTTCATTATTCTCCCCTCCTTTCAAATTCATTACAAACTCTTAAATCATTTGTGTAAAAATATCTTACATCAGGTACTCCATACTTAACCATTGCAATTCTTTCTATTCCAAATCCAAAAGCAAATCCAGTATATTTTTCACTATCATATCCAGCCATATTAAGTACATTTGGATGCACAACTCCAGCACCACCAATAGTTATCCAAGTTGTACCTTTACAAACATTACAACCTTTTCCATTACATTTAAAGCAAGATACATCAAACTCAACACTTGGTTCAGTAAATGGATAAAAAGATGGTCTAAATCTTGTAACAACATCCTTACCAAATAAGTATTTAGCCATTAAGTCTAAAGTCCCTTTTAAATCTGATAAAGATATTTCTTTATCTACAATCATCCCTTCACATTGCATAAATTGATGTGAATGAGTAGCATCATCATAATCTCTACGATATGTTTTACCAGGGCATATTATTCTAAAAGGTTCTCCTTTTTTTTCTAACATGGTTCTAACTTGAACTGGAGAAGTTTGAGATCTAAGAAGTATTTCATCAGAACTAATATAAAAAGTATCTTGTGCATCTCTCGCAGGATGACCTTTTTGTAGATTTAACATTTCAAAATTATATAAATCCTTTTCTACTTCAGGACCTTCGACTACATCGTAACCCATAGACATATAAAAGGTTTCTATTTCTTCGATTACTTTATCAAGAATATGAGCTGAACCGGTCTTTAGATTATAACCAGGTAAGGTTACATCAATCATTTCAGATTCTAACTTTTCATTTAAAGCCTTTTCATTAAGTTCATTCTTTAAAAGATCATACTTAGTATTAAAAAGTTCTTTTAATTCATTAACTTTCATACCATATTCTTTCTTTTCATCATTAGATAAATCTTTCATTTTAGAATAAAGTTCTGTAATAATACCTTTTTTACCAATATAATTAATTCTTAAAGATTCAAGTTCTGAAAGATTATTGATATTAGAAAAGGCATCATTCATTCGATTTTTAATATTTTCCATAATTTCCTCCCTAAAATAAAAAGATGATACCAAAGGACGAATTAATCGTGGTACCACCTTATTTTTATACTTAATACTATAACGCGTAACCGATTAAGCTAAGAAGTGAATTCATAAAAGATTATTAAAAGTTTTCACCAAACACTTTCTCTCTATAAATAATTACTTTTATTACTATGTTCCTATCATTGCCAATTCACTAATAATTTTATCACAAATATATTAAAAGTCAATATTTTTTATAAATTACGCTTTTTTTAAAGTTATACATTGTTATGCATTTTTCTTTTTCATAATCCATTCACTTATAATTTCAATTTAATTAATCACGCAACGTAAAATTACTATTAAATACTTTATAAAACTTTTTCACTATCTTTAATCAATTTTACATTTCAAACAAAATCTTATATTTTAAAACTCTTATTTATATGGTATACTATCAATAGTAAAGGAATGATGTACATGGAAAAACTACCTAAAATGTTACTTACATTTTGTCTTTTTGTAGCAGAACTAATATATAGCTATTGTGTAATACTAGGACTACAACGTTTTGGAATAGATATTACAACATATAGTAATACTATGAAATATCAAATAATGATTGGAATAGACCTATCTTTTATGTTTATTCTATTCCTCTTATATAGAAAAACACTATTAAAAGATATAACTCTATACTTTAAAAATTTTACCAAAAACATATCAACAGGTGCAAAATATTGGGCTATTGGACTATGTATAATGATGTTATCAAATATAATAATATCTTACTTTTTTCCTGGAGGTTCCGCTAACGAAGAAGCAGTACAAAGTATTATTAAACAAGTACCAATATACATGATATTCTCAACTATTATATATGCCCCTTTTGTCGAAGAATTAATCTTTAGAAAAAGCATTCGTGATATTATAGAAAATGACTACTTATATGTAATAATATCAGGATTAGCATTTGGATTTGTTCATACCTTAGCGGGAGCAACCTTACAAGAATTAGTCTATATAATTCCATATGGTGCCTTAGGAAGTTGTTTTGCTCTTATGTATGTTAAAACTAAAAATGTATATACATCAATGACATTTCATATGATTCACAATGCTATTGTAGTATTTATTTCCATTGCCGGAAATATATTAGGGAGTTAGTATATGGAAACAAGAGTAAGTAAAAATAAAAAACAATTAAAAGAAGATAAAAAAAGAGTTAAGAACAAAAGAAAAGAAAGACTTAAAAAATCTAGAACTAAAATAAGATTAGTTATTCTAAGTCTTATCACTCTATTCGTTATATATGGTCTTTTCATTGAACCAAGAATACTCTTAGTAAATGAAGTAAAACTAGAAAGTAAAGACATACCAAACTCATTTGATGGCATTAAAATAGTACATTTTTCTGATCTACATTATGGTAATACTATAAACATAAACAATATTGATAAAGTAATAACTAAAATAAATAGTCTAAAGCCTGACATAGTAATATTTACTGGGGACTTAATTGATAATAAATATAATATGACTAAAGAAGATACAACAAAGCTAACTAAAAGTTTAAAAAATATAAATTATAATTTAGGTAAATATGCAGTTTTAGGTAATCATGACTTCTACAAAGATGAATTTAATAATATTATGTATGATAGTGATTTCACTCTATTAAAAAACAGTTATGATACAGTATATAATAAAGATAACAACCCAATATTAATCTATGGAGTAGATAACGTTACTTATGGTAGTCCAAGTCTTACAGGGTTAGATAAAAAAGAACTAGAAAACATCTCTTATAAAATACTTTTAGTACATGAACCAGACTATATAGATAACATTCTAAATAAATATGATATAGACTTAATACTATCAGGACACTCTCATAATGGACAAATAAAACTATTTGGATTAAAACCATTCTATAAGCCAGATGGATCAAAAAAATACTTTAGTCCTCACTATAAAGAAAATAATACTGATATATACATATCAAATGGTATTGGTACAAGCATAATACAATTTAGATTTGGATCAATTCCAAGTATTAACTTATTTAGATTAAATAGTCAAAATTGACTATTTTTTATATAAAAAAACTACTAAAAAGTAGTTAATTTCTATATTCAAAAGCAAAATCAAGTATCTTAACAATATCTCCTTGCTTAGCACCAAGCTCTTCCAACTTATCATCAACACCCATTCTAGTAAGCTTCTTAGCAAATCTAAGAACAGCTTCATCAGAAGTAAACTTAGTCATTCTAAACAACTTTTCAATTATATCTCCCTTAATAACAAAGATATCTCCTTCTTTTTCAATAGTAAATGGTTCTTCTTTTTTATACTTATATAAAACATAGTCTTCATACTCTTGATCATCAATATCCTCAACTTCAATTTGATCAAGTAAATCAGCCATATGAACAAGTACTTTATCAAGACCTTCATCATTTATCGCAGATACTTCAAATATTTCTATATCAGATACTTTTTCTTTAAAAGATTTAAGATTATCAATAGAACCTTCTATATCCATCTTATTAGCAATAATAAGTTGTTTTTTTGATAATAATTTTTTATCAAAATCAAGAAGTTCCTTTCTTATTTTAATATAATCTTCATAAGGATCTCTTGCTTCACTACCAGACATATCAATAACATGACATATAATTCTAGTTCTTTCAATATGTTTTAAGAACTTATCACCAAGTCCTTCCCCTAAAGAAGCACCTTCGATTAGTCCAGGAAGGTCCGCTACTGTAAAACTTCTACCATCAACAGTTTTAACAACACCAAGATTAGGATTAAGAGTCGTAAAGTGATATGCAGCAATCTTTGGCTTAGAACGGGATATCTTAGATAAAATAGTACTTTTACCAACACTAGGCATTCCAACTAAACCTACATCCGCTAAAAGTTTAAGCTCTACTTTTAAATATCTTTCTTCACCAGGTTCTCCCTTTTCAGAATAATTAGGAGCAGGATTAGATTGAGTACGAAAAGCAGTATTACCTCTTCCACCACGTCCACCTTTAGCAACAATAAACTCTTGATTATTTTCTCTTAAATCACATACAAGTAAATTAGTATCCAAATCAGTAACAACAGTACCAGGAGGTACTTTAATAACAATATCTTTAGCACCTTTCCCGTTCTTATTCTTACCCATTCCATTTTCTCCACGTTCACCTTTAATAATTTTATTATATCTTAAATCTATCAAAGTACGTAATCCTTCATCAACTCTAAATATAATATTAGAGCCTCTTCCACCATTACCACCAAATGGTCCGCCAAATTCAACATACTTTTCACGACGAAACGCAGTACATCCATCTCCACCGGATCCAGCGACTAGTTTTATATTTACCTCATCTACAAACACAGTATCACTCCTTTTTCCCATAAATTATACCAAAAAAAAAGAAAAATAGCAATTTATTTTTCTTCAATACTCTTACCAATCATTTTTAATATTTCTTCTATTTCTTCATCATCAGTTACACTAGAAACAAATTTTTTACCATCTTTTACTGTTTCTTTTAGAATAGTATAATCATCTGTATCATCAAGTGCATAAGCATATAGATAATTATACCCAAAGAAATTAACTCTTTCTACTACTAAAAATTCTCTTCCATCTAATATTATAATTTCATTCATAATTTTCTACCACCATTATTTTTTTCTTGAATAAATTGTCCTAATTCACCACTTAACACAACTTGTTGATAATTTTCTTGTGATGGAATAAAAGTAGCACCAGTAGTTTCAGTAACATAATTACAATAATCAATAAAATCATCATATGAATAAGATTCTTCAACTGATGTTATATCATTTGAAACACTAGGAATTTTATCCTTCATAACATGGTCAACATGCCATATTCCAGCAGCTCCTACTGCTATTGAAACAGAAAGTGCTATAGCAAAAGCTTTCTTTTTTGCCTTTTCTATTGCATCAAGTCTTTCTTGATGTTTCAATTCAATATTTCTTAGATATTCTCTCTTGCTATCTTCCATCATATTGTCTAAATCTCTCTTATTAAATTCCCTTTTCATTTCATCATAATTATATACATTTTCTTCTTGATTACCAAAAGTTTTATAATTTGCCATAATGACCTCCTTATAAGTACAATTACATTGTATCATAAAAATATAAATATTAAAACATTTCTTTACTTATATTTACATCATATATTTCATTTTCTTTTAATTCTTTGGGAATTTTTAAATATAAATAATTAGTAGTATGTCCATATGAATAACCATCTAAAACCTTTTCAATAAGAACTTTTTCATTCTTACCAATAAAACTATTATAATAATTGTTTTCTAACTCTAAAGAAATATCAAGCAACTGTTTAGTTCTTTTTTTCTTAGTATTAGGATCAATTTGATTATCCATTCGTGAAGCCTTAGTGCCATCTCTTTTACTATATGGAAAAACATGTACTTTACTAAAACCAACTTTTCTTATAAAATCTACATTTTCATTAAAATCATCATCAGTTTCACCAGGAAAGCCTACAATAACATCAGTAGTCAAAGATATATCTTCTCTAACACTTCTTATTCTTTTAACTATTTCATAAAATTCTTCCTTAGTATACTTTCTATTCATTAAATCAAGTATTCTATTAGAGCCATTTTGTAATGGAATATGCAAATGATTACATAAAATAGGATTATTCAAAAGTTTAAAAAACTCATCATCTAATTCAGTTATCTCAATCGAAGATATTCTAAGTCTTTCAAGATTAGGAATCTCAAGTATTTCACTAAGTAAAGAAGAAAACTTAATACCTAAATCACTACCATAATTGCCAGTATGAATACCAGTAAGAACAATCTCTTTATAACCATTATTAACTAAAGCAGTTATTTCAGAAATAACCTTGTCCTTATCCTTAGAACGACATCTTCCTCTTACAAAAGGAATAATACAGTAACTACAATAATTCTCACAACCATCCTGAATCTTTACAAAAGCCCTTGTTCTAGATTCAAAAGTAGTTATTTCCATATCCTCAAAACCCACTCTCATTATGTTATTATCTATTAATTTAATTTGTTTTTTATTAACGAAATAATCCTCAACTAAATCAACTATGTTAGATTTATTATGATTGCCAATAACTATATCAATACCATCAAAATTATAATCCTTATGACTTTCAACAAAACAACCACATACAACAACACAAGAATCACTATTTCTAACATGATTAATTATCTTCTTATCCTTCTTATCACTATTATTAGTAACAGTACAAGTGTTAATCACATAAACATCACAATCTTCATCAAAAGAAGCTATAGTATAACCTCTATTTCTAAAAAGTGATGCAATATATTCACTTTCATAAGCATTAACTTTACATCCTAATGTATATATTCCTACTTTCATACGTACCTCCAAAAAAAATAAATTATTAGTCTAATTTATTCTTTAATTTCTTTAATTCTCTCAAAAAATCTTCAGTCTTTCTAATTTCTACTTCTAAATCCTCAAGATTAACAGTTTTTTCTAATTCTTCATCAGTATACTTAGTCTTAACAACATTCTTATAAACTCCAAAAACTGGAGAAATAACTTCAGAATTCTTAAACTTCTTAGGTTCTTCATCTATAAATACTGGATTATCTAACTTATCTTTACTTTCACTTTCTTGTTCTTCAAGATGCCTATTGTAAAGTTCTTCAATAGTTATAGGTTCAGTCCCTTCATCCTTAAGTAATAAGTCATTTCTTTCATCTATATCATTACTTACTTTAATTAATTCATCGTAACTAATAACGCTTTTTTCTTCTTGTTCATTTTCAAAGTTAGTATGAGTAATCAACTCTTCTTCTTCATTAGATAATTTTTCATAAGCATCATCAAGCTTTTTCTTAGCTTCTTCTTCAGTAACATTATCTTTATAATAAACATTAGAGGAAGGTTCATATTTTTCAATAACATCAAAAGAATTTCTATTTCTTTGAACTTTTTCAATTATAAATATAATTATAAGAGCAATTACTATTGCTACAATAATAGCAATAATTATCATTAAATTATTATATCCTAAATCATTTATAAATTCATTCATCATATACACCTCAACTGCATATATAATTTTACCACATAAGAAAAAACAAAACAATAAATGTTTATCGTTTTGTTTTATTTTTTTATTTACAAGTTCTAGTATATGGAGTTTTTAAAACATAAGTACTAGAACCGCATGTATAATATTTCTCATCTGTACCTGCTGTTCCTGATTTTTTACATTTATCTTTTTCAACTTTAACTCCTTTGTCCTTAGTATAATCACTATATTTATACTTGGTGCACTCCTTCTCAGTCGTTTTTACTATGCATTTTTGTATTGTATATTTCTTTTTTATACAACAAGTATTTCTATCACACGTTCCATTTTTACCTACAGAACCATGATTACACTTAACACATTCAACATCATCATAATAGTATGTTCCATTAGTACAAGGTGTTGCTTTTTTATCATAAGGTACACTAAAAACACATTGTCCATTTTTATATAATTCTTTAGCTTTTGCAGTACCCCATTTATATGTAGTTTTAGGAGTAGAATAATTTGTACACTTTTTTTTACTTGCAGTATGAGTATAATAGTTTACATATTTAGTTTTTCCACATTCTACTTTTGAAGTATCCTTAGTAACAGGCGTACAGCTAGTAACATACGATGATTCCCCTTTTACCCAACTTCCAAACTTACACGCAATCCTAACAGTATGATTTTTACCATCCATTTTATTTCCAGCATTATCATAAGCAACTGCCTTTATTGTATAAGTTCCAGTTGAAGTAAGTTTCAGTTTTTTATCATAATTAGAATCTTTTCCATCCTTATACAAAGTAGTAGTATCAACACCTGAAATACTATCAGTACAACTTAATTCAGCATATACTTCTTTAGCTTCATCACTTGAAAAATATGTATTTCTACCACCTTCACTTTTATATTTATCAGTAGTAAAGAAGAAACTACAGCTTGGTGGATTAGTATCAAGTTTTGCTTCATAAGTAGTATTTTTGCTACAATTAGTGGAATCATCTGCCCAACATGCTTTAGCATAATATGTTTTACCAGTCGTTTCACTCGTAACTTTAGGATTAGTTGTTGAAGTAACATTATTTGAACTAGTTCCATAATAGTATTTAACATTATTACCAGAACCACTTGCTTCTAACTCATAACTACTAGTATGCCATTTACCACTTGCTATTCCATCATTTGCTTTAAACTCAGGAGCTTCTGGTGGAGCAGGTTTTATTTCAGTTACATAAATTTCACAATATCCTAATAAATCATTAACATTTTTCACATGAAGATAGTAATGACCGTTTCCATTAATTCCTTCAGTGACAGTTTCATAAGTTCCACTAATAGAAGAATAACTTCCTGGTTCTCCATAATTATCACTCCAACTATAACCGCTTAAACCTTTTTCATCATTCATATATCCTATAAGTGTTGCACTTCTATAATCTTCAGCATAAGTAACATTAATATCGCAACTAGGAATCTTGTTAGGATCATACATATTAACACTTCTACTTTTAATAATACCATTATCACCACGATTTCCAATCAAATCTATAGTGTTATTAGTATTATAAGTCAAATTAGCTGTTCCTTCTTCATCAGTAGAATAAGCCTTTATAATATATTCATATCCATAATCAATACCATTTATCTTAACTTTGTTTGTCTTTTCCAATTCTATTTTTCCAAAACCATTGTTAGTAATTTGATTTATATTAAAATTATTTTCTATGTTATTTTCATCAGTACATTTCAAACTATAATATACAAAATCATTAGAATTTTTTATATTAAGTTTAGTTTTAGAATATTTAATATCTATATCAGCAGCAGGTCCAGAAAATACACAAGTTGGTGCTTGATCATCTATCACAAGAGTTGTATTTTTTCCATTAATTTCAGATTCTGCTTCATTATTACCATTATCTAAATTATCTTGTATTGTGTTTTCTGCAAATTTTAAATTCAAATTAAACGTTTTCTTATTTGTATTTGAAACTTCAACAGTAACATTTACTAAAGCGCTAATAGCATTATTACCTTTTTTGTTTAAATTAGTTATTTTTAAATTTGATACGCCTTCTATATTAGTTCCAAAACCATCTCTAATAGTATCATTTGAAATAGTACCTATATTTTTAATATCATTATCATCTATACAACTTAATCCATAATAAACAGTTGATTTACTCTTTACACCAGTAATTGGTGTAGTTAATTTATTATCTTTATATGGTCCAGACAATTTACATAATGGTCCCTTTCCATCAACTGGTATTGTTAATATAAGTGGAGCGTGTTCTTTCATATTGCCATTTGATTCCTTATAACCAACCTTATTATTTCCACCATTAAATACGATAGTTAAATCTCCATCATTTTTAGTTTGTATATTAATATCAGCATTAAGTTTATACTGACTTCTTGTGCTATCTTTTTGTA
This sequence comes from uncultured Bacilli bacterium, assembly GCA_934101185.1. Taxonomy (GTDB): domain Bacteria; phylum Bacillota_I; class Bacilli_A; order RF39; family UBA660; genus JAEDJI01. The sequence continues at coordinate 18,935 of CAKOQD010000006.1, read as the reverse complement.
TAGTAGCATTTTCAATGTTTTCAATTATACCATTAGATATACTAAAAGTATCTTTAGTAATAGTTTTACTATTATTAGTTAAAATAATTTCTTTTTTACCCACGCAATTCAGTTTCAAAATATCAGTATTTTGTTTAACAATACCTAATTTATTGGAATTAGATCTAGTAAATGTACATTTTAAGTCATTATTAATGCTTTCTTTACATTCTTTGTTCTTATTCAAATTACTATACCCATTATTATCACACATCACACATCCAGTATAAACAATCTTACTATTTTGTCTTTTTATTAAAACGAAACTTCTAGAACACGAATTACCATTTGAATCCTTTAAATCATTTGTAATATAATCATTAGATTTCAAAGTAGCATACCATACAACAGAACTTTCATTTTTACTAACAATAAAATTGCTTTTATTATCACTATAATAATCTTTTGTCGCCAAAATCAATTGCTTTTCAATTTGATTATCTATTGCATTATGTCCTTGAAGCACATACTTATTAATAGCAATTATTGCAAGTGTTACAATTATACCCACAATTACTACTGCTGCAAGTAACTCTAATATAGTAAAACCTTTTCTTTCTTTTTTAAGTACTCTCATATCTATAACCTACCTTTATCATCTATAAATATAATACAATATTTTACAAATAAAAACAATTAAAAAAGGACAAATATTAACACGTTTGTCCTTTTAATACTATTCTAACTTACAAGTAGTAGTAATTACTAAAGTACCATTATCACCATTAGATTTTGTCTCAGTTCCAGCAGTGCAACTACTTTGACCTGTTTTTGTTTCAACAGTTGGTGAACTTTTCTTTAAACATTGATAAGAAGAACCATATTTATAATTAGTAGAATAGGAATCACATGTTCTACTGGATGTACAACCAGTTTTTTTATAATCACCATGTGTACTAGAATTACAAGTAAAACTACTACAACAGTTATAAGAACCACAAGATCCTCCACCTGAACTATTACTTGAGAAGAAATATGTATTTTTACCAGTTTTCTTTAAACACTTATAACTAGCAGAGTATTTATATTCTGTCGAATAAGAATCGCATGTTCTACTAGATGTACAACCTGTATAATATTTATCACCATGTGTACTAGAACTACAAACTCTACCCGAACTTGTATTACAACAGTTTATACCAGAATTACAAGATCCTGAACCACTCGATGAAGAACTCCAAAAATATTCCATAGTAGAAGTAGTTTTAGTATATGTTTTCTTTCTAACATTAACTGTTATAGTTGGAGTAGAAGAACTATAATCATCATATGAATTATTACCTACTACATCATTACAGACAACATACAATTTTTTAGTACCAGCACTAGTAAATGTAACCCATGCTTTACCGCTTGATAGACTGTTATCACCATATGGACCAGCATCATTAATCCATACTCCACCACTCATTGAGCTTAAACCACTTTCATTTTCAATACATGTAGCAGTAACAGTATCTCCAACATACAATGTTGCATCATTTTTGACACTCCATGATACCTTCGGAGCAATTTTATCTATTTTAACACTAACAATTTTAGAAGTTTCATTACCAGCTTTATCTGTACATTTAACAGTTGCACCATAAACTCTATAACTACCATTCCCAACAGTTGATTGATATGTATTAGGCCATTTTTGAGTATAACCTTGTATATAAGTTTTTTCTATATCATCATCAATACCACTTAATGAATCATATTTATTAGTGAATTTAATTTCAATATTTTGTTTAGTCCAATAACCTGAAGTATAAGAATCACCATTCATTTTCTTTGTAGAATATTCACAAATAGGTGGTGTCTTATCAAGTTTTGCTAAATATTGAGCACTTGAACTACATACATTAGTGTTAGTACTCCAACAAGCTTTAGCATAGTATGTTGTACCACTTGTCTCACTAGACACATATGATTGGGTAGGACTCATTGAATACTCACTACTTCCATAATAATATGTAACATTAGAACCGCTTCCTGACGCAACAAGATTAAAATTATTTTTATGCCAATCACCAGAAGAAATACTATCGCTAGCATTTAAATAAGGTGTATCAGGAGCAGGAATATAAACATATGAATCAGTCATACAATAACCAGTCAAATCATTTTCATCAATCATATGTAAATAATAAACCCCATTGCTATAAGCATTACCACTAGCAGTAGCACTAGTACCACTAGTAGAATTATACTTGCTAACTTCACCACTATCAGTTGAAAAAGCATAACCTTTAAGTCCACTTTGAGAATTCATTGTACCAGTAAGTACAGCATAACCATTACTATATGAAACATTTATACTACAAGTAGGAACTTTCTTACCATCAATCATCTTAACAGATAAACTTTTTTCAACACCAGTAGTAACATTACCAACAGCATCTTTTACATTGTCCTTAACAAAAGTAAGATAAGCTTCAATAGGTTTATCCAAAGAACTAACATTTTTCTCATAAGCTTTTATTAAATATCTATACCCAATAACTATATTATCATTATTTTTAATTGCTAATATATTACCAGACTGTTCAATCTTACCAAAATTAGTATTTTTTATATCACTAAATTTAAATGTACTAGGATCAATGCCATTTTCATCAGTACATCTAAGTTCATAGAAAACATACTCATTTTTATCATCATTTGTAACATCAAGTCTACTCTTTTTAAGTTTAAACTCTGCATTTTCACTAGGACCATTAAATACACAAGTTGGACCTTGATCATCTATAGATAAAACAGTATCTTTACCATCTATTTGAGAAGTAACTCTTTCATTACCATTCATAAAACTATCAAGTATTACATCTTTTTTAAATGCTAAACTAAGATCAAATACTTTCTTACTAGCATTAATATTAGGATTAGTAACAGTAACACTTACTGTAGCACTAATATTCTTTTTATCAGTACTATTTTTAAAACTAGAAACAACTAAGTTAGAAATAGCACTACTAGATTCAAATCCATTCTTAATGGTATCAACAGTAACATCAGAAATACCACTATCATCAGAACAACTAATGCCATAATAAACAACTGAACCATTCTTAACAGATTTAACATTAGTTTTTAAAGCACTATCTTTATAAGGACCACTAAGACTACACTTAGGACCATTACCATCAATAGAAATATCACTATAAGTAATTTCTGCATTATTTATCATTTCACCATTATTTTTAGTAACGTAAGCAGCTCCAGTAAAAGTAACACTGCCTTTACCAGTACTAGCATTATTAGCAGTATACTCAACCTTAGCAGTAAATGTTCTTATTTGATTATTTTTATCATTAGCTGCACTATAAGACTTAACAGCAGCACTACCATTAATAGCAGTATACATTCCGGAATGAGCTTCAGAACTATTATCAACAAATTTAATATTGCTTCCTCTACAAGTCATTTCAATTTCAGCCTTATTATAGCCATCTTTTACACCTAGTTTAATGTTTCCTTTATCATTCCATTGACAACTAATATGATTATCCAAGCTATCAGTACATAAATTACTATCAACATTTTTATAACCATCATTATCACAAATAATACAACTAGTATACTTATTATCTTTAAAAACAACATAACTCTTAGAACAAGAATTTCCATCAGAATCTTTCAAATCATTAGTAATATAATCATTTGCCTTTAAAGTGGTATACCAAATAATTACACCATTTTCGTCAACATTCTTAAAATTACTTTCATTATCACTATAATAACTTTTAGCAGATAACACCAATTGTTTTTCTAATTGCTTATCAACAGTATCATGACCTTGGTTAATATATCTCCCAATCGCAAGTGTTGCAAGTGTTGCAATTATACCAACAATTACTATTGCTGCGAGTAATTCTATTATAGTAAAACCCTTTTTTTTACTATTATTCATTTTATGACCTCCATATCATATAAACAAATTATAATACAAAAAAAGCACTTTTTCAAGTGCCATTTTTTTTAATTATTTGCATGACCTAGTACAAGTATCAATTTTGTAATAACCACTAGTACAGGTTGAGTAAGAAGCAGTCTTACCTTTAGTACCACTAGGGCTACAAGTTGTATGATAACTAGGTTTGGATTCCTTATAGTTACCATATCCAGTTAATTTCTTTTCGCAAAGATAACCATAACAAGAAGCATCACTACCATTTCTATCAGCTTTAGCATACTTATACTTTCCTACATTAGATGCATTACAAGAAGATACAAAACTAATATTCTTCTTACAAGCAGCGGCAGCGGAAGTATTTGCAGGTATCTTAACAATTTTAATAGATTTATAATTATTAGCAAACTTATATGAATAAATTGGTGAACCATTGTAAACTAGTTTTTTCCTATAACCACTGGTACAAGTTACTTTTTTTGTATCAGTAGTAGAAGGACTACAACTCTTTTGATAATCAGCAGCACCACAACTCCAGTTAGTCCATGTACATTGAGGTTTATAAACTTCGCTTGTAGTAGCCGTATTACCAACAACATCTTTACAAGTAGCAGTAACAGTACCACCATCTTTACTAATGGTAAAACTACTAGTATAAGTACTACCAGACGGAGATTTCATGCTTTTAGATTCTACCCCACTACCAGAACCATCGCTACAACTAAGAGTAATAGTAGTAGGACCACTAAGTTTTTTACCTTTTGGGTTTAAGGAAACAGTAGGTTTTTGTTTATCTATTTTAATACTAAAGCTATCAGTATTAGTATTACCAGCTTTATCAGTACAAGTTGCATTAACAGTACCAGTTCCTAATGAGTTACTACTTACACTGGCTGTAAAATGACTACTATAGCTATTGCCACTAAGGGGATTTTTCATTGTTGTCTTAGAAACACCACTTCTTGAATCGGTAGAGCTAAGGGTAATATTAATATCAGATGAAGTCCAATAACCTGAATTATAGACTCCTCCGCTTGTTTTAGTACCACTTAAACTACAAGTTGGTTTTGTTTTATCAAGTAAAGCATTATAGCTAACAACACCACTACAATTGGTATGATCCTTTAGTAAACAAGCTTTAGCATAGTATGTTGTACCATTAGTTTCTGTTGTTACATTCATTGGGCTATTATAAAGCATACTATTCACGTTAGTACCATAATAGTAAGTTGCATAGGCACCGCTTCCTGATGCAGTAAGTTTAAAATTATCTTTATGCCAAGCACCACTTGCAATATCATCAGAAGCCACAAGAACAGGTTCTTTTGGAGGTGCTTCTTTAATTGATGTTATATAAACCAAACAATATCCAGTAAGGTCATTAATATTTTTCATATGTAAGTAATAATATCCATTGTTAGTAATTTTATTGCTAACAGAATTACTAGTGCCACTGATGCTATTATATCTACTAGGTTGACCTTGATCATTAGTCCATAAATAACCACTAAGGCCTTTTTCATCGCTCATGTGACCAGTAAGTGTAGCACTTCTTAAATCACTAGCATAACTAGTACTAATATTACATTTAGGTATCTTAGAAAAATCTATCATTTTAGTATTATTACTGTTAATTACTTTGTCAATACCAGTATTACCAACTTTATCTATAGTATTTTTAACATTATAAGTTAAGTACCCAACTCCTTCGCTTCTAGTGGAATAAGCTTTTATTACATATTCATAGCCTATATGAATATCATTATAAGAAACATTATAAGTCTTAACCCATTCTATTTTACTAAATCCATTATTACCAATCTTATCTATACTAAAGTTATTCTCTATATCATTCTCATCATCACACTTTAGACTATAATAAACATAATCAGTAGGACTAAGAGAAATATTCATTCTAGTTTTTGAATACATAATATTTATATCTGAAGAAGGACCAGAGAAACTACATCTAGGAGCTTGATCATCTATAGCTAAGGTAGTATCTTCATTATCAATTTTAGAATAAACAATATCATTGCCATTATCAAACTCATCTAAAACACTATCATTTAAAAGTCCAAGTTTAAGTTGTTTAGAGGTAGGATTTTTAGATATAGATACCTCAATATCACCAGTTAAAGATTTATTGTTACTATTAACATTTATCTTCATATCATCAACTAAATCATTAACAATGAAATTATCCTTAGATAGATTTTTAGTTTTTATGCCATTATCATCGTTACAAGTAAGTTTATAATATACCTTTGAACCACTTTTAACAGCTTTAACTTGATTTTTGTAAGAACTATCTTTATAAGGACCACTAAGACTGCACTTAGGACCAATACCATCAACAGGTATGGTAATAGGAATTGCAGAATGGTTGGTCCAAGTATTAGTGCTTTTGTCAATAAAGCCTAATTTACTATGACTACCATCTCCATTAAATACTATAGTTAGCGGATTAGAATTAATGGTTTTTACGCTAATTGTAGCATTAATACTACTTTTTTTATTATTTTTTTCTATTGTGTCATTGTTAATACTAACAATTTCACCATTATTTATAGTAAAAACGTTTTTTAAAGAAGTAGCATTATTATTAAAATTAACACTATTATTACCACGGCAAACTAAATTAAGTTCTTCTGTATTATTAGAGTTAACACCAAGAATTTTTTTATCGTCTTTTCTAGTAAAACTACAATTTAGAATACTAGTAAAATTAGAAGTACATTCCTTTTTACTAGAAATATTAGAATATCCATCATTTTCGCAAGTAATACAAGTTGTATACTTATAATCTTTTTTATTTAATTCTTTGTTTACAACAACATAACTTTTACTACAAGAATTGCCTTTTGAATCAATAAGATCATTAGTCATATAATCATTTGATTTTAAAGTTGTATACCAAACAATAAGATAATCATCTACTGCTAAGGTATTTTTATTGTCTGTTAAGTAGTTTTTAGCAGATAGTTCTAATTGTCTATCGAGTTGTTTATCAATGCTAACATGTCCTTGAATTATATATTTATCAATAGCCATGACTGCTAATGAAATAATTATTCCTAATATAACAACACAAACAAGTAATTCTATTATAGTAAAACCTTTAATCTTTTTCATAAAATACTTCATACCCCACTCCTACACATTTTATTAGTTAAATTAACATAACCATCATTACATATAATACATCCAGCATATTTATATTTGTTATTTTCCATATAAACTACAACGTAACTCTTATTACAAGAATTTCCATCATAATCAACCATATCATTAGTTATATAGCCACTACTTTTTAAAGTTTCATAGCTAACCTTTTTATTGCCGAGTTTTTTTAGTTCAACTTTGTTATCAGCATAGTACATTTTAGCAGACAATATGAGTTGTTTATCTAGTTGGTCATTAATAGTACTAAATCCATAACTAGTATAATTACCAATAGCTAGGGAAGCAACGAGTCCTACAATGGCAATGAGAACTATAACTGCAATAAGTTCGATTAAAGTAAAACCTTTTACATCCATAGCAACACCTCCTTAAATTAAAATTATTTTAAAACCTTTTCTTATTAAAAAATTGATTTAAATATTTATTAAGTATAATTAACTTAATTATCATTTTTTATATTTATTAGTTAGTTTAAACTAATAAAATGCTTTTTTACTATAGTCTCTTCTTTATTTTATAATTTAATTGTACTTTAAAATAATATAAAAAGCAACAAAATAATATAAAAATGTTAATTCAAACGTTAATTTTTATTTAGTTTTTTCTTATTTATACCATTTTTAGCGTTTCATTACTCGACTTTTTATTGCGTATGATTATAATTTGATTTTGATTTATTAAGACTATTATAATCTTGATTAAGCAAAAGTGCAATTAGATAACATCAATACTTCTTTCTGCTTTCATTAAAAAACATTGTCAAATGACCAAATTTAAGATTTGATTGTAAAAAAAGAACCAATTTTTAAAATTGATTCAATTTTTTATCATTAAGTTAGGAAAAGTATATTGTGAGCACACTTTTTTTAATTTTTTAAAAACTTTTCATACTTTTCAATAGATTTATCCTTTAAATCAGTCTTAGATAACTTATCAAACAATTCCTTTTGCTCCCTAGTTAGCTTCTTTGGAATCACTACTTTAAGCTTAACATAAAAATCACCATAATTAGAATAATTAGGATCCTTTACACCCTTACCTTTTATTCTAAGAACATCTCCAGACTCACTACCAGATGGTATAGTAAGCGAAACAACTCCTTTAGGCAACTTAATATCCTTTTTACAACCAGATATAGCCTCAATAATGGTAATAGGAAGTTCAAGTATCAAATCAGATCCATGTCTTTCATAAAAATCATGATCCTTAACTTTAAACTCGATATACAAATCACCATTTTCTCCTTCATCTAAAGAAGGTTCACCTAAATTAGATAATCTAACTCTGTTACCAGTATCTACTCCTTCCGGAACAGTAACAGTAATATTCTTAAGAACTTTTTCTACACCTTTACCACGACACTTAGAACATACCTTATCATAAGTAACACCCTTACCCTTACAATCAGGACAAGTAGTCTTAGATAAGAAACTACCAAACATTGTATTTTGTTGTTTAGTAACTGTTCCACTTCCATGACAAGTCTCGCAATTATGTTCACCAGATCCACCTTTACCAGAACAAGCACTACACTTTTCAGTCGTCGTAATTTCTATATCCTTTTTACAACCTAGAACTGCTTCCATAAATGTAATATTCATAACTAAAAGTGAATCATTACCACGTGACTTTCTTTGTCTTTTTGAACCACCGAATGATGAAAAACCTCCGAAATGACCTCCCATTCCTCCGAATAAATCTTCAAAAATATCACTTAAATCTATATCTTGGAAATTAAAGTCAAAACCACCGGCACTACCATTAGGTCCTTCGAATGCCGCATGTCCAAACTGATCGTACTTCTTACGTTTATCAGCATCAGATAAAACAGCATACGCTTCTTGTGCTTCCTTAAACTTTTCTGCGGCATCAGCTTCTTTTGAAACATCTGGATGATATTTCTTAGCAAGACGTCTAAATGCAAGTTTTATATCAGATTCACTCGCATTTTTATCTACACCAAGAACTTCATAATAATCTCTTTTTGCCATACTACTCCCTCTTTCATTTTATTAATTCTTTAAACTCATTTAATGCATCCCCAAACATATCAAGTGCATCATCAATTGTAGAATCATTTTCTATATCAATACCTACGCTTTTTAATATTTCAAGTGGATAATCACATCCTCCACTAGATAAAAACTTCATATAATTAGCTACTGCACCATCTTTATTATTAAGTATATCACTTGCTATTCTACAAGCAATAGATATACCAGTGGCATACTTATAAACATAAAAACTATTATAAAAATGTGGAATTCTTGCCCATTCTAATTTAATTATATCATCACTTACTACACTATCTCCATAATATTTCTTATTCAAATCATAATATATATTACAAAAATCATCACAAGTTAATATCTCATCATTAAATGTTCTAGTATGAACAATACTCTCAAACTCTGCAAACTGTGTTTGTCTAAATAAAGTAGTTCTAATATGTTCCATTAAATTACTCAAATAATATAACTTTTCATTCTTATCCTTAGCATTTAAATAACAATATCTATTTAAAAGTATTTCATTAACAGTCGAAGCAATCTCTGCTAGAAAAATAGGATAAGACGCATCATGATACTCTTTATTCTTATGAGAATAAAAACTATGCATACTATGCCCTAATTCATGTGCAATAGTTGAAACATCATTAAAGGACCCTTCAAAATTAAGTAGAACATAAGGTAATGTATCGTAAGATCCCCATGAATAAGCACCACTTCTCTTATTCTTATTATTATAAACATCAATACACTTACTATTAAATAAATTAGTTAAATCATCAATATAAGAATCTCCAAGTGGTTTTAATGCATTAAGAACTAAATCTTTTGCTTCTTGATAAGTATACTTCTTATTTATATCTTTTATTAATGGTACATGAAGATCATACATATGCATCTCATCTAAACCAAGAACATCTTTTCTAACACTCATATAATCATGTAATAAATCCAATCTTTTATTAACTGTATCAATAAGCTTATTATATAAACCAACACTAATATTATCATTATCTAAACTCATCTGTATAGGACTACTATAATTCCTAGTATGAGCAAGAAAACTATCAACTTTTAAATTACCCTTATATGTTGATGATATAGTATTTTTTAAACTATCATAACCATTATACATAGAATAAAATGCATCATGACGAACCCTTCTGTCAGTTGATTCAATATACCTAGAATAATTACTATTATTAAGTTCAACTATATTGTTATTAGAATCTTCTATATCAGAAAACTTCATATCAACATCATCAATCATATCAAAAGTATCCGAAGGATTTCTAAAAATTTCTCCCAAAGATGCTAGTAATGTTTCAATCTCTTTAGTCAAAGTATGTTCCTTAGTCCTAAACGTATCCTTAAGAACAAACTCATACTTCTTTAACTCTTTATTTTCTTTCATATAACTATCTATTAAACTATAATCACTCTTAAGAAGTTCAGGTGTAAAAAACGATATATCAGAAAATACCTTATCACAAACACCATCTATTCTTTTTACTAAAGCAAGATTATTCGTAATAGACATATCCTCATGATGCTTCATATTAGCATAAACCACTAACTTATCAATAAGTCTCATTACTTCATAATACTTATTTATACCATCAAGAAGATTAGTACTACTATCAAGAAGATGCCCTTCATATGAACAAAACTCTTTTGTTAATAACAAAACTCTATTAAGATCATCATCTATTTCTTTATTACTACTATAAATCTTAGACAAATCCCATTTATAAGAATCATCTATTTCACATCTTTGTTTAATCTTTTCCATAATCTCTCCCTATATATTATATATAAGGGAAGTCATTAGACTTCCTTCGTATTCTGCTTCTTGTACTCCATCATCTTTTTTATTATCTTCACTAGATTCTTTATTTTCTTCAGGAGCAGCTTGTTGATAAACCTTTGCTGCTAAAGCATAAGTAACTTCTTGTAAAGCTTCAGTCTTCTTCTTAATATCATCAAGATCATCTTTTTCTAATGCTTCTTTTAAATCTTTAATCTTTTCTTCTGCATCAGACTTTTCTTTATCTTCAACTTTATCTTTAAGATCCTTAATAGCCTTTTCAGTAGCAAAAATCATTTGTTCTCCTTCATTTTTAGCATCCGCTAAAGCCTTTCTCTTTTCATCTTCTTCTCTATTAGCTTCAGCTTCTTTTACCATTTTATCAATTTCATCATCTGAAAGTGAAGTATTAGATGTAATAGTAATCTTTTGTTCTTTATTAGTACCTAAATCTTTAGCAGTTACATTTACAATACCATTAGCATCGATATCAAACTTAACTTCAATTTGAGGTACTCCACGTGGTGCTGGAGGTAAGTCAGTAAGTTGGAATCTACCAAGTGTTTTATTATCTGCAGCCATTGGTCTTTCACCTTGAAGAACATGAATATCTACAGCAGGTTGATTATCTTGTGCTGTACTGAATACTTGAGATTTACTAGTTGGAATTGTTGTATTTCTAGGAATTAATACAGTCATTACATTACCTAAAGTTTCAATACCAAGTGATAATGGTGTAACATCAAGAAGTACTACATCATTTACATCTCCAGTAAGTACACCACCTTGAATAGCAGCACCCATTGCTACTACTTCATCAGGATTAACTGATTTATTAGGTTCTTTTCCTAATTCTTTCTTAATTAATTCTTGAACCATAGGAATACGAGTAGAACCCCCAACTAAAATTACTTGATCAATATCATCTTTAGATACTTTAGCATCTTTCATTGCATTTCTTACTGGTGTAAGAGTTGATTCTATTAAATCTCTAACTAAATCTTCAAACTTAGCACGTGTAAGAGTCATATCTAAATGAAGTGGTCCATCACTACCTTGTGTTATAAATGGACAAGATATTTGAGTAGTAGTTACTCCACTTAAATCTTTTTTAGCTTTTTCAGCTGCTTCTTTTAAACGTTGCATTGCCATTTTATCTTTTGATAAATCAATACCATTAGCCTTCTTAAATTCTTCAACTAAATAAGTAATAATCTTTTCATCAAAATCATCACCACCTAAATGGTTATTACCATTAGTAGCTTTTACTTCAAATACACCTTCACCAAGTTCTAGAATAGAAACATCAAAAGTTCCTCCCCCTAGGTCATATACAAGAATAGTTTGCATTTTATCTTGTTTATCTAAACCATATGCAAGTGATGCTGCAGTTGGTTCATTAATAATTCTTTCTACTTCAAGTCCTGCTATCTTACCTGCATTCTTAGTAGCTTGACGTTGTGCATCATTAAAGTATGCTGGAACAGTAATTACTGCTTTAGTAACTTTTTCTCCAAGATATGCTTCAGCACTATTCTTTAAATCAGTTAAAATCATTGCACTAATTTCTTCAGGACTATACTTCTTACCATCAAGTTCAACCTTTTCTTTAGTACCCATTAATCTTTTAATACTACGAACAGTATTAGGATTAGTTTCAGCTTGACGCTTTGCAACATCTCCAACTAACTTTTCTCCATTTTTAAATGCTACAATTGAAGGAGTAGTTCTATTTCCTTCAGGATTTGGGATTACTTTAGCTTCCCCTGCTTCTAAGACTGCCACACAACTATTAGTTGTACCTAAGTCTATACCAATTATTTTACTCATATTAATCATTTCCTTTCATATTTATTTTTAACTATTATTCATTTATTATAACCATTGCTGGTCGTAAAACTTTGTCTTTATATGTATACCCTTTCTTAAACACTTCAAGTACTACACCAGACTCTTTAGTATCATCCTTTTTAGTAGCAACACTTTGATGATACATTGGATCAAACACTTTATCAAGCGCTTCAATCTCTTTTACTTCATAACTATTTAATATATCAATAACTTGATTGTAAATAAGTTTAAAGCCATCAAGATAACTCTTAAAAGCTTCATCATCTAAAACTAAAGCCCTTTCAAAATTATCTACAACATTAAGTAGTGACAATATCAAATCACTATTGCAATACTTAAGTAAATTAGAAGTCTCTTCATCTTTTCTTTTACGATAATTTATTAAATCTGCCTTACTACGAAGAACTTCCGTTTTTAAAGATTCAATCTCACCCTTAAGAAGTTCTATTTCTTCATTCTTATTAGGTTTATGTTTCTTTTTTACTTCAGTTTCTTTTTCTATATTTTTGTTTTCTTCCATGATTCCTCCCTCACTTAAGATGTTCCTTTATATAACTAAGAAGAGACACAACACGATCATATTCCATTCTCTTTGGACCAATTACCGCTATTGTACCCTCATCAGTATCTGTTTTATACTTAGTCTTAATAACAGTAACATCATCATCTAATTTAGATTCCTTTCCAATATAAATATTTATATCATTATCATCCTCTTCAATAGATTCAAATAAAGAACTATCCTCAAACTTATTAAGAAGATTCTTAATCTTTTCCACATTGTTAAACTCTGGTTGATTCAAAATATTAGTCTTTCCTACAAATGACATATCATTCTTAGAAACCATATCACTAAATACATTATAAAAAGCATTATATATTATTTCATGTTGCATTACATATTGATTAATTATTGGTTTTACCTCAAACTCCAACTTCTTATTTATCTCATCAATCGGAGTACCGATAAGTAATTTATTAATAAGCTCAACAGTCTTTTGAACCTCTTCAATACTAACACCAGAAATAGTTATATTCCTATGTTCAACATGCCCTTTATCAGTTACTATTATAGCAATAAGTTTAGATTCCATAAGAGGAAGAACTTCAACTTTTTGTAACTTATTAAAATTAGATTTAGAACCAAGTACTACTGATGTATAATCAGTAAGTTCAGATATAATAGCAAGACTCTTTTTAATTACATCAGGCATATCTAATTTATTATTATTAAATATAAGTTGTAATTTTAATAAATCATCACCATTCATCTTCTTAGGTTCCATTAAATTATCTACATAATAACGATATCCAACCTCACTAGGTATTCTCCCACTAGAAACATGAGTCTTTTCAAGATAACCAAGATCTTCAAGAACAGACATTTCATTCCTAACAGTAGCACTAGAACAATTAAGCTCATCACATATTAGTTTAGAACCAACAGGATTAACACTTTTAACATACTCATCAACAATCAGTTGGAGTATCTTTTCTTGTCTTGAAGTTAGCATATTAACCTCCTTTAGCACTCTAATTCCTTAGTGCTAATATCATTATAATATTATATGTTAGCATTGTCAATACATGAGTGCTAATTTTTTTTATTTTTTTATTTTTGAGACAATTATTTACAATTATTCAAAATCCTTTCTATCTTTAATACTCATTAGTTTACCATCTTTACAGATAATTAAATGAATCCTTTTATAATCTGTATCTTTTAATTTTTTAATTAATTTTATTATTAAACAATGACATAATAATTGCTCCAGAACTATTCCCCAAAATCATAAACAACATTGATATTACAGATTTAAATGACCAAGCTTTTGCTAATGAAATATAGTACATATTAGCAATACAATGTTCAAATCCACACAAAATAAATACCACTACACATATAAATATAGATAAATATTTTATTATAAAGTCTTCTCCTTTTTTAAAATTATTAACTGCTATATACATAAGAATTCCACAAAATACTGATAATATGAATATACTTAAATAATTATCGCTGATTTTAATTATAGCCATTTCTCTTGCTCTAATACTTATATTAGCAATTCTTGTATTTAGTATCAACAATGCTGTAATGATTGTTCCTAATAAATTACCTAACAAAGTAAATATAAGAGTTTTTAAATACCCAAATTTATTTTCTAGTATATAACCTATCATTCCTGTATATAAGCTCATTTTATAAACACATATTGTAAGAAGCCCTATTGCAAAAAGTATAGCTCCAACTACTTGATTTGCAACACTTAAATAGATTGTTCCTCCAATTCCTATCATTATTCCAGCATATATTCCTTTTAATAAAATACTTATACTCTCTTTTATATTTTCTTTTCTAACTTTTATCATTATCCACCACCTTATATTTAAAACAAAAAGGCATGTTAGAATCTATTTTTGAATCTCACATACCTTGTTTTCTATTATACTTTTTTTAGAATCTATAATTCGTTGATTACTAGAACCTCTAAACGGAACATCATAACTTTTTAATTCTAGCATAAATGGTCCATCTACTAATACATCTATATTTAAAAGTAATTCTTTTAAATTTGTTTCTTTATTAGCTCTTATTAAAAGTTCTTCCATCTTGTAGCCGGTATAACACCATACATTTAAACCTAAGCTTTGACAATATTTTGCAATCTCTAGACAAGCATCAATTTGGATTAATGGGTCTCCTCCCGATAGAGTTACACCTGTTTGAAAACCAACATTTCTTATTTTTTCACAGACTTCTTTAACATCAACCAAAAACCCTTTTTCTACGTTCCATGTTTCTGGATTATGGCATCCTTTACAATGATGAGGACAACCTTGCATCCATATAACAGTTCTTATTCCTTCCCCATCAACAATGCTTTCCTCAGTTAAGTTAGCAGCAAGTCTTATTTGCATATTTTTTTCTTATTTAAAACTCCATCAGTTGTATGTTTTACTCTGTCTCTTTCTTCAGCTTTTTTACCATTATTAAATCTTTCAACAGTACCAACTAAATATCCTGTGATTCTTCTAATTCTATCAAAACCTACTCCATCTCCAATTTTCTTTTCAACTCTTTCTTCTTTCATTTAAATATCCTCCTTTTTACTATTATTTACAAATTGTACAACCTAAATTTTTAAGTTTTTCAACACTAACACCTTCATTAGCTCTTCTACCACATTTAGGGCAAACATCTTTAATAACACCAACATATCCACATATTGGATCTCTATCTACTGGGTGATTAATTGCGCCATATCCAAAGTTATTTTCTTTCATTAATCTAACTATACTTTCAAAAGCATCTATGTTAGTTGTTACATCTCCATCCAACTCAATATAACTAATATGTCCTGCATTTGTTAAAGCATGATATGGACCCTCAATCTTAATCTTATTTGCAATAGAAATATTATAATATACTGGAACATGGAAAGAATTAGTATAATACTCTCTATCAGTTACTCCTTTTATTTTCCCATAAATCGCTCTATCTATATTAACAAATCTACCAGAAAGTCCCTCAGCTGGAGTTGCTAAACAAGTAAAGTTTAAATTATATTCATGAGAAAATTCATCACATTTTTCTCTCATAAATTCAACTATTTTAAGCCCTAGTTTTTGACTTTCTTCACTTTCACCATGATGCTTTCCTGTCAATGCCTTTAATGTCTCAGCAAGACCAATAAAGCCAATTGATAAAGTTCCATGTTTTAATACTTTTCTAAGTCTATCTGTATCTTTTAATTTATCAGAATCAATCCATACACCTTGTTTTAATAGGAATGGAAAATTATATATTCTTTTATTGCATTGAATTTCAAATCTTTCTAATAATTGATGTTTTACTAATTCCATTAATGATTCTAACTCATTAAAGAATCCTTTTATATCTGCTTTATCTCTTCCATTTACAATACCATATTTAATGCCAAGTCTAGGTAGGTTAATTGATGTAAATGATAAATTGCCACGCCCTGGAGTTACTGCTTTATCATCATCCACTACATTTCCAATAACCCTTGTACGGCACCCCATATATGATACTTCTGTATTATAATCTCCTTTATAATATTGCTTATTAAATGGTGAATCCATAAATGAGAAATTAGGAAATAATCTTTTAGAAGATACTTCACAAGCTAATCTAAATAAATCATAATTAGGATCTTCTTTATTATAGCTTACACCTTCCTTTAATTTAAATATTGATATTGGGAAAATCGGTGTTTCTCCATTTCCTAATCCTGCATCTACCGCTAATAAATAGTTTTTCATAACCATTCTACCTTCTGGTGAAGTATCTGTTCCAAAGTTAATAGATGAAAATGGAACTTGTGCTCCAGCTCTTGAATGCATAGTATTTAAGTTATGAACAAATGCCTCCATTGCTTGATATGTTGCTTTATTAGTATTATCATAAGCAATATCATATGCTGTTTTAAAAGCTCTTTTTACTTCTTCACTTTCTTTTGCACACTCATCCATATAACTAATATCAAATACAATACTATCTAACCTATCTATTTTTTCGTGTATCTTATTTACATTTAAAAATCTTTCAAATCCAACAAACATTGTTATTTCATGTATTGCTGCTTTATATTGTTTCTTAAATGTTTTTAATACACCTGGTGCCATATAATAATCAAATGCTGGTATACTTTGTCCCCCATGTTGATCATTTTGATTTGCTTGAATTGCTATCGCAGCAAGAGCTGAATAACTTCTAATATCTTGTGGTTCTCTTAAATGTCCATGACCTGTATCAAATCCATTTTTAAATAACTTATAAATATCTATTTGCGTACAAGTAGTTGTTCCCATTGCTAAGAAATCCATGTCATGAATATGTATATCACCATCGGCATGGGCATCAGCATATTTTTTCTTCATAAGATATGCAGTAGCAAAGTCTTTTGAAATAGATGAACCAAAATGTAACATTGTTCCCATTGCCGAATTTCCATCAATATTTGCATTCTCTCTTTTAGCGTCCTCTTCTGCTGCACTTTTTAGTCCTAACCCTTCTAGAGTTTTTAAAAATTTATGCATCCTTTTTTCATCTGCAAACAACTCTCTTGATTGATTTCTTCTTTCTCGGTACTCTTTAAAAGATTTATATACATCTTCATAACCACACTTATTTAATGATTCTTCTATTAAATCTTGAATTTGCTCAACTTTAATTTTTTCTGAACCTTTATACTCTTTATTTATTTTGTTAATAACATGTTGGTATACCTTTTGAACATCTTTTGAAGTATATACTGGTTCGTCATCTAAAATAATACTATCAAAACCTTTTTTTATTGCAAGTGCTACTTTTGTCCCATCAAAATCAACTTTTTTTCCATTTCTTTTAACGACTTTTATTACATCTATAAGTTCTTCAGTACTAACCATTTTTTCATCTCCCTTCTTTTAATCATAATAATCGACGTCCTCTATGATCAATTTAATTATATCTTTCGAATTCGGAAAAGTCAATATTAAAAACAAAATTTATTTTCATTTTTTGCATTTCTTGTAAAATTAATTTTTTGATTTTTCCAATTTTTTTAATAAAAAATAAAACAACATTTTATTTAAAAATATTGTTTTGCCCTTACTTTATAAGTGTTTTAGAACTTTTTACATAAATTTTATTTTTTATTTTTTATTCAAAAAAACAACTTTTTAACAAAATCATTTTTTCTATTTTTTTATTTTTTTGATAATTTTTGAACATTTCCTTTAAATAAATCTTTCCCAATGTTCCTTTACAAATGTTGAAATATGAGTGCTTGTGATATATCAATAATGATTAAAATAATTATTGAAAATACTGCTATTAATATATATTTTTTATACTTATTCCACGTATTTACACCTCCATCTAAATAAATATCCTTTGTTTTATTTCATCCATTAATTTTCTATTATAAGAAATTATAAATAGAATTAATCCTATAATTGTTATTGGTAATACAGCATATATTGACCAATTAATAATAATTTTCTCATATTTAAACATATCAACACACATCTCTATTGTTAAAAGAATTACTGATATAAATGAGAATGCAACAGAGAATCTTCTTAATAAATTATATTTTTTCTTACTTAATACAAATGCACAAAGTACGATATAAATCCA
>CAKOQD010000005.1 GCA_934101185.1 uncultured Bacilli bacterium | reverse complement strand
CTTATGTATTCTCTTAAAACATCTTTTTGGTACATTAAAATCACCTCTTAATTCATATCAATTATACCACTATTTTTTAGAAAATTGTGAAATTATTTTAATTTATATAAAAATATGGTATATTTTTATTAATGAGTGATATTTATCATATCACTAGAGAAAGAGTTGTAGATAACTACGACACTCGCTCCATAAAAAAATCAACGTCAGTTACTGACGTTTTTTTATGGACAAATAGGAAACCCGCATCCTAGCTTTTTACTATCTATAAACTATTTTATTTATGCTCTCTTTTAATTTTATGTGATATAATTAAAGAGTAAAAAATATTAATTCAAGATAATAGAGTAGGGAGGAATAAAAATGAATAACTTAAAGACAGGAATATTATTAATTATATTAGGTAACTTACTATATATAATAAATGCCTTTATAGGTAACAGCACAAGTTCCATCGGAGACTTTACAAGTGGCATATTACTAGGTCTATCAATCGGAGTAAATCTAATTGGAATAGTATTGACTGTTAAAGCAACAAGGGATAATAAATGAAAATAAGTTAAAAGAAGAAAATCACTTATACTTATAATTTTCTTCTTTTTTTATTTTTTGTATTCTTTTACAATGCTATATAAAATAACACTATTAATCACACCCCATATAGCATATTCCAAAATGTATTTAGGATAAAGAATCATTCCTATTATACAAAGAAGTATCATGATACCACAAAATGCAATTGGAATAGTTATTAAAGAAATAGATATTGGAACATGTTCTTTAGTATCGTTTTTGTAATCATCAAGTGCTTCTACAGATTTAGGACACCAATTAAACTCTTTGATCTTTACAATATAATCATCACCAACTACTAAGTTATTTTGACCAATTGTATAGCATTTATAATCAGCATCAATCAAATCATCAAACACTTCTTTTTCCTTATCGCCACTAAAACCCATGTAAGTAATTATTTTTCCATTATATACCTGTTCTTTTTTGCTAGTTAATCTTAGTTTATACTTTTTTGCAGGTCTAAATAAATTAACAATGATATAAACACCAATTATAAAAAATATAAATCCAAATGGTATCATGATACCATAATCGGAGAATACTTCAATAAAAGGTCTTTCGCTTTTAGTAAATACAATATAAGTAATAACTCCAAAACCTATAAAAATAATTCCCAAAATAATGCCCATCAAAAAGGGGCTTTTATCTCTTTTCTTTACATATACTTTCATAAAGTCACTCCTTAATTATGAATTAATTATACATGAAACAGTTATTTTTTACAATTAATAAAATATAAAAATAATCAACTAATATTAAAAAATATTACATTAAAAATCAAATAAAAATTTCATCATTTGACGAAACCTTTATTTGATTTCTTTAAAATGCTAAACAATTCTAAAATAATAATCATAATTCCTAGTATTATATACATTATATTTAAATTAATAAAATTAAGTAGAATAGTCATTGTCAAACTAAACAAAATTCCAAATATAGCAAACACAAATTGACTTATTGATTCAACAGTAACTCTATACTTAGAGGAAATATTATTGTGAAGTTCTGATACCATAATATTATCAAAACTTTCTGAAAAAATATAAATCAGTAATATAAATAAAATTCCTATATAATTATTTAGTACCCCAGTTAATAATATAAAAATACCTACGATAATAGGATTAATATTTAAAATAAAACTATATTTATCTTTTTTTGATTTACTACCTAGATAACTACCAACAATACAGAAAATCAGTATTAGTGAAGTATACATTCCAATTAGAAATACTGATATTCCAATATCAGCAGAATATTGAGGATGACTTTCTTCCACTAATTTTATTCCCGAAAATAAAACTGCCTTTTTATACATCAATTTTATTAAATATGAATTATTCTTTATTTCTTTAATTCCATTTTTTAATACCGAAATATTTTTTTCAGTATTATTTTTTTCAATTTTCTTATCTATTTTTATTTTTAACAAAACTACAAAATCTATAATAAAAGGAATTATAGTAAAATAATAAGCATATACCAATCCTAATTTTTGTCCTATTATACCACCAATTATCATAGCAAACATATATGAAATATTGTATGAGAAAGAATTATAAAATAAGATTTTATTAAAATTTTTCTTATCATTAGTATTTTCATATAAAATAGAGTTTACTATACCTGAACTAAGGGAATTGTTTATAGCATTAATTATTATAGCAATTAAAAAAGTAAAATAGTTATGTGCGAATATAAATATTACTGTAGATGCTATAAATAATAAATTACTAGTAATCAATAGATTTTTCTTATTATATTTATCTGCTACAACTCCGAATGGAATTTCAAAAATCAACTTTATAAAAAATGCTATTCCTACAAAACTTATATACTGACTAGAGGTAAGTCCTCTTTCAATATAAAATAATGTATCACATATGTAATATAATATAAAAGTAGATAAAAATGTATGTATATAGATTAATAATATATTTTTTTTCATTGAATCACCTGATTTGTACTTATGTATTTTACAAAAATATTTGGTCATATTACTTCTATAAGTATATCATATATTTTATGAAAACTATCATATTTATACAAAATAGTGAAAATAAAAAAAGTATTACTTTATAAAATAAAAATAATACTCTCTAAATCTTAAAATGTTTTGTTACTATTATTTTCATTAGAATCAGAATTCTGATAATAATAATCAGTAGATAAGTTACCGCTTTTTCTATTTATTTCTAAATCAATAAAATATTTAGTAGGATCATTCTCATCAATAAGTAAATCAACCATACCATCATTATCATATGTTTTTCCATCATATCTCAAGTCGCTATACAATGATATTACTCTGCCATTTGGAAAAGTATAATCTACAACTAATCTTTCAAGAACTCTATCATTGATTGCTATGTTTGAGGCTTCGGTATAATAAGGAAGATTTTTAACTAATTTTCCATGCATATTTAAATATTTGATATTTTTAATACTTTTTGTAATTTTTCTAATATTAACTAGACCAATTAACATAAAGATTAATCCACCCAATACAAATAATGGATAAACTCCTAATTGTCCTCTTGAAAGATGATCTACACATGACTCAGGATAATCATCAAAATAAATAGTTCTATTTTCTTCTTTAGGTTTTTCATTTGAAATGCCATTAATATCACATGAATATAATTTACCATCAAAAGTAAAATGATAAGTTTTTGTATATACATATTTTTCTTCCTCATTAACATAGGAACTTACTGAAACGCTATTTGATACAACTGCATGTTTATAATCTGTTGGGTATAAATAATCTTTAATTCCTGCATAAGTAAAATAAATAATAAACCCAAGTCCCAATAGAAAGAAAATTAGAAAGAAATTAAAACCACTCTTAAGATTTTTAAAATTAATATCGTACATAATAACACTCCTTATCTTAATACAATTTTAACATAATAAAAATCTTTTTACTATATAATTCTTGAATTTGCAAATAATAAAAATGATTGATTTCTCAATCATTAGTAAGATTACTATAATACTTTGTTTTACCAGATAATACATCATCATAAAAATTATGTTTCCAGTTAATATACTCAATACTTTCATCTATTTCTTTCTTTTTTTGTTCTAGTTCCTTTAGCTTAATATTTAAAATTTCTTTTCTTTTTGGTATTGAACTTTCTCCCTTTAAACATAAATTAAGATATTCTCTCATTTCATGAATGCTCATACCACATTTCTTTAAACAGGATAGACTGTTTATCCATGTAATATCCTTATCATTAAAAATACGATAATTATTTTTATCTCTTTTAACATTAGGAACTAGTCCCTCGTTACAATAATATTTCAAAGTATCATAAGTTAAACCAGTCATCTCACATGTGTCTTTCATTGAATAATTCATTTTACCACCTCGTATAAAAAATGAAAAAAAATACTTGACCGTGTCCTGCACACGACATTTATAATTATATTGTAAGTTGATAAAATTGTCAATTTAGAAAGGGTGAAAATATGTACTTAAAAGAAGATAATATAACAGATATTAATAGAATAACTGAATATAATAATGATTATCAAAAGGTGTATCCTGATTTTAAGCCATTTGTTACAAAAGAGAATTTCTTTTCTTTTTTAAAAGAAGTTGAAAATAAAAAGAGTGGCATTGGCAATAATGGAATTAAAGAAATTTTTTACTTTGCAATCGAAGATGATAAGATTGTTGGTCATGCTAGTATTAGATTGAATCCCGAAATAGATAGTGATACATATAAGTTCTCTGGGCACATCATGTATGGTGTCATTCCAAGCAAACGTAAACTTGGATACGGTAGTAAAATTTGTAAGTTACTAATTGAAAAAATGGTTGCTATGGGTTATGAAGAAATTATAATCACTTGCAATAATGATAATATTGGTTCCAAAAAAATAATTGCTAACAATGGTGGAAAATTTATTGAAAGCGTTAAGTATGATGATATAATAATTGATAGATATCGTATAAAGAGATAATGAGGTAAAAATAAAAAGATTTAGAAAAGCTTTAAAATATTATTATTTTAGTACTAAAAAATGTTATAATCTATATATAAGGGAAGTGATACTATGGATATAAAAAATAAAATTATTGGTTCCTTAGTAGGAGGAGCAATCGGAGATGCCTTAGGATATCCTATTGAATTTAAAAGAGGAATAAAAGATAGAGAGTATTGTAAATATAATGAAGATAAAGGAATTATTTCTGATGATACTCAAATGACTTTATTTACCGCAAATGGTCTGTTATCCAGAGAAACAAGATTATACTTAAGAGGTATATCACCAAAACCAACTGATATGATTTATCATGCATATTTAGATTGGCTAGATACTCAAACTGGACAAAATAATCATGAATTTAAAGTTACATGGATTAAAGATTTAAAAGAATTAAACGTTAAAAGAGCACCAGGAAACACTTGCCTATCGGCATTACTATCAGGAAAAAAAGGAACAATAGAAGAACCGATAAATGATAGTAAAGGCTGTGGTGGTATTATGAGGGTTGCCCCTATAGGATTATATGCAAAAAAAGCTGAAGATGCCGGAAAAACTGCGGCAGAAGTAAGTGCTATAACACATGGACATCCTCTTGGAATTATTCCATCTTATATCTTTTCGACACTTATCTACTATTTAGTCAGAGAAAATGACGATATCACAACAGCACTTAAAAAAGCCATAAAAAACTACAAAAAAAACTTTAATATCTACAGTTCTAAAGACAATAAATATTTTTTTAAAATGATAAAAAAAGCAATTAAATTAAGCAAAGAAAATATATCTGACGTTGAAGCAATCTATAAAATTGGAGGAGGATGGGTGGCAGAAGAAGCATTTGCCATCGCACTATACTCATGTCTAAAATATGAAAATAGTTTTGAAGATGCTATTATATGTGCAGTAAATCATGACGGAGATAGTGATTCAACCGGAGCAATCGCAGGCAATATTATCGGAGCATACTTAGGTTTTGATTCAATACCAAAATACTATATAGACAATCTTGAATTAAAAGATACTATCATTGAGCTTGCCGAAGATCTATCATCACCAATACCTGTTGGAGAATATGAGAAAAATCAAGATGAATACTGGCTAGATAAATACTGTTATTTCGAGAAGAAAGAAAGGAAGAGTAATAATGAAGAAAGCTAAAACAAGAAACTTTAATAACATCATATATACATATAGCCAAACTTAACATATAGGGATATATCATACAAATAACCTAGAACACTAATAAAGTGTTTTTTTCTCTATATATTGATATTTATGATATAATTAAATAGGTGAGAAAAATGAAAACTGAAGAAATATTTATAAGTATTAACACTATTGCAAAAGAATTAATCAAAAGATATGAATATCCATATCAAATACTTCCTAATATAAAAGAATATATAATAGAATTAGGAAATACTTTAGATGATAACTACATAAAAAAAGAAGATAACATCTGGATACATAAAACTGCTAATGTAAGTGAAAGTGCTAAAATAATCGGACCATGTATAATAGATGAAAATGCCGAAGTAAGACACTGTGCATTTATTAGGGGTTCAGTAATAATAGGGAAAGAAAGCGTTCTAGGAAACTCATGTGAAATAAAAAATGCCATTTTATTTGATAATGTTCAAGTACCACACTTTAACTACATCGGAGACTCAATCTTAGGATACCACTCTCATATGGGTGCAGGTTCAATTACTTCAAATGTAAAAAGTGATAAAAAACTAGTAATCATAAAAGACAAAGAAAACAAAATAGAAACAAATCTAAAAAAAGTTGGTGCTTTTCTTGGAGACTATGTTGAAGTAGGATGCAACTCTGTCCTAAATCCAGGAACAGTTATTGGACCAAACACCAATATATATCCACTTACATCAGTAAGGGGAGTAATACCTAAAAATAGTATTGTAAAAGATATGAAAAATATTATAGAAAAGGAGCAATAATATGACAAAACTATTTGGAACAGATGGAATAAGAGGAATAACCAACAAAGATTTAACCCCATCACTTGCCTATAAAATCGGTGGTAGTGTAAGTAAAGTATTAAAAGAAGAACTAAATAAACAAAACCTAACATTCATAATAGGAACAGATACTAGAATAAGTAAAGACATGCTAACAGACGCTACCTCATCTGGAGTACTATCGTTCGGATGTAACATAATAGACGTGGGAGTCCTACCAACCCCTGCAATCTCATACTTAACAAAGAAACTAAATGCCGATGGTGCTTTTATAATAAGTGCTAGTCATAATCCTAGTCAGTATAATGGGATAAAAGTACTAGATAACAATGGTTACAAACTAAGCTCTTTTTTGGAAGAAAAAGTCGAAGAAAATATTTTGAACTTTAAAGAAAATAACAATATAAATGAATGTGGTATTAGAACAAAAGAAGAATGCAAAGTAGAACTTTACATAAATCACTTACTTAGTACAATAAATATAAAAAATGAATTACAAAATAAAAAAATACTTATAGATACCGCTAATGGAGCAAGTTATAAAACAGCAGAACAACTATTTTCTAGACTAAATATAAACTATACTCTAATAAATAACACTCCTGATGGATTAAACATTAATAAAGACGCTGGATCTACTCACATAGATAAACTAAAAGAACTAGTCCTAAAAGAACACTACGATCTTGCAATAGCATACGATGGAGATGCTGATAGATGCATTATGTTAGATGAAGATACCAATGAAATAGATGGAGACTATATTCTAGCAATATGTTCTAACTACTTAAAAGAAAACAATATGTTAAAAAATAATACCATCGTTGGAACAGTAATGTCTAACCTAGGACTAATAAACTACTGTAAATACCATAATATAGATTTTGTAGCAACTAAAGTCGGAGATAAATACGTACTAGAAAATATGCTAGAAAATGATTTTATTCTTGGAGGAGAGCAAAGTGGACACATTATATTTAAAGAATATGCAAATACTGGAGATGGACAATTAACATCACTTCAAGTATTAAATGTAATGGCTCATACTAATAAATCATTAAAAGAGTTAAAAGATATTATGAAAAAATATCCTCAAGTTATGATAAATGTAGAAGCCACTAAAGAACAAAAAGAACTATATAAAACAAATCAAAATATAAAAGATGAAATAAATAACATAGAAAACACTCTAAAAGATGATGGAAGAGTATTAGTAAGACCAAGTGGTACTGAAAATCTAATAAGAGTAATGATCGAAGGAAAAGATAAAGATACAATAAATAAATACTGTAAAGAATTAGCAAGTTTTATCGAAAAAGAACTAAATAAATAATTTAAGTTTTATTTAAGAAAAATATTATATTATTTTAGATGGTGATGTTTATGAAAATATTAATAATCGAAGATGAATACAATTTAGCAGACGCAATCTCTTCAATGCTAACAAGTAAAAACTATATGGTTGATATTGCAACAGATGGAGAAGATGGCCTATATGAAGCATTAACAGATATATATGATTTAATTCTATTAGATGTAATGCTTCCTCATAAAAATGGCTTTGAAATACTAAAAGAATTAAAAAGTGAAAATATTTCAGCCAAAGTAATAATGCTAACTGCTAAAAGCACTATTGATGATAAAATGAATGGATTCAACAATGGCGCAGATGACTACTTAACCAAACCATTTCATATGGATGAACTACTAGCAAGAGTAAATATTCAACTAAGAAAAGATGATATAAATAATGATATATTAAAATATGAAGACCTAGAACTAAATATAAAAAGACTAATTCTTAAAAACACAACAAACAATCAAGAAGTATCAGTAATAGGTAAAGAGTTCCAACTAATTGAATTATTAATAAGAAATAAAAACATAGTACTATCAAAAGAACAAATATTTAATAAGATATGGGGTTATGATAGTGAATGCGAAATAAATACACTCGAAGCCTATATATCATTCTTAAGAAAAAAACTAAAACTAATAAACTCCAAAGTATCAATAAAAGTAATAAGAAATATGGGCTATAAATTAGAGGTAAAAAATGAAAAAATTAAGAATTAAACTATTCGCTACAATATTTACTATTATAACAATATTCACTTTGTTTATTTATCTTTATTCAAATATTAGATACTATAATCAAGAACAAAAAAATATATCAGATGTTTTACAAATTGCATCAAGTAATAACTATGATGATAAAAAATCAAGAATATTTATGGAATACAATGTATATACAGTTATACTAGATAATAATGGTAGCTATAAAGCAATAATATCACATACATTTAATGATATAGATAAAAAAGAAGTAGAAAAACAAATAACAAATATCATAAAAAAACATGATGCTAATAAATATATAAAAAACTTATATTTAAATGAATACTCTTATATATTTACAAGTGATAATATCCTAGTACTAGTGGACAACTCAAAAACAACACAAAGATTAAGAGATAATCTATTAATTACAACAGTTACCTTTATAATATTAGAAGTATCAGTAGTCATAGTATCATACATTTTAACTAAATGGATAACAACTCCAGTTGAAGAATCATTTGAAAAACAAAAAAGATTTATCGCAGATGCATCTCATGAACTAAAAACACCACTTACTGTTATTGATGCAAGTTGTGATGCTTATTTCAACGATAAACAAGATAAATGGATACACAATATAAAAAGTGAATCTTCTAGAATGAGTAAACTAGTAAAAGATTTACTAGATCTAGCAAAATTAGAAAACAATAAAGAAGTAGAACTAAAAAAAGAGAATCTTTCTAACATAGTAGAAAGTACAATTCTAACATTTGAGAGTTTATTTTATGAAAAGAATATAAAACTAGAATATGATATAGATAAAAATATATATTTTAATTGTAATCAAGACTTAATAAAAGAATTACTTGGTATATTAATAGATAATGCTATTAATCATACTAAAGAAAATAATAAAGTAATAATAAGTCTTACTAATAGTAATAAAGAAATAATGCTTAAAGTAAAAAATGAAGGATCTAAAATAGCAAAAGAAGATGAAGAAAAAATATTTGAAAGATTCTATAGAAAAGATGAATCAAGAAATAGAAACAGCAATAGATATGGTCTAGGTCTTTCAATAGCAAAAAACATAGTTGAAAAACATAATGGTACTATTAGTGCTACTACTAAAGACAATTTTACGATATTTAAAATAATATGGAATCAAAAAAATTGATTCCTTTTAAGTTTTGTTTAAGTTTAAAGTACTACTATTGTATCAAGGAGGAAAATTATGAAAAATAAAAATATGATTAAAAAGATAGTATTTACTATATTAATATTTGTACTTGGTATAACAACATCGGTATTAGTGATTTATAAATATCCAAATATATTAAAAATTACTACAACAAAATTAGAAAAAAGTGTTACTGTTACTGATAATGGTATTTCATCTGCTGTTTCTAAGGTGTATGATAAGGTAATTGTAGTAAATACATATAAAAATAATCAAAAATATTCATCAGGAAGTGGGTTTGTTTATAAGAATGATGGAAAGAATACTTATATTATTACTAATAATCATGTAGTGGCAAACTCAAATAGCTACAAAGTGACATATACAGATGGGAAGGAAGTGTCAGCTACATTAGTAGGTACTGATGAATACTCTGACATTGCAGTGCTTAAAGTTGAGTCAAGAGAGGGTTATGATAAGGTAGAGCTTGGTAATTCAAATAATTTAAAACCAGGGGATACAACATTTGTTGTGGGTGCTCCTCTTAATAATGAATACTCTTGGACAGTTACTCGTGGAATAATATCAGGTAAAGAAAGATTAGTAGAAATATCTACAACACAACAAAGCTCATCAGATTATGTAATAAGTGTATTACAAACAGATGCCGCAGTAAACTCAGGTAACAGTGGTGGTCCACTTTGCAATGCTAATGGTGAAGTAATCGGAGTAGTATCTGCTAAAATAAGTGGAACTGGAGTCGAAGGAATGGGATTTGCTATACCAATAGAAACCGCTAAAGAGAAAGCAGATCAAATAATAAATGGTAAAAATACAACATATCCATATTTAGGTATATCTATGATGAATCTTAGTGATTTAAAAAATTATCCTAATTATTATAATTACTTACAAAATACAAAAGCAGAAAGTGGAGTAGTGGTAATAGATGTAGAAAACAATTCATCTGCTAAAAAGGCGGGATTAGAGCAAGGAGATATTATTACTAAAATAGATAATAATGAAACAAATAGTGTAGCATATCTTAGATATGAACTATATAAACATAAAGTCGGAGATACAATTACTATTACATACGAAAGAGATGGCAAGACTAAAACTGTTAAAGTAAAACTTGCATCAAATGGACAAAAAATGTAAAAATGCTTGTATAAAACTACTAAAAGTAGTATATTATATATAAAGAAGCACGTTCTTTGAACGCCGGCTTCTTGTTAGACTAAGTTGCGACGTTTCCCTATATCAGAGAGACGTCGCATTTATTTTAAATTACTTTAATAATAAATAAATAATTACAAGTAATGCTAGAATTAAGAAATCTTTTTTACTCATAACTATCACCCCATTTCTTTTAAAAAGATAATGAAGTCGGCGCCTAAAGATACGTGCTGATATCACTATAAACTAAAGAAAAATACTTGTCAAATGACAAATTTTAAGAT
This sequence comes from uncultured Bacilli bacterium, assembly GCA_934101185.1. GTDB lineage: Bacteria > Bacillota_I > Bacilli_A > RF39 > UBA660 > JAEDJI01. The sequence continues at coordinate 35,637 of CAKOQD010000005.1, read as the reverse complement.
TTGAGAGAAAAAATGATTACAAAAATAAGATTTGCCTTAGGGCAATTTTTATTTTTGAATAAGAAAACTTGTATCAAAAGTCTTGTTTATATAAAAATGCAAAAAATTGAAAAAATTTTGCTTGAAAAAGTACTATTTTTGTTATAGAATTAACTTATAAGAAACTATGGAGGTAAAACTATGACAAACATTAATTCGTATGGGGGGGGGGCAAAATACTTATAACCCTTTAAAAAATAAAGGAAGAAATAAAAAAATAATAACTATAATAATATTCTTAATACTAATAGTAGTTAGTATCTCTTTTGCTTTGTTTAATCCAAGTATTAACTTACTCGGAAGAAGAAATATAAAAATATCTAAATGTGAACTAGATATAAACTTTAAAGAAAGTGATGAGTTAATGCTAGTTAGTAAGTATCCTATATCTACAAGACAAGCCCTTGAAGGAGACTATAAACCTAAAACAGTTACTATAACCAATAATTCTACATGTGATACAGCATATTATAAACTGACTATAAAAGATTTAATAAACTCGTCTATAAATAAAGATGTAATACAATACCATGTAGTAGATAAACAAAATACTATGACATATAAATTGGGAGATGGAAATGGAGATAACCAAATTGATAGTTCAGATATGCAATATATACAAAATCTTTACACTGATACAGCATATACTTGCAAATATAACGTATTAGCATCAGATGTAAATGATGATAAAAAAATAACAAAAGAAGATGCAGATTTAATACTTGATTACATTTTTGATAATTCTGTGACTTTCCCAGCAGGCGCTCCACTTGAAGAAAAAACAACAACTAAAGAGATAATAGATGTAAATCCAGATACATTCTTAATAGAAAGCTCACTAGAAAAAGGAAAAACACATGAATATGAAATAATAATGTGGATAAGCAATGCTGCTACTAATAATGATTTATATGTAAATGGAGATACAACAAAACCAATAGAATATAAATATGCACTTAATATTGAAGCAAGTGATGAAGAAATTAAAGAAGATGGATATGCATTATCATTTGCTAAAGCTAATGTAGGACAAAATGGTCTTGAACAAATAACACATGAAATAGATGATACACTTCAAGTTGATAGTAAGTTTGCTACTGAATATAGATACCGTGGAGGAGACTCAACAGTAAATAACTATGTAACATTTAATAATGAGGTATGGAGAATAATAGGAATAATACCAACTGAAGATACCTCTGGTAATGTAGAAAATAGATTGAAAATAATAAAAGATGAATCTGTTGGAAAAATGAAATGGAATAAAACAAAAGATACAACAACTAATACATATAATAATTGGGTAACAGCAGCACTAAATACATATTTAAATAATGATTATTATAATACATTAAGTAGTGATGCACAAAATATGATAGGGACAACAAAATATTATCTTGGAGGATATAGTGATAATCCAAATATTACGACTGATGTAATGTGGAAATATGAAAGAAAAAATGAAGCAAACAGAACAGGATATTACTATGGAACAAATCCAATAATGCAAAGTGATACTTCTAAAAAAATAGCAATAATGTATGCAAGTGATTATGGATATGCAGCATCAAAAGAATGTACAAGTAATTTATATAATTATAGTGGTTCAGTAAGTTGCAAAACAACAAATAATTGGTTAGATAAAAGTGAAGATACATGGTTGCTTCCGCAGTCTTCAGGCTCTTCCTACTACGCTTTCTGTGTGCTCCCGAGTGGCTATGTCAATTGGAGCAACATCGCCAGCGGCCCCATGTATGCGGTCCGCCCTGTCCTTTATCTATCATCTAAAGTAAAGATTTCAGGTGGAGAAGGGACTTCTCAAAAACCGTATATGCTTAGTATCAGTTGAGTAATTTGAGCGAGCCTGCAAGGTAAGTTCCTGTTAACTTAACTGTGTCTTAGTATGATTTATAATTTTGATAATATCATTTCACTGATAAGGTGTATTTTCGTGGATCACTTATAATACCAACTAAATCTTGAATGAAATAGAAAAAACTAAACTATTTCTTTTTTTTTATATCTATTTATGATAGAATTATTTTAGGAGATGATATCTATGAATAAAAAAGGATTTACATTTGTTGAGCTATTAGCAGTCATAGTAATACTTTCTATTATTACTACTCTTACTGTTGTATCTTATAGAAGTTATACAAAACAAGCTAAGGAAAAAGAACTTGTTGCTGTTAGAAAAACTATTGAGTCTGCTTATAATAATTATAGAACTAAGAATCTTTATAATGGTGGTACTGTTAAAGATACAATAACTTTATCTGAATTAGTTTCTCTTGGTTATATACCTAAAGGATTTAATTATAATAAAGTACAGTTTAGTTCTGATGATTTAGGTGCTAGTAGTATTACTGTTGTTAAGAAAGGTAGAAATATTAACAATTATCTTAATGGTGAATCTTGTAAGTTTGATGAAATGTTAAAGTATGGAATATGTAAGACTGAGGTTGATGATACTAGTATTAATATTAATGGGGATAATACTATTAATTCCGATAGTATGAAGTTTAAGTGTGTGACTTCTGATGCTGGTACTCTTACTAATTATTGTACTGATGATGGTAAAAGAGTTATTGTTTATCCAAGTGAGGATGATGCTTTTTGCTTAAAAGTAGTTCTTTCTGACTCTAAAGGATTAAAAAAAGATTTAATCAATGATATAGAAGATGAAAATAAACCATATTGTAAGGAGTAGTTATGAACATAATTAAAGTAATGAGTGATGATTTATCTAATAAGATAGCGGCAGGTGAAGTAGTAGAATCTTTAATGAATATAGTTAAAGAATTAGTTGAAAACTCTATTGATGCTGGTGCTAGTGTTATTAAGATATATCTAATGGAATCTGGTATTAAATCTATAAAAGTTGTTGATGATGGAAAGGGGATGTCTAGGGAAGATTGTAAGAATTCTATACTTAGGCATGCTACTAGTAAGTTATATAGTAAAGATGATTTATTTAATATAAACACTCTTGGTTTTAGAGGAGAAGCTCTTCCTTCGATTGGTAGTGTCTCTAAAATGACTATTGCTACTAGTGATGGAGAATCCTCTACTTTACTTGAAGTTACTGGGGGTGTTATTACTAATTGTTCTTCTACTGATTTAAGACGTGGTACTTCGATTAGTGTTTGTGATATTTTTTATAATACTCCTGCTAGGTTTAAGTATTTAAAGAGTCTTCATACTGAGCTTGCTAATATACTTAACTATGTTAATAAGATGGCTCTTGCTAATCCTTCTATTTCTTTTTATTTAGAAAATGATTCAAAAGTACTTCTTAATACAGATGGAAGTGGTAATTTACTTAAGGTTATTAATAGTATATATGGGCTTGATGTTACTAAAAAGATGCTTAAAGTAGAGTGTTCTAATAGTGATTATGTAGTTTCTGGGTATATTTCTTATCCTGAGATTAATAGATCAAGTAGAAATAATATTACTTTACTTGTTAATGGCAGGTATGTAAGAAATAATGATATTACACGTAGTATTTTGGATGGGTATCATACATATTTACCAATAAATAGATATCCTATTATTGTTTTAAATATTAAGACTGATCCTTATATAATAGATGTTAATATACATCCTACTAAAATGGATATTAAGTTTTCTAAAATAGATGAGTTAAAAGATATGATTTATAATATGGTATCTAGTTCTTTAAATAAACTTACTTTAATACCAGAGGCTAAGTATGAACAAAGACCTATTTCTAATATTGGTAGTATTAATACTGTTAATGATAAGGTTGATTTTAAGAAAAAAGATTTAAAAGAAGAAGTTAAGTTTGAAGAGATTAATTTTGATTTTAATAATGATTATGTAGTTAGTGATAATGAAGAAAAATATGTTGAAAAAGAAAAGATGAAAAAGATTACTCCTTTAGCTTTAGCACATGGTACTTATATAATCGGAGAAAATGAAGATGGAATATTTTTAATTGATCAGCATGCTGCGAATGAAAGAATTAATTATGAGTATTATCTAAAAGAATTAGGCAAAGATACTAATACTAGTGTTGATCTTTTAGTGCCTATTAAAATAGAACTATCTAATAATGAATATTTGTCTTTAAAAGAAAGTATTAATGTTTTAGATGAGATGGGGTTTACTTATGAGGATTTTGGGTTTAATACTTTACTTATTCGTAGTCATCCTTCTTGGATTAAAAAAGAATATACTAATGAAACTATTAGAAAGATAATCGAAGTCATTATAGAGCATAAGGATTTTAATAAAGAAAAGTTTAATGAGAGGATTGCTATTACTTTAGCATGTAAAATGTCTATTAAAGCCAATGAACACATTTCTCATGAAGAAATGGTAGTGCTATTAGATAGATTAAGAAATACTAATAATCCATTTACTTGTCCTCATGGAAGACCTACTGTTATTACGTACACAATATACGAACTTGAAAAAATGTTTAAAAGAGTAATGTAGTTTACTTTTTTTCTTTTTTATGATACAATATGGCTGTTTTAGGGAGGATAATATGGTTAATATAAGTGTATCAGTTACTGGAGAACATGATGATGGAATTATTACTAGTTTAAATGGTTTTGTAACTAGTAAAGTAGATATAAGTTATGATGAGGCAGAATATGCTGTTATAGGTTCTCTTAATGAGTGTGGATATGATATTGATAGTGTTAATTTAAGTAAGATTTCTATTGGTAATTATATATTTGATGCTAAAACTAAGAATGATAATTATAATGATATTATGGATTTTATAACTAAAAGAAGATGAAAATGGTGCTTGGAAAAGTACTTTTTTATTTAATAAATTTGACTTTTTGTTCGTTTTATGATATGATGTGTCATGTTTTAGGAGGGGTAATATGTCAAATATAGTATTATCTATTTATAAACAAGATGTCAGTAGAATGTGTGGTTATGCTTATAGTAACGATGAATTAACTAAGGAACAAGCCGAAGCTGCCATCAGAAAATTTGCAAATAACTTTTATATTAATCTTGATATGGTTAATTTGATTGAAATATCAAAGAATAAGTATATGTTTGATGTTGTTTCTTTAAGTGATGAGTTAGAGGAAGAACAAGTAGAAAAAGATACGTTTAACATTAAAAATAATGAATTATCTGATATTAAGATTTCAATCTATGATGAAAGTACTAGTAGAGTATGTGGTTACGCTTATAGTAATGATTTGATAACTTGTGATGCTGCTGAAGAGAAGATTAAGTTAGTTCTAAGTTATTTTGGTTATGATATAGGTAGAGTTAATTTTACCACTATTAGTGATAAAAAGTACATGTTTAATGCCCAAACTAAGACTGATGAATATGAAAGTACTATTAAACGTTTAGTTAAAGGAAGATAATTATGATTTATGCAATTATTGGGCCAACCGGAGTTGGAAAAACTAAACTTAGTATTATGCTTGCTAAAAAACTTAATGCGGAAATTATTAATTGTGATAGTCAACAAGTTTATAAAGAGTTATCAATCGGGGTAGCCAAGATTAAAGATGAAGAAAAGGAAGAAATTATACATCATTTAATTGATAATGTTAGTGTTTTAGATAATTATTCTGTTTATAATTATCAAAATGATGCTAGAAAAATCCTTAATAAACTTCTTAATGAAGGAAAAAATGTTGTCATAGTCGGAGGAACTGGATTATATTTAAAAGCACTTTTATATGATTATACTTTTAATGATAATACTAACAAGAATAAGAAGTTATATGATTTTAAACTTATTGGTCTTACTTGTGATAGATCTCATCTTTATGATATTATTAATAAAAGAGTTGATCAAATGATTGATTCTGGTTTAGAGGAAGAAGTAAGAAAACTATATGATAAAGAAATTAATTCAAAAGTAGTTAATACCGCAATTGGTTATAAAGAGTTTTATTCTTATTTTAAAGGTGAAATTACTAAAGAAGAAACTATTTCTTTAATAAAAAAAAGATCTAGAAATTACGCTAAAAGACAGTATACATTCTTTAATAATCAGTTTGATTCTATAGAATGTTTTGATGTTTTAAAAATGTCTTTTGAAGAAATATTAAACACTATTTTATAGTGTTTTTTTTACATTTTTTTGTCAAAAATTGTTATTTTTCTATTTACTTTTCAAAGAATAAATGCTATCTTTATAATAGGAGGTAATACAAATGAAAAACAAAATATTTTATGGATTAGGTTTATTAACTATAAGTACTTTTGGGTTTGTAGTTAATGCAAATGCACTTGATATTGCAAAAGATTTTACTTTAACTGAAGATGTTAAAGATGGAATCGTTGTTAAAGCAGGAAGTAATGTTAAAATCAATTTAGCAGGTTTTAATGTTAGTAATGAAAAAGGTGATCACACTATTAAGATTGAAAAAGGTGCGACTGCTGTTATAACAGGAGAAGGTATTGTTACAAATAATACTAATAAAAAAGCTCCAGTTTTTAATGATGGTACTGTTACTATTGAAAGTGGTACATATAAACGTGTTGATGCAAAAGACAATTCTTTTTATGTATTATTAAATCATGGTAAAATGACTATTAATGGTGGTAAGTATACTCTTGAAAATGGTATTTCATCTTTAATTGATAATGGATGGTATACACCATCTGAAAATACTTCAAAAGAATATGCTACTTTAACTATCAATAATGGTACTTTTGAAATGAATGCTAATGATAAATACATTAAAAATGATGATTATGGTAAAATGATAGTAAATGGTGGTACATTTAATATGTATAAACCAAGTAGTGCTGTCATTGCAAATGTAGGTTCAGTTGGTGGAGAAGAATCTTTAATAGTAAATGATGGTACATTTAATTATTATGGTACTGCTCCTGATAGAAACCCTGGTTATGCTATTTGGGATTATAATTGGGGAGCACAAGATAAATCTGTTACTATAGTAAATGGTGGTAAGTTTAACTTATATGGTGATAAAGTAGCAGGTATTACTAATGCTACTTTAGCTGAAAATAAAAAAGAATATAAAGTTCTTGGTTCTGATGAATATATTATGGTTAAAGAAGATGAATTAGTTAATACTCCTCAAGTTGATACTATGAAAGAAGATGCTATTGCTAAAGAAGATAAGGCTTTAATTGATAAAGTTGTTACTGATAAGAAATATAATGTAGCAGGTTATTATGATATTGACTTATTTAAAGCTACTAGTAATGGTTTAAAAGTTGAACAATTAACTGAGGTAGAAGGTGGTGTTTCTATTAAACTTCAATTACCTAGTACACTTGCTAGTGTTAAGAAAGGGTTTAAGAGAACTTATTATGTAATTAGATTACATGATGGTGTTACTACTGTTTTACCTGCTGTTGATAATGGTGATAGAACTATTACATTTAAGTCTGATAAGTTCTCAACTTATACACTTGTTTACAATGATTCTGAAATAAAAAAAGTAACTAATCCAGAAACTTCTGATAATGTTTTAATTTATTTTGCAGTTGCTACTATATCACTTGCTGGTTTAGCAGTATCTGGTATTGCATTAAAGAAGAGATTTAATTAATTAAAAGGGCATTAGCCCTTTTTTTCTTGACTTTTTGTTCGTTTTATGATATAATTTAAACACTTTAAAAGATGGTGGTATAGTGAACAAGGAAAATAGTTTTACTAATAAAATACATAAGAGTTATGATATTGATAATTATGATATTGATAAAAACTTTTCATTTGATAAAGATAAAATATTTTTTGAAGACAGTAACACAATCATATATGATATAGGAAATGGACTGGGTTTTAAAATTGAAAGAAGTTTATTTGATAAAACGAGACAATCCTACAATATAGAAAAAATGGTATCTGAGTTAGCTTCAAGACAAGGCAAAATAAAACTTACTGATTTACCGGTAGGGGTAGTTTCATGTAAAAAAAATTGCATTGGGCAAGTTATTAAACTATATAAAGATTATGTACCTTTATGTGAAATAGCTAATAATAACAATATAGAAATGTTATATAATAAAGTTCTAAATATAATTGATGAATTACTAGATAATGGAATATTATATTTAGATATTCATGAAAATAACTTTCTAGTTACTGATGATTTAGATGTTAAATTAATCGACTTTGAGAGTAGTAGTGTGATATTTGATAGAATTAGTGCTAATGATAAGATAGAATGCTATAAAAAAGTAAAAGACATGTTTAAGAAGTTAGAAATTAAAAGAATTAAATGATTTTAATATGGGGGGGTTAAATTATGAAAGGGATGTATTGTAATAATAGATTTACTGATAACTTATATACATTTTTTAAAGATTTAGATAATGTTATTAAATTAGATAATAAGACTGAATTAGAATTGATAAAAAAAGCTCAAGCGGGTGATATTGATGCTAGAAATAGAATTATAGAGTCTAATTTAGCACTTGTTATCTATTGTTGTAATAATTATGGTGGACTTAATTTACTTTCCTTCGGAGATCTTATTACTGAAGGTTCCTTAGGAATTATTAAAGCAATAGAGAAGTATGATGAGAGTAAAGGTGCAAAATTTTCTACTTATGCAATGTTATGGATCAGACAAAGTATTAATACTGCTATTTTATATAAAGATGATATAATAAGAGTTCCATATAATATTAAAGTTAAACTACAAAAAATAACAAAGGCCATTAACTTTTTACTTGATAATGGCCACGATATTACAATGGATTTATTGGTGAGTAAATTAAATATGAGTTATGAAGAAATAAATTACTTATTATCTAGTTATCCATATATGTTCCCAGCTCTTGAATATGCTAATAATGAAAAAAAAGATCCGGAAGTTTTACTTAGTGATTTAGCAGATGATACCGATATAGAAGAGGAAGTGTTAGATGCTTTCTTGCCTGGTTATTTAAATGAAGCTTTTGAATGTTTAACTCTGCTAGAAAAAGAAATAATTATGATGAGATTTGGTTTTGTTAATGATGAAAAAATGAGTGTTGATCGTGTTACTGAATGGTTTGGTTATGGGGCTAAAAGATGCGGAGTTATCAGAAGAGAAAGAAGGGCTCTTAAGAAGTTGAAAGAGTATTGTGAAGAGAATGATCTTAAAGAATATTTAAGAAAATAATAAAAAAGTTGACAAAAACGAAAAAATGTGCTATAATTTAGACACTTAATTGAGATACCATAGTAGAAAGAAGTTTGGGGGTTATATTATGGAAAACAAAAGATTAAATTATCATTTTGAATATGTTAATGAAAATGAGTTTAGAAAAAGAGAAAGATCAGTTAGAAAGTATAACATGCTTGCTTATAAAAAATTACAATTTGAATATTATCCATCAATTAGAGAAGGTAAATTCTTAGGTAAAATGGTTAAAGAATCTAAGAAGGATAATACTCAAGAATATGAATTAAAGTTACCTACAGATGCATTATTTTCTAAAGTACATGGTGATATAGTATTACATTATACTGTTTATTTAGATAAGAATATAGTATTACTTGTTACTATTACTCCAGAAGATATTTTAGATGAAGGTCATCGTAGTGAACTTGGAACATATAAGGGCGTTATGATTTCTAATACTAATGCTGATAAGGATATGTTTAAAGTTAATTTACTTAATGCATTGAACCAAAAATAATGGTTCTTTTTTTGTAAAATTTTTTAAAAACGTATTGATTTATTAAAGATAATATGATATTATTAATAAGCAATGGACCCTTAGCTCAGTTGGTTAGAGCATCCGGCTCATAACCGGGAGGTCGTAGGTTCGAGCCCTACAGGGTCCACCATACGCGGGTATGGCGGAATTGGCAGACGCACTAGACTTAGGATCTAGCGGAGTGATCCATGGGGGTTCAAGTCCCTTTACCCGCACCATATGAATATTACTAACTAGAAATAGTTAGTTTTTTTATTGTCTTGTATGTTTTTCTTTACTTTTCTTTGTTTTTATTATATAATATTTACATCTTAGGGGATGATGGTATGTCGACAATAAAGAAAATGATTATAAATAGAAATGATTTAGAATTTATATATGCTGAAAAACAAAAAGATATGATGGGTAATATTAGTTACTTAGTATATCATCAAAATACTAAACCATTTGTATACTCAGAAGAAACATTCCATAGTATTTATGGAGAAGATAAGAAGTATCCTTTAATTACTTTTATTTCTTCAGTAGAAGATAGACTTCTAGAACTTGATGTTGATAATGATAAGAAACTATCATACATTCTTAAAGGCTTCTTTGAAGTAAGTAAAAAAATTAATGGTAAAAATTATGCTAATCCATCATTATGGGGCTATAAAAGTACTTTTATTACTGCACTTGGATTGTTCAACACATTAATAACAGTAGAAAATAATAAACAGTATCTTTCAAATACTCATGATTATGAAGAAGAGTATCAAAAGTTAATGAAAAAAGAAATTAAGCAAGAAAATTAAAATCTTGCTTTATATTTTATAAAAAATATTGTAATATATATTATAAGAGGAGTGATAAAAATGATAACTAAACCAAAAGGAACATATGATTTATATGGAAAAAAAGGAAAAGAAACAGTAGCGCTAAGAAACTTTATTGAAGAATTGATGGATAAGTTTAATTATGAATATATTAAAACACCACTTTTTGAATCTTCAGAACTTTTTCATAGAGGAGTTGGAGATACTACTGATATAGTAACAAAAGAAACATATGATTTTGTTGATCGTGGAGATCGTAATATGACACTTCGTCCAGAAGGTACAGCAGGAGTTATAAGAAGTTTTATTGAAAATAAGATGTCAAATGATGCAAGCATACCTAAAAAGTTTTGGTACTTTGGACCAATGTATCGTTACGAAAGACCTCAATCAGGAAGATATAGAGAATTCCAACAATTTGGTATTGAAGCATTAGGTAGTAATGATCCAATGTTAGATGCTGAAGTAATTAGTGTAGCAACTACATTATTTAATATGCTAGGACTTCAAGGAATAAAAGTAAATATTAATACACTAGGAGACAATGAATCACGTGAACTTTATCGTAATGCTTTACTTGATTATTTAAGACCTCATATTGATTCTTTATGTGATGATTGTAAGAAAAGATTTGAAAAAAATCCTCTTAGAATACTTGATTGTAAAGTAGATGGAGATAATGAAGTATTAAAAAATGTACCTAAAACTATTGATTATTTAAATGAATCTAGTAAAAAGCATTTTGATAAAGTATTAAAATATCTTGATGCTTTAGAAATAGAATATAATATTGATACAAGCATAGTAAGAGGACTTGATTATTATACTCATACTGTATTTGAAATAGAAGCTTCTGTCGAAGGATTTGGTAGTCAAAATGTTATGTGTGGTGGAGGAAGATATGATAATTTAGTTAAAACACTTGGCGGACCAGATACACCAGGAGTAGGTTTTGCTATTGGAATAGAACGTCTACTTACCGCTCTTGAATTTGAAGAAATCTCTTTAACAGATGACGACTCTATTGATTGCTATATTATGCCTATGGGTGATGAACAAAAAGAATTCTCATTTGCATTACTTAGTGCTCTTAGAATACTTGGTATAAAATCTGATATTGATTATTTAAATCGTAGTATTAAGTCTAACTTTAAACAAGCTGAAAGACTAAATGCTAAGTTTGCTATTATAATTGGGGAAAAAGAATTAGAAGAAGACTATTTAACTGTTAGAAATATGCAAACTAAAGAAGAAGAACAAGTTGCTAATGAGATGATAATAACTTATTTATTTGATTCATTAATGGATAATGAAGATTTATGTGACTGTGGATGTTCTCATGATCATGAATGTGATTGTGATAAATAATGGATGTAAAAGATATTGAAAGAAGCATAATTAAAAAATATAAAAGTAAAATATTTGGAAGATTCTTACATGGAGTAAAAGAGTTTGAAATGGTATCGGATGGTGATAAAATTGCTGTTTGTATATCCGGAGGAAAAGACTCTTTTCTTCTTGCAAAATGTATGCAAGAACTAAAAAAACATAGTAAATACAATTTTGATTTAGAGTTTATTGTAATGGATCCTGGTTATGAAAAGAAAAATCTTGATTTAATTAAAGAAAACTTAAAAAAATTAGAAATTGATGCTACTATATATGATAGTAATATTTTTAATGAGATAAAAGATTCTGCATCTATGTGTTACTTATGTGCTAGAAAAAGAAGAGGTTTTTTATATGCAAAAGCTAAAGAATTAGGATGTAATAAAATAGCACTTGGACATCACTTTGATGATGCTATTGAAACTATTTTACTTAATATTATTTATGCCGGTGAATATAAGGCAATGATGCCTAAGCTAAAGAGTACTAATTTTTCTGATATGGAGCTTATTAGACCGCTTTATTACGTCAAAGAAAGTGATATTATATCATGGAAGAATTATTGCGAATTATCATTTCTAGATTGTGCATGTACAATAACTAAAAAACATATTGGAAAAAGACATGAAATAAAAGAGTTAATAAGTAACTTAAGAAAAGTTGATAAGAATGTAGATATACATATTTTAAGAAGTAGTTCTAATGTTAACTTAGATGCTATTTTAGGATATAAAACTAAAGATAAAAAGGTTTCTTTTATGGATGAGTATTAACTTTACACAACGGTGTAAAGTTTTTTCTATGTTATTTACTTCTTATCATTAATATGATATATTAGTATTACCAGAGGATACAGAATTGTAAAAACCGTACAAGCAACGATAAGGGAGTCAAAATATTATTCGGTGTTGAATATTTATCGTCGATAAAGATCCTAAAGAATAATCTATGATACCCACCTGTAAATAAACAGGTTTTTCGTCCAGTGTAGCCCTGGTTTTTTTGTGTTTATTATTTACTTTATTCATTTTTTTATATATAATTATACATGGAGGAAGTTTTATGAAAAATCGTAGTGAATTAAGGGAAATTATTATTAAAGTGCTATATCAAATATATATTTATGAAAATGGTAATATTTCGTATGATATAGATAGTTTGATTAAAGAACAACTTGAAGAATCAAATGATTTTGTAAATGGTACTATAAAAGGAATAATATCTAAAAATGATGAATTAGTCAGTCTTGCTAATAAGTATTTAAAAGATTGGACTATTGATAGATTGGGCAAAGTAGATAAAGCTATTATATGCCTTGGTATATATGAGCTTATGTATACAGATACTCCGAATATTGTTTGTATTAATGAAGCTGTAGAACTTGCTAAGAAGTATTCTGATGATAAAGTTATAAAGATGATTAATGGTGTTTTAGATAGTGTTCTTCATGGAGAAATAGAAAATGAATGATAAGTATTTAACTGTTACTCAAATTAATAAATATATTAAATATAAGATGGATAATGATTCTAATTTAAGTGTTGTTTATTTAAAAGGGGAAATATCTAATTTTAAGAATCATTCATCAGGACATTTATATTTTACTATTAAAGATGAATCTTCAAGAATACTTGCTGTTATGTTTAGAGGTAATGCCTCAAAAATTAATTTTAAGCCTGTTGATGGTTCAAAAGTTTTAGTAGTAGGTAGAATTAGTTGTTATGAAGCAAGTGGTAATTATCAAATATATGTTGAGGAAATGCTTGAGGATGGAGTAGGTAATCTTTATTTAGAGTTTGAGCATTTAAAGAAAAAACTTGGGGATAAAGGTTATTTTGATGATATGTATAAAAAACCTATACCTAAGTTTCCTAAAAGAATTGGTATTATTACTGCTCCGACTGGAGCAGCAATTAGGGATATAATCACTACGATTAATCGTAGATATAAATTAGTAGAACTTTATATATTCCCATCATTAGTACAGGGTGAAAATGCTAAAGATGATATAGTGAAAAACTTAGAACGTGCAAATAATTATAACTTAGATCTTATTATTTTAGGTCGTGGTGGCGGTTCAATCGAAGACTTATGGGCTTTTAATGAAGAAGTGGTGGCTGATGCAATATTTAAAAGTAATATTCCAATCATTAGTGCAGTTGGTCATGAAATAGATTTTACTATTAGTGACTTTGTTAGTGATTTAAGAGCACCAACTCCAACTGCAGCAGCAGAGTTATCTGTTCCTAATACAATAGATTTAATTAATTATATAAAGCAATTAGAAATTAGAGCTAGTAAGTCTATGGAAAATATTATTGATGTAAAAAAGAGTAGACTTAATAGTCTTATTAACTCTTATGTATTAAAAAATCCTAAGAATATGTATGAAATTAAATCTCAAAAACTAGATAATTTAGTAGATAAGTTAAATATTTATATAAAAAGAAATCTTAATGATAAGAACAATAGATTTATAAATATATTAAATAAGTTAGATGCATTAAATCCTATTAACACTATTAAAAGAGGATATTCTATTACAAAAAGTAAAGATAAAGTTATTACTAGTATAAATAGTGTAGGTGAAAATGATATAATTACTACTGACTTAGTAGATGGTATTATTACCTCTAAAGTAGTAAAAGTGGAGGAGAGTATATGAAAGAATTAAGTTTTGAAGAAAAGTTAGAGAAATTAGAAAGTATTGTTAAAGAATTAGAAAGTGGAGGAGTTCCTCTTAATGATGCTATTGCTAAGTTTAATGAGGCAATGTTGCTTGCTAATGATTGTAATAAGATATTAGAAAGTGCTAATGAGACAATAAATAAAGTAGTCAATAATGATAGTATTGAAGACTTTAAAGTTGAGGAATAAAATATGAATACAGGCAAAAAAGTATATGATAAGTTAACTAAGTTTATTAAACTTAGTGCTATTTGGGTTATAAAGATATTGTTTGGGCCATGCCATTTTAAAAACGTTTCTATTTTTAAAAGAATATATTATGCAATAAATGGAGGTTTTATGCCTGATCAAATTGTTTTATATAATTTAAATAAAAAAAACAAAAAAAATTACTTATCAGAATTTGATTGGTATAAATCGAGATATATAAATGAACCATACAATTTCATATTAAACAATAAACTTGTGTGTTCAGATTTATTAAAACAATATATATCAGTTCCAGAAACATTGTGTATAAAGAAACGCGGAGTAGTTTATTCCAGTAATAATAAAATTAATGATTATCATGATATAATTGAAATGTTAAAAGATAAAAAAGATTTATATATAAAACCTATCAATATTGGCAAAGGTATTGGAGTTTATAGATTAGGATATGATGAGAATAAGTTATTAATTGATTACAATGAAACTACTGAAAATGAATTTTTATCATTTTTAAAGAATAGAGATAATTATTTTATTTCTACATGCATAAGACAATCTAACATGCTTGATAAAATATACAATAAGACTACTAATACAATTAGATTAATTACAGTTAGAAATCCAGAAACTAATAAATGCGAAGTTTTATATGCAGTACAAAGAATAGGAACTAAAGAAACTATTCCAGTTGATAATGGTTCACGCGGAGGGTTAGTTGCTTTAATTGATATTGAAACAGGCATTTTATCAAGCGCTAAATCTATTCAAAGAATTTGCAATTATGAAAAACATCCAGATTCTAATAATCAAATTAAAGGAATAAAGATAGAAAAATGGAATGAAATAAAAAAAGAGTTTGTTAATTTAATGGAAAAGTTTCCATATTTATATTTTGTGGCGTGGGATATACTTTTAACTGATGATGGACCATATGTTATTGAAGCAAATACTTCATCTGGTGTAAACATAATTCAATTATGGGGCGGACAAAGAAATGAAAAACTCGGTAATTTCTATAAAGCGCATAATATAATAAAAAAATAAAGGAGGTATTTTAATGAGAAATAAATTAAGAAAAATATATGAAAAACATGAAAATAGTATCTGGTGGATGTATATTTTACTAGCATTTTTATTTAGTGTTGCTAACAAATATCAAAAAATAAAAGAAGAGACTAATGAAGCACTTGATAATTTTGAAGATAGTAATATAACAAAAAATAAAAGAAAACAAATGTATAGAAAACTTGTTGTTTACAGATATATATATTGCATAAGAGCAAATGAATATTACCTATATGGTTTTTCGGATGTTCCTTATGACATGAGAGATACTTTTATGACTAGACAACTTACTCAAAGATATTACTCAGTTATTAATATGAAAAGGTTCAGAAAAGTCTTTGATAATAAAAATTTATCTTATCAAGTATTTAATAAGTATTACAAAAGAGATATGATTTGTGTAAGAACTGAAAAGGGTAAATATAAATTTGATAATTTTATAAAAGATAAAGATAGATTTATTCTTAAACCATTTTCGGGTCATAGTGGCGAAGGAATAGAAATTATTAATAAAAAAGATTTTAAAAATGATGCTGAACTATTTAATTATACTTTAGAACGTGCTCCATATGTTGCGGAAGAATTAATTAAACAATCAGATAAACTTGGATGTTTTCATGAAAGATCAGTTAATACAATAAGAGTAGTTACATTCCAATATAAAGATGATGTCTCAATCTTATGGGCTTTTTTAAGAACCGGTCAAGGAAAATATGAGGTTGATAACATGGGGGCAGCAGGACTTGGAGCATTAATTGATCATGACACTGGTGTGATAATTAGTGATGGTGTAGATTGGAAAGGTGATTTATTAGAAAGGCACCCTGATTCTAATATTAAATTCAAAGGATTCAAAATTCCAAGATGGGATGAATTAACAGAAATGGTTATGAATTTATCAAGTGAAATTGAAGAAATGCATTGTGTTGGATGGGATTTGGCACTTACTGATGATGGTTGGGTTTTGGTCGAAGGCAATGCCAGACCACAATGTGTCACTATTCAAACATTTACAAAAAAAGGATATAGAAATTATTATGACAAAATGTATCAATTGGTAAAACATGAGCAAGAAGAAAAAAATAAAATGATGGAGGGAAAATAATATGAAAACTATTATTGGTTTTACTGGTGACGTTGCCTTTAGTGAATATACAAAAAATATTTGTGATAGACCAGAAAAAATAGACAAAAGAATATATGACTTTTTTGAGTCAAATGATTTTAATGTCATAAACTTTGAATCACCTATCACAATGAGTGAGATAACTGAAAAGGATGCGCTAGCTCACAAATCGAATCCAACAGCACTCCAATTCGTAAAAAAGCACATTAAAAATCCTATTTTAAGTTTAGCTAATAATCATATGATGGATTTTGGTAAAAAAGGTTTATTAGATAGTTTAGAATATACTGAAAAGGAAAATTTAAAAACTATTGGTGCTGGACGCAACGAAAATGAAGCTACCGACTATGTAATTCTAGGTGATGAGATTAAAGTTGGAATTTTAGCGTTTCAATATAAAGATTATTTTATTGCAACTGAAAATGCTCTTGGAACAGCACATGAAAAACATAAAAAATTAATTAAGAAAAAAATTAAAAAATTGAAGGAAAAAGTTGATTATGTTGTATTAGTTTATCATGGTGGTGATGAGTTTTTAAATACACCAATGCCATATACAAGAAAAAAAATAAAAAAATTCTTGACATATGGTGCGGATATAATAGTTGCACATCATCCACATACAGTTCAAGGATATGAAAAAATAAAAAATAAAACAATATTTTATTCGCTTGGAAACTTTATATTTGATACTGATTTTCAAAGAGCGCAAAGTGGCACAGATGAAGGGATACTATTAAAAATTGAGTTTTCTAAAGATAACTATAGTTTTAAAGAATATCCTATTTATAACAATAGAAAATCGAATACAATAGAGTTAGTTACAAAAAATGATAACTTTAGAGACATAAAAAAAGTATATAGGAAACTATGGAAAAAAGAAGCAAATAGGTTGGAACAAATTAAGGCTAATAAGAAAGAATTAAGAAATTATAGAAATAAGTTTTCAATTAATAATTTACATATTGAAAAAGCAAATTGTAAAAATTTTGTAACTTTTGATCAATTAATTAAAGATAATTATTTCGATGGAGTTAATGAAAAACCTATTTTTAAAACTACTAATATCTTTCAAAGAAAGTTTAGGAGAATTAAAAAGAAAATAAAGCGTGTTAGCTTAAAAAAATACTTAACAATAAAATATGCAAAAATTTTTAAATAGAGGTGGAAATATGAAAATAAAAAATGTTAAAAAATCTTGTAGAAAGATTGGCAAGAAAGTTTATAAGAAATTTTTTGGAATGGAGCATAAATATACTATTGCAAAATTATGTAAAGAATTTGGGGTAGATGTACCAGATAATTTAAAAGATGTACAAAATGATATTATTACTAATATTACTGCAAAAGAGGCGGATGTAGTTCCGGGAAGTGTTTTCTTTGTTGGGTATTACATTCTTAGAAGTAATAATGCATTTGAAGAATTAGTCAAAAATGGCGCAAAAGCAATATTTGTTGATCCAGAATTTATTTATTTTGATATTGATTACAAATATCCTGTAGTTGTAATCGAAAAAGATTTTTGGAAGAAGCAAGCAGAGTTGTTTTACAAGATAAAAAAGCAATATAAAGCAAAGACTATTGCAATA
Source organism: uncultured Bacilli bacterium (assembly GCA_934101185.1). Classification (GTDB taxonomy): domain Bacteria; phylum Bacillota_I; class Bacilli_A; order RF39; family UBA660; genus JAEDJI01. The sequence continues at coordinate 17,074 of CAKOQD010000005.1, read as the reverse complement.
ACTGGTTCTATTGGCAAAACTACGACTAAAGACTTACTTAATTGTGTAGTTAAAGAAGAATTTAATACACTATGCAGTGTTGGTAATAATAATACATATACATCTGTTATGAAATACATCTATACTAAGCTTAAAAAAAGTCATGAAGTTTATATTCAAGAATGTTCTGCATTTAGACCGTTGGCTGTTGAAAGAAGTGCAGTGATGTTAAGACCTGATGCTTATATTCTTACTAATATTTTACCTCACCATCTTAATTCATATGAAGTAATTGAAAATGTTTTTTATGATAAAACTAGTTTCAGCAGATATATGAGTAAGAACGGAGTTGTATTTGCTAATTATGATGATAAATTAATAGCAAATTATGATTTTCCTCACAAAGTTGTTTCTTTTGGTATCGATACTGAAAAAAAAGTTAATTATCGTGCAATTAATATAAAACAAAATGGCGAGTATCTTGAAATGGATATTATTTATGGTGATAGTGAAAAATGTCATATTAAAGTCAATGTTGTCGGTAGACACAATGCCTATAATATTTTAGCTGTTTTTGCAACAAGCAAGTGGTTAGGAATATCTGATGAAAAAATAAAAAAACATTTGTTAAATTTTAAGACAAAAGGAATAAGACAAAATGTTATCAATGTTAATGGTATTACATTTTTCTTGGATTGTTATAATGTATGCAATGCATCGATTAAAGCTGGTATAAAAGCAATAGAAGAAATGAATGTAGCAAAAGGAAATAAAAAATATGCATTCATTGGTGGAGAAAATAGTCTTGGTGAAAACTATTTTGATATTGAGTATAATTTTGGTTTAGAATTAGTAGATAACAAACTTGATAAATTAATTTGCTATTCATTAGCGGATGATACAATTAATCAAATAAATCTTTATGGTGATAGTAGACCTATCTATAAAGCGCTAAAGGACCATAATTGTAAAAATGCCAAATTGATTACTGATCATGAAACATTGTTATCATTCATGAAAAATAATATTAAACCAGGGGATATTGTTTTAATAAAAGGAAATTCTGAACTAGATATGCATGCTGCCATTGACCAGTTATTTGGTACTGCTCTTTTACTTGATTATGATTATACTCCTGGAAGAGATGCTGTTGTTAGCGATGGAGTTTATGACATGAATATAAAAACAGATTTTAAATATGGATCTTTGGACAAGTGTTACAAGTATACTAAAGTAGCTAAAATTCCAAATGAAATTGACGGAAATAAAGTTCATAGAATTGGTTCTAAACTTTTTAGGAATACTAATATAGAAAAAATTGATTTTGGAAATAAAGTTTCAAATATAGGATTTGCAGCATTTGCAAGATGTAATAATTTAAAAAAATTGATCATTCCAAAAAATGTTAAGTGGATATCAGAAAGTGCGTTTGCAAATTGTAAAAATCTTGAGGAAGTTATAATGGAGGGTGCTACTAATATATGTGAAAATGCTTTTTATGGATGTTCAAATTTAAAAAATGTTGAATTGCCTGATACTGTTTTATATATTCATGAAAATGCATTTAAAAACTCTAATAATATAATATTTGAATGCAATAAGAATTCTTATGCAGAAAAGTATGCAAAAGAGCATAATATTAAGGTTATAACAAAGAGGAAATAATGAAAATATTATTAATTTATATATTTAAGTTTTCATTAAATTTTATATATTTCTTTTTAAAGTTATTTAAAACAGATAATAAAAAAGTTCTGTTTATTACTAGGCAATCTGATACTATTCCACTTGATTTTGAATTATTGATTAATAGTTTAAAAAAAGAGGATAATTCTTTGCACATAAAGATTATTTGTAAAAGAATGAATAAGGGATTGGTAAACTATATAAAGTATTACCTTCATATAGTTTACCAAATGTATCATATTGCAACTTCTAAAGTGTGTGTAATTGATTCATATAATGTTGCAATATGCAATTTAAAACATAAAAAAAGTTTATTTGTTTTACAAATATGGCATTCTATAGGCAAAATTAAAAAGTCGGGATATCAAACTTTAGATAAAGAATCTGGTAGAACAGAGAAAATTGCAAAAAGTTTAAATATGCATAAGAACTATTCTAAAATTATTGCAGGTGGTCCTAGTTTCAATAAATACTATATTGAATCTTTTAACACAACTGAAGATAAAATATTGAATTATGGGCTTCCTAGAATTGATTATTTAATTAATAATGAAAAAACCATTAGAAAAAAGATTTTAAATAAGTATAATGAATTTTACAATAAAAAAATTGTTTTATATGTTCCGACTTTTAGAACGTATAAAATAGATATAGATGATTTTATTAAAAATTTTGATTTTGACAATTGCATTTTAATTATTAAATGTCATCCTAATCAAAAAATAAACATACATAATGAAAGGGTATATACTTGTGATGATTTTTCAAGCACTGATATTTTAACAGTAAGTGATTATGTAATTACTGATTATAGTTCAATGTGTTTAGAAGCTGCTGTTTTAAATAAAAAACTTCTATTCTATGTATTTGATTATGATAAATATGTCGATTCTAATGGATTGAATTTGGATCCATTTATTGAGCTTAGTTCTTGTACATATAAAGATAGCAAAAGCATATTAAGTATAATAAAAAATGATAATTATGATGATTTATCTTATCAAGAATTTAGAAAAAAATATTTACCAAAAAAACTAGGAAGTTCGACTAAAATGATTACTGACTTAATTCTAAAAGAGGTTAGAAAATGAAATATATAATAATGGCCGATGGAAAAGGTACGAGGTGGAATAATTATAATGGTATTCCAAAACATTTTATTGAAATCAATGGCGAAAGGATAATAGAAAGAACTATTAGGCTATTGAAAAAGTACGATTATGATTCAAAAATAATTGTTACTTCTCATGATGATAGATATTGTTTTGAGGGGACAGAAAGATATGAGCCAAAGAACAATGTCTTGGAAATTGATCGCTTTACTGAAGAATTAATTGAGGATAATATATGTTTTTTATATGGCGATTGTTATTATGAAGATTCATCTATTAAAACGATAGTAAACTTTTCTAATAATAGTTTATTGTTTTTTGGTAATAATCATTCTATAGTGGCAATAAAGGTTTTTGACAGTAATTTATTTAAACGACATATTCATAATGTTAAAAATTTATATATTGACGGATTAATTGACACTTGTAAAGGATGGCAAGTGTATTATTCCTTTGAAAACATGTTATTTTGTGATAAAATAATAGGTGATAATTTTGTTATGTTAAGTCAAGAAACACATGATTTTAATTATCCATCAGATTTAAAAAAATATACGAGGTGAAAAAATGAAAAGATTTTTTAATGATCTAAAAAAATATTGGAAATATATAGTTTATAGAACTAAGGCAGATTTAAAGGCAGAAGTTACTGGTTCCTATTTGAGTTGGTTATGGCTTATTATTGAACCAATATGCTTTATGCTTATATACACATTTATTTCGGTTATAGTTTTCCACTCAAAAATACAATATTTTACAGCGTTTGTATTTATTGGTCTTACAATATGGGAATTTTTTCAAAAGACCCTTACCTCAAGTGTGAGGATAGTAAAAAATAATAGAGATGTTGTTACAAAAGTATATATACCAAAATGGGTACTTTTGATGTGCAGGGCATCCGTGAATATGGTTAAATTTTTTATATCATTTGCATTAGTTTTAATTACAATGATAATGTATCATATACCAATCACCTTTAATGTTCTATATTTTATACCTTTAGTATTTATATTGTTCATATTTACATTTGGTATATCATGCATATTTTTACATTTTGGAGTGTTTATTGAGGACTTGCAAAATTTAACTACCATTGGTCTTAGAATGTTATTTTATATGTCCGGAGTGTTCTTTGCATTAAGTACGAAAACATCGGGTTCATTGACAAGTATTTTGTCTAAAATTAATCCTTTGGCAGTATTTATAACAGAATCTCGTAATGCGCTAATATATTGTTCTTCTATAAATATATTACTTGTACTAATATGGACCATAATTTCTATAATACTATGTTGTATAGGAGTAAAAACTATATATAAGTATGAAAATACATATGCAAAGGTGATGTAAGATGAAAAAAAGTAAAGAAATAGCAATAACAGTTAAAAATTTGGATATAATGTATAAGGAAGTTAAATCTTTTTCGATAAAAAGGGGCGAATTGAAAAAAATTAGTGGTGCTAAAGTATTTCATGCAGTAAAAAATGTTTCTTTTGATGTAAAAAAAGGTGAAATAATTGGCATTTGTGGAAAAAATGGGAGTGGGAAATCAACACTACTTAGGGCAATCGCTGGGATTTTTTCTCCTGATCATGGTTATATTAATTTACACAATAATACTGTTTCACTCTTATCAATTGGAGTAGGCTTCCAAAGTTCCTTATCGGGATATGAAAATATTTACTTATCTGGATTATTACTAGGATATTCTGAAGAACAAATACAAGACAAAATACAAGATATTATAGATTTTTCCGAATTAGGAGACTTTATTTACAAACCAGTACGTTCATATTCGTCAGGAATGTATTCGAAATTGGCATTTTCTATTACTGCAATTTTGGAAACTGATATAATATTGATAGATGAAGTTTTATCTGTTGGTGATATTCATTTTCAGGAAAAAAGTTACAACAAAATGAAAGAGCTGATTTCTGATGATAGCAGAACAGTTGTTATTGTTTCACATAGTTCTAATACGTTGAGAAATTTATGCGATAGAGTTATATGGATAAATGACGGAGTTTTAATGGATGAAGGAAAACCAGAAAAAATAATTGAAAGATATGAAAAGTTTATGCAAGAATTATAAGAGGTGATTATAGTGGTTAAAAGAGAATATACATTAAGAGAAATGTGTAAAATTATGAAAGTAAAACTACCTAGTGAATTTAATGATGTTGCTGATATTAAAAGAGACAGTATAACTCTAAGAAAGAATGAAATAGTAAAGGGTACAGTCTTTTTTGCAGGATATGATGTTGTTACTGAAAAATCTTTCTATGATGATTTGGCAAAAAGTGGTGCGGAAATAATTTTTATTGATAGAAATGACTATGATGAATATGAACCGAATCCAGAATTGCCATTTATTATAGTAGATAATTTAATGGAAAAGCAAGGAAGATTTTTCTATCATGTAAAAAAACAGTATAAAATCAAAAAGACTGTAGCCATTACTGGATCAGTTGGTAAAACCACTACTACTCAATTACTTGATGCAATTACTAAAAATGAAATGAATAGTTACTGTAGCAAAGGTAACTTTAATTCATATCCATCAGTTGCCAATCACATAATTAATGAGTTAAGTGAAAATCTTGATTTATATATACAAGAGATTGGTGCTGCTGCTCCAACAACAGTGGAAAAAAGTGCTGCAATGATACATCCTAATGCCTATATTCTTACCAATGTCTTGCCACATCATTTAAACTTTTATAAAACAATAGAAAATGTATTTCTTGATAAGACTAGTATAAGTAAATATCTAAGACATAGTGGTGTCGTTGTAACAAATTTTGATGATGAAATGATTGCTAATCATAGATTTTCACACAAAGTAATCTCTTTCGGTATCAATACTGAAAAAAAAGTTAATTATAGAGCACAAAATATTGAACAAGTAGGTAGATATTTAGAACTTGATATAATATATAAAAATAACAAAATACATTTAAAAGTAAATGTAGTAGGAAAACATAATGCATATAATGTTCTAGCAGCATTCGCTATGGCAAAGTACTTAGGCATTGATGATGAAACAATCAAGAAAAATATTTTGAATTTCAAGACAAAAGGAATAAGGCAAAATATTATTCAATTAGGTGATGTCCTCCTTTTTATAGATTGCTACAATGTCTGCAATACTTCAATAAAATCTGGTATTGTTGCTGTTGATGAAATGACCATTTCTAATGGCTGTAAAAAAATTGCCTTTATAGGTGGAGAAAATAAGCTTGGTGAAAACTATTATAATATTTCTTATGATTTGGGGAAGGAAATTAGTAGAAATAATCTTGATTATATTGTTTGCTATTCAGTAGCGGATAATTCACAAAAGCAGATAAATTATTATGGGGACAGTAGGCCTATATATGATGGGTTAATTGCGTCGGGTTATCATAATTGTTGTATCTTAACAAAACATGATGAATTAGTTGATTTTATTAAAAAAAATGTCAAATCTGGAGATATTATTTTATTGAAAGGTAATTCTGAACTCGATATGACTGCTGCTATTGATGAAGTTTACGGAACTTCCTTATTACTTGACTATGATTATACGCCTGGCAGAGAGGTTTTTGTAAAGAATGATGAATTTGAAATGAAAGCTAATAGTGATTTTAAATATGGTTCAGTAGATAAATATTTTCATGAAAAGGAAAAAGTTGTTTTTCCGAGTGAAATTGATGGTTATAAGGTTCATAGAGTTGGTAAAAGATTATATAGAAAAAATGAAAATATAAAACAAATTGATTTCGGAAAAAGTCTTGTTAATATTGGATTTGCAGCATTTGCCTGGTGTCAAGGATTAACTGAGTTAGATATACCAAGTAATGTGAAATGGATATCTGATAGTGCTTTTGCCGAATGCCATAATATTGAAAAAATAAGACTTAATGAGGGAGTAATAAACATTGGAAAAAATGCTTTCTATAATAATAAAAGTTTAAAAATAATATATATCCCTGATTCAGTAAAATATATTGATGAAAATGCTTTTGCAAAGACTTATGATTTTACTATTGTTTGCAACAAAGATTCTTATGCTGAAAAATATGCAAGACAAAACAATATAAAAACAAAGGAAAGCTAAACACTTTCCTTTTTTACATACTCTGATTGACTACTGAAAAGAAGAGCTTGATAATATAATTTAAACTCTATTATATCACCAATGTCATAGTCATCTTTACAGTCTGTTATATCTGCGATTAAATGATCACTTGATGCTCCGATTAATTTGATTCTATCATCAAGTGGGATTAACTTATCAAAATCTCCGATATCTTGCTTTCCAATTCCTAAAAGAACTTTAGTCCTAATACCTATATCGGTATAAGTAGGTCTATTACCAAAAGCATCAATAAATATTTCACCGATTGGATAACTTGGTTTATCCTTTTTTTCTATTATTTCTGCTTTTAGAATAAATGCATCATTATTAAGACCAGTTTCAACATCCCATAATTCTGGTAAGTCCATATTAAGCAATATTCCTTCACCAATCCTTAAATGATTTATTTTACTAGGTATTGTTTTATTATATACTAATGGTATACTACTTGTCGCACCACCAGATACTATTTCAAGTTCTCTATTTATTTTTTCTTCAATAACACTAGCAATTTCTCCTAATTTAGTTAGATTATTAATATCAGGTTTAATTGAACCATAACATCCTAGATTAGTACCAATTCCTGATAAAACTAAATTATTGAGATTGTTTTCAACATATAATGAAACATTTACTAATTCATCATAGTCAATATAACCTTCCCTTAAATCACCAAGATCAGCCATAATAATTACTTTATGCTTTTTATTTTGTTTTTTAGCTTCTTCATTTAATTTTTCAAGTACTTTTATTTCTGAGTTAACAGAGTAATCACAATACTTAATTATTTCTTCAATCTCAGATAACATAGGAATTCTAATCATCATCGTAGGTATAGTATTATTAATTTCTTTTACTTTTTTTAATTGTTCAAATCTAGAAGATGCAATTTGTTTAACATTTCCTTTTATAAAACAATCTATTACATCATCCATACCATTTGCACCCTTTATAACTCCCGCAACTGATATGTTAAAATTACTGCATCTATTTACTATACTAGATACATTGTAAGTTAACTTATTTTTGTTTAATTGTAATAATGGATATTTTTTCATCTATATTCCTCCTTTTTAAAAGAATAACATAAATAAATAAAAATTACCATATTTTTGATACTATAAATTATTGTATATAGTAAATAATAATAATGTAGTTTGTTTAAGGAGTTGATTTAAATGATTTTTAAAAATTTTAAAAACAAACTACTGCTTCTTTTATTACTCACTATAGTTAGTATACCAATTTCTATCAATGCTTATTCAAATAATGTAGTACTTGGCGGAGACAACATTGGTATAGAAATTAGATCAAAAGGTGTTTTAGTCGTAGGTTTCTACAATGTAGGAAAAAGTTCACCAGGTAAGAGTGCAGGACTTCAGAAGGGTGATGTCATAACGGGTGTAGATGACACTGTTATAAATAGTATAACTGATCTATCGGATGTTATGGATACCTCCAAAAATGAGTTAAAGATTACTTATATACGTAATAATAAAAAGTATGAGACCACTATTAAGTTAGTAAAGGAAGAAGACATATATAAAACAGGGCTTTATATAAAAGATAAAATTATTGGTATAGGTACTCTTACATTTATCGATCCAGAATCTAAAATATTTGCTTCCCTTGGGCATGAAATAGTAGAATCTAGTACAGGATTAAAGTTTGAGATGAAAGATGGTTCAATATTTAAATCCGAAATAACCGGAGTAGAAAAGTCATCAAGAAACAATCCAGGTGAAAAGAATGCTACTTATCATGTTGAAGAAAAATATGGTACAATAACAAAAAATAAAATTAATGGTATATATGGTAAATATGAAAAAAGTATCGAAGGAAAAGATACCATTGAGGTTGCAAATAAAAACGAAGTAAAAACAGGAAAAGCGTATTTTAGAACAGTACTTAAAAATAACGTAGTTGAAGAGTTTGAAATTAATATTTTAAAAGTTAATGATAATGATCCTACTAAAAACATATTATTTGAAGTAACAGATAAAAAATTAATTAGTAAAACAAATGGGATAGTACAAGGTATGAGTGGGTCTCCAATTATACAGAATAATAAAATAATCGGAGCAGTAACTCATGTACTTACTGATAATCCAAGAAGAGGATATGGTATATTTATTACAAATATGTTGGAGGAAGCAGATAGACAGGGATAAGTCCCTGTTTTTTGTGATTTTTAAAGTAAAAATAGGTAATTAGCAATAATTATCTACTTTTTAAGTTTTATTTAAGAGTCGCTTGTTATTATTAATACATAAAGGAGGAAAAAATAAGAAAAAAAGACAAAATAATAAAGTATTGATAAATTATAATATAAAGAAAGGAGAATGAAAATGAAAAGAAATATTAAAAATATTATAATGTTAATCTTAACAGCGCTTGTAATATGTTCAATGGTATTTACAATGAACTATGCCAAAAATCACGTAACTACAAACAACAAGGAAATGACTAATGAAAATGGCACACCACCAAGTATGCCAAATGAACAAAATAACAGTTCAAATGATAATAATCAAAATAGTAATACTCCACCAAGTAAACCAGATAAAAATAATGATGGACAAGATAGTAATAATACTAATGAGCCACCAGAAAAACCAAGTGATTCAAAAGAAAATAATCAAAATACAAACACACCACCAAGTATGCCAAATGGACAAAAAGGTCCAGGTAACATGAATAACCAAAATAGTACAAATTTAACTACCTATTATTATGTTGCCTTTGCAATAGAGTCTTTAATTCTATCTGGCTTAATTATTTATTTAGTTATGTCTAGTTTCAATAAAAAAACATTTAAAGAAACATTTGAAAATAAAGATAAAGTAGTAATCACAATACTTTCAGTAATTATACTAACAACAGCATTTACCTATACAGACAAGTATATTACTACTAAATACTTTCTAACTAATAATTCTATGCCTATTGGTAATAATACAAATATATCTTATAATGGTAAGACAACAATTGATGATGATACAACAATTAAAGAAGGCTCATATACATCAACTTCAAGTGATGAAAATGCTATATTAGTAAATGGTTCAAAGACTTCTATCTCAAATGTTAAAGTAACAAAAACCGGAGATAGTGATGGAGGAGACTCAACTAGTTTCTATGGTACTAACTCTGCCATTCTAGCTAAAAGTGGTGCTAATCTAACATTAAAAAACATCAAAGTCACTACAAATGCAACTGGTGCTAACGGAGTTTTTAGTTATGGAGGATCTGCTACCACAAATAATAGTAAATCAGATGGAACAACTATAACCATTAGTGATTCTAAAATAACTACAACAAAAGATAACTCTGGTGGTATCATGACTACTGGGGGAGGAACTTTAAATGCTAATAATCTAACTATTAATACAGCAGGCACATCAAGTGCAGCCATAAGAAGTGACCGTGGTGGAGGATCTGTTAACGTAACTAAAGGAACATATCAAACAACAGGAAAAGGCTCTCCAGCAATCTATTCAACAGCTAATATAAAAGTAAATGATGCAACACTTATAGCAAAAGCATCCGAAGGAGTAGTAATCGAAGGAAAAAACAGTGTATCACTAGAAAATTGTACCCTAACAGATACCAATAATACTCTAAATGGACAATCAACCACTTATAAAAACATCTTTCTATATCAATCAATGAGTGGGGATGCCAGTGTTGGTAACTCAGAGTTCACTGCTAAAAATAGTACAATTACCACTAATAAAGGGGATACTATATATGTTACTAATACAAGTTCTACAATAAACTTAGAAAATAATACAATTATAAACAATGATAAAACAGGTTATTTCTTAAGAGCAAAAAGTGACTCATGGGGAACTAAAAATGAAAATGGTGGAGATGTAGTACTAAAATTAACTAATCAAAAAGTAACAGGAAACATCTACATTGATGAAATATCTACCCTTGATATGACTCTAAGTAATAATTCATATTATGAAGGTTATATAAACACTGAAAATAAATCAGAAAAGATAAATCTAACTTTAGATAAAACATCAAAGATAAAACTAACAAAAGATACTTATATAACTAGCTTAACCAATAAAGACACTACTAATAGTAATATAGATTTTAATGGTTACAAACTGTATGTAAACGGTAAAGCAATTAATTAAAATGGCAAAAATTAGGAAAAATTGACAAAAACGAAAAAATATGTTACGATGTTATTACCATAAATTGAGGGGGTAAATAATATGAGTTTAACCAAAGAAGAAAAAAAACAAAAAGATGCTGAAATGATAAAATATATTTATGATAAGTATCAATTTAACAAAGAATTAACAAAAGATGATTTAAGATTTCTATATAATATAGGTAGAAAATTCGGTAAAGATGGAGATTATTTGATCGATCCAAGATTGAATGAAATAATAAGGAATAGAGATGTTAATGAAGATTTAAAAGTTGTGTTTGATCCTGAAGAAACAATCGAAGGAGATTTATGCATATTTGATGCTATTGATCTTGAAGGAATAACTTTTCCAAAAAAAGTAACAGGAACTATACTTATGCCTAATATAAAAAGTGCGACTAATGTAGTTTTCCCTAAAGAAGTAGAAGGCGGCGTAATCTTAAGAGGATTAGTTAATGCTGACAATGTAGTTTTACCTGAAATAATTCACGAGTATTTACATTTAGATAAATTAACTAGCGTTGAAGGAGTAAAATTACCAAGAGTAGTTGGTGCAATATTACAACTATACAACTTAACTAGTGCAAAAGGTTTTGTTCCACCAGAAGTAATCGGAGGCACACTAGATTTAGCGTTGACTGATGCTGAGTCTTTGAAATTGCCAGAAGTAATCGACTATAGTTTGTGTTTAAGCAATATAGAAAATGTAGAACATTTGGTATTACCAAAAGTAATAAAGGGTCACTTGTCATTGGGTGCTTTGAAGAATACAAAGGGTTTAGTTTTACCTGAGGTAATCGGAAGCTATTTATACATAGATTACGATACTGATGTAAAAGATTTGACATTACCAAAAGAAATTGGCGGGGATTTGATCATTGAATCAACCAATAACGAAGCAGATATAGATTTATCAAATTGCACAGTCGGAGGTAGTGTTGTGCTTGGAAGCATAATAGGAAAAAATGTATGCTTCGAAGAAAATAGTAGTATAATAAAAAGATAATAATTTAAAGTAGTTTTATAATTAACAAGGCAATTAATTAGCAAATAATTGATTGCTTTTTATTTACACTTTCTGTATAATGATAATATAGGGAGTGGTTAAATGATACCTAAAACAAGTGAAAAACAATATCAAAAAAGAATAGATGAAATGATTAATTACATAACAACTACTGATTCTTTTCCAAAACGTGGTGTTAAAGATATAAAATTTAGTGATAACTCTTGTCTTATGGGAGAATGGTTTAAAACAAATAGATTTAAATTACAAAGCTTGTCAAAAACTAATGAAGAGGCATTTATTCTTATTAAATTATCTGATAAATATATGAAAAAAACCGATAAAAAAAATATTGATGATAGATTTAACCATAGAATAAAAGAAATGATTAACTTTGTAAATAGTAATAACTATTTTCCAACCTACGAAGATAATATTAAATTTAATGATGGTTCCTATATGTATGTATGGTACTATACCAACAAGAAAAAAATAAAAGAAGTAGTAGCAAAGGGGGATATCTATGCTAAAGAATTATATTCTTTAGAACAAAGATATAGAAAAAATAAACTAAAAAACAAATATCCAAAAACTATTTATTACCAAAATAAAGAATATACTTTAAAAGAATTTTCTAAATATTTAAATATAACAAATGATGACTTATTAGAATATCTCCAAGTATTTTGTAAAGACATTTATAATATAAAACAACCAGAATTAGAAAGAATTAGAAATACTATTTTAAATATAAATAGACTTAAAGGCATGGCTAATAAGGAACAAAATATATCAGAGGCAAAATTAAACAAGTTTGTAAAAAGATATAATCTAGATCCTAAAATAATTACTACTCACTTTGATAAATTAGTTAGCATGGGACTTTCTAAAGATGAGGCATTATTATCTATAAAAAATGAGTTTAATAATAATGGTAATAAAATATCTGTTGATTGGATTTTTGATGCTTATCAAGAACTAAATAATAGCAATCTTTTATATGATAGAGACTATGTAATAAGCTATATGATAAATACTAATTTATCACTATATGATGCACTACTTAAAATATTAATTGATACTAAGTTAAGTAATTATAAAGAACCAAAATATATAAAAGAAGTTATATTTTATACTGTTAAAAGTAGCAATTATCAAACAACAAAAAATTATGTAGAAAGTCTATTTAAACTTGATGATTTTCATATTGAAATATTAAATAGTATAAAGAAAGACTATGATAAAGTTATTGGTAACAATAATGAACAAGTTAACAGAAGTATTCTTTTGGAAGAATTAATAGACAATTATGATTATTATAGTGAAAATAAGAATGTAATAAAAGAACAATACAACCTTTCAAAATATGAAATAATGTTTATCGAAGCAAGAAAAAATGAAAAAGAAAATAAAGGACAATTACGTAAGAGTTAAATTAGTTCTTTTTTTTTCCATATTTTTATGTTAAAATTAATGTAGTGATGATGGAAGTAGGTGAAGTTATGAACGAAGAAAATAAGCCTCAAGAAAGTAATAATGAAAACAATAATGAAATAAAAAATAAAAAACAAGAAGAAATAGAAAATAATGATGGAAATAATTCTGATTTAGGACAAAAGAAAAATAATAGTAATTTTTTTAACAAAAGTCTTAATGCTGTAAATCTTGCCAATAATTCATTAAACGGATTAAATAATATGGCAAACAATATGGGAAATAATGAAGACTTAAGTGATAAAATGACTGACCCTAATGAGACAAGAAATGCCTTGAATCAAATAGGTAATAAAGCTGCTCAAAATATTAATAATGCTACTAATCTTGCCAGAGGAATAAATAATAAAATACAAAATAAAAAAAACAAGAATAATGAAGATGAAAAAGACGATAATAATGATGGTAAGGATAAAGATAAAACTGATGGCAAAAAAGATGAGAATAGTAAATCGAAGGATAAGAAAAGTTCTATTGATGATGGAGATAATAAACGAAAAAAAATATTTAAACGAAATGAAAAAGATAATAAGAAAAAAAGCAAAACTAAAGATGGATTGAAAAAAAGAGCAATTGATTTCTTTATGAAATTACCACTTTCCTTAAAATTTGGAATAATTGCTTTTGTAATACTACTTTTATTTGTAATATTATTCTTAATAATATTTGCAATATTTGCAGGCAGTGCATCAAACGGTAATAATTGTTCGGCAGAACAAACACAAGAAGATCTTTTAAAATTTATTTATGCCTTTGAAGGAACAAGATATTGTGATAAAGAAAAAACTGAGTATAAAGTGTATCAAAATCCAGGGGATAGAGTAACTGTAGGACATGGTGTTACGACTGACTATATAGAAGATATGAAAGTAGGAGATTGTATACCTGTTGATGAAGTAAGACCTTTCGAAATCAAGGCAGTAGAAACTAAAAGAGCGGGAGTAAAAAGATTCTTTTCTGGAGTAAACCTTACTAATTATCAAGAGGATGCACTTACTAGTATGCTTTATAATGGTTGTGCAGGAATGTTCTCTGAAATGGCAACATCTTATCAGGATGATAGTTATGAAGGCTTGTGGAGTGTTATGAAGAGGTGTACTAATAGTGGCAAACTAGGACTTCAAAGGAGAAGAAAGGCAGAGTTTGCATTATTTGTAACTGGAGACTATACAATAGCACCAGACTACAAATTAAAAGTATTTACAACTGAAGAGTATGATGATTATAATTATGATGATATAATGAGTAGAAAAGATAATGTAAAAACTACTTGTACATCGTTTAATAGTAGTTGGATCTATCCTAGCCCAACGTTCTGTCCTATTACAGGATGCCAAGGTCTAAGATTTCATCCGATTTATAAATCATGGAGAATCCATGATGGAGCAGACTTAGGATGTGCAATGGGTACAGATATAATAGCAAGTGCTGCAGGAGAAGTAATCCAAGTTTCTAAAAACTATAGTGCTACTGTAGGATATGGTGCATATGTTTTAATACAACATGATGGAGAATATAAATCAAAATATGCACATATGTCTAAAGTAATTGTCGAAGAAGGAGATCATGTTGAACAAGGACAAAAAATTGGAGAAGTAGGTGATTCTGGAGGATCAACTGGACCACATATCCATTTTGAGATACTAAAAAATAATACAGTGGATGATCCTGCTAAGTATGTTGATTTTAAAGGGGTGTGTGATTAATGAATAAAAAGTTTTTAATTTTGTTACTTATTCCATTTTTATTGTGTGGGTGTAAAGCTAATTATACAATAGAAATTGATGAATCATCAATAAAAGAAGAAACATATATCTATAGTGATGATAGTGATGAATACAATAATCAAATATATCGTGGTACGGTATTAAAAGACTATTTTAAAGCACTACCATCACTTGAACAATCTGCTTTTATAAATACTACTGGTGAAGATGTGTCTTCGTCTGATGATAAGGATAATAATGATTTTGGACTTGGTACTTATACAATTAAATATATAAATAAAACAAATGAAAAAGGTTCAACATTTACTTATAGATTCAATAAAGATGAATATCAAAATTCTTATATTCCTAATATGAATGCTACTACTTTTAAATGTACTAATAGTAATAATGAAATAAAATTAAGGCTTAAAGATATGTATGCATTTACTTCATATAAACTACTTGAAGAAGTAAAAGTATTAGTAAAAGTTAGTGATTACTATGAAGTTACATCTCATAATGCTGAAATAGTAAATGGTAATGAATACATGTGGGTTGTAACAAGAGATAACTATATAAATAATGATTTAAGAATTAATTTAAAAGTAAAAGAGAGTAAAAATGATACTCCAAATACAAAACCTAGTGATAATAAAGATGATAATATAAAAGACTCAGATAATAATAAAAAAGAAACTAATTATACAATGATATTAGTATACATATTACTAGGTACATTAGTATTAATAGGAATATTCTTAATATTATTTCAAAAAAAATCAAACAATAATAAAATTTGAGTATAAAAAAATTAAATCTTTCCATTATATAAATGGAGGGATTTTTTTATGAAGAAAGTTTTAATATCATTTTCATGTATTTTATTCTTAATAATACTATGTGGATGTACTATGGATAATACTCCTACTAAGAAAGTAGAAAACTTTTTAGACAATTATCAAAAATTAGATGATAATGTTCTAGCACAACTAAAAAATATGGTAGATACAGATACTTTAATGAATGATGAACAAAGAACTACTTATACAGATGTTATGAAACATCAATATCAAGATCTAAAATATAAAATAAAAGATGAAAAAATTGATGGAGATACTGCTACTGTAACAACTGAAATTGAAGTATACGATTACTATAAGACCACAACAGATGCTGAAGAATATTATAATGCAAATCAAAAAGAATTCTATACTGATGGAGTATTAGATAATGCTAAGTATGTTGCTTATAGAATAGGTAAACTAAAAGATACTAAAGACAAAGTAAAATATACAATTGATTTTACTTTAACTAAAGTAGACAATAACTGGGTATTAAATGATATAGATGATACAACAAGACAAAAAATACATGGACTATATGCTCACTAGGACTTAGTCCTTTTTTTATTGATTAAATATTTTTATAAAAAAACAAAAAAATCTAATTGCAAATTGTGTAAAAATATTGTACTATTATTATAGTGAGGAGTGTTAGAATGGATAATAATAAAAAGAAAATATTAATGATGATATCTTTATCATTATTTAGTATAGCAATAATATCATTAGGAACATATGCAATATGGACATCTGCAAACGATTTATTAACTGGCTCAAACACAATACAATCAGGACAAGTAAAAATGAGTTATAGTGAGTCAAACGAAATAGGTATGAATAATGCATTACCTATAAAAGATAGTGAAGGTAAAGTACTTACTAATTACTTTGACTTTCAAGTATTATCATATATTAAAACAAGAGCAAATGATGATACACAAAGAAAACTAAATTA